>QQUG01000205.1 GCA_008501705.1 Flavobacterium sp.
AAGCGATGAGGGAGGTGTAATACCTTCCATTTCGTGCAATGCACCTGTATTTTGACCAGACTTGCTCACGAAGTGAAGTTATAACATTTTTATAAATTTAATATTCCTTGCAACACAGTTATAAATGTGTCGTCTTTTAACCGAACAGCAACCAAAAAACCATCACCAGTGGCGGACACGTTCCTAATAGAGAAATGTAAACAAAACGATCGGAAAGCTCAATTAGAGCTTTATCGAAAGTATTGCGATGGCATGTTCATCGTTGCGAGCAGATATTTGAAGGACAGTGCTGCTGCTGAAGACGCATTGCAGGAAGCGTTTATAAAAGCGTTTCAGAAGATCGATCAGTTCAAAGGGGACGTCACCTTTGGAGCCTGGTTGAAGAGGATCGTCATCAATAAATGCCTGGATGTTATCAAGGCAAGAAAAATGGAGGTCCAATCCCTGGATGACGGGGTATTGCATATTGCAGAAGGAGAGGACGATTGGGATATTGGTGAACAAGTCACTATGGACGAAGTTTACCAGGCCATCGACAGGCTACCGGAGAATTATCGGGTAGTGGTAAAACTCTTTCTTTTGGAAGGCTACGATCATCAGGAGATCTCGGAGGTCCTTGGTATTTCTGAGAGTGCCTCTCGAACAAACCTGCATCGCGGAAAATTAAAATTGAAGAAAACACTTAAACACTTGGAATATGGGACAGGATATTAGAAAGATGATGCGGGATTACAAACCCGGGACACCAAAGTTATCAGAAGGGCACGAAAAACGTTTTGCAGCGCGATTGGACGCTGAGATGTCGAAGACGGAACGACCTGTGAATTACTGGTTGAAAATAGCAGCTGTGATCATAGCCTTTGTTGCTGTTGGCTCTTTTGCGTACTTCTCGATAACTGATAAAGGGACTGAGGATAGTCTTACAACTGTTGACAATTCGAATACGGAGGCTACTCCGGAATCGGTGATCACCCTGGGTGATCTTTCCCCGGACTTAAAAAAAGTGGAATCCTATTATACAACCGGAATAAATGTGCAACTGGCTTCATTGAAAGTTAATGATGATAACAAGGAGCTGGTAGATAGTTATATGAAACGGTTGAACGAACTCAACGCCGAATATGAAGTACTGAATAAAGAATTAAACGAAGTTGGGCCCAATGAGGCCACCATCACTGCTTTGGTTGAAAATTTGCAATTGCGTTTGGAAATGCTGTTCAAACTTAAAAACAAATTGGAAGAACTTAAAAAACAAAACAATGAGAACTATACAATATAAATTTTTAATCGCGTTCGCGCTTTTGTTAGGCAGTACGACCCTGGTGGCACAAGTGCAGGAAACAGAGCGTTTTAATGTGAATGACGACGTAGTAGTATCTGTAAATACGTCTTATACCAACGTCATATTTGAAACTTGGAATAAGAACGAGGTAGAAGTAACAGCCTCGGTAGACGGGGACGATCTAACCAAGAAAGAAAAACAAGAGGTCCTGGATAATTGGGAATACGAAGTTTTAGGAAGTAGCAAAAAAGTGCGAATCACTTCAAATACCGGAGGCGGATGGATGGGAATGGATCATCTTAGTGGTTTTAAGGGGCTACACGGCCTGGAAGCTCTTAAAGAATTGGAGAAAATGGACATGTTAAAGGATATGCCAAAATTTGTCATGCCCGATTTCGATTTCAGTTTCAATGATAATTTCAATTTCGATGTAGAAACACCCGAGTTGGATAAATTTCCAAAATGGCCTTTTAGTGGGGAACGCCCGAATTTTAAATATGGAAGTGAATACAATCATTACAACGTACAACATGGAAATAACACTACTTTCGACAAAGGCGAATACAAGAAGAATAAACAGGCCTATGTAGACAAATTGAATAAGAAACACAATTCAAATGTCACTGTACGGCAAGTAGATGATTGGTTGGTGGAAGTGGACGAATGGTCTGCCAATGTAGAGAAGGTGATGGAAGAATGGGGTGAGAATTTCGGGAAGCAGTTCGATGAGAAATTTGGAGCCGATTTCGAAGAGAAAATGGAGAAATGGGGCGAGGAATTCGGTGAAAAGTTTGGTAAAGACATGGAAAAATGGGGCGAGGAATTTGGTGAGAAGTTTGGCAAGGACATGGAGAAATGGGGCGAGGAATTTGGAAAGGAAATGGAAGAATTGGCCAAGCAGTTTGAAGAACAGGGTGGAAATTACAATAAGCAGATCATGACAGATCCCTATGGAAATAAAACCATAATTATCCAGGGAGATAAAAAAGGGGAATATAAAAAAGTGAAAGCCACTAAGACGATCCGTATTAAAATGCCAAAGGGCGCGAAAACCGAGATTAACGTAAGACACGGAGAAATTAAAATGGCCGATGCCTACAATGTAAGAGCAACATTGAACTATTCGCCATTTACAGCTAACAGCATTGATGGGGGGAACACCCTCATCAATGCTGCTTATGCTCCGGTAACGGTTAACTTCTGGAATAACGGAACCCTATTTGTAAAATACATAGACGAATGCCGGATCAATAATGTAAAACGTATCGACCTGGAGTCTAATTCGAGCAATGTGGACATAAATTATGTGCAGGATGTGGCCATTTTAAGCGGGTCTTTTGGCGATATCAGGATAAATGCCGTTGATAGCAGCTTTAATACGATACGTCTCGACCTCGATAATACCGATGCCTTTATATCCATCCCTAATACATCATTTTCGTTCGATTTCAATGGGAAACGATCCACCTTACTGTACCCAAAGTCAATGGCTTTAGACAGCAGAAAACAAAACGGTTTGGTTCTTATTAGTGGATATAACCAGAACTCCAATTCGAACAGATCCTTTACCATAAATGCAGCCTACAGCAATATAAAATTGCAATAAAAAACCGTTCCATAACAGCTGTCACAGAACGGTTTGGCTAACTAATAACCAACTTTAGTTAAGCGTCTTTGTTTAGTTTTTTAGTGACATAGTAACCTGTAAATAAACCAAGACCGGCCATAAAGAAAATAACTCCCGGAAAGGCGACATCTTCATCCATTCCGAATCCTTGCACGAATCCTTCGGCAATTAAAGTCCCCAGACCAATACCCATTAGCAGAAAAGCCAGATTGATGATTATAACTTTCCACATAGGCGTTGCTCTGCGGCTACCACTGTAAAAAATAGACGCTTCCGCACCTTTTTCGATAAGTGCCAGGCGCTCCTTATTTCTAGCGGAAATGTATAAATAGAAGATTCCGAAGAGAACTCCGAACATGATAGGCACTATAATTACTTCTGATCCCATAATATTGAGTGTTTAAGATTTTAAATTTGTTCGTTTCCATCTAAGACGGAGTTGTTGAGAAGTCGGTTACATTTATTTTGTAAATTATTATTCTGAATTCGATGTAACCTAACCAAGGTTCGCTTCGTCTTACACCTAATGATGCAACGCGCTGACCAGTATTATATTAAAAAGACCCTAAATGGTGAGACCAATGCTTTTTCCGAATTGATCACAAGATACAGGGATCTGGTGTTTACGGTAGTTTTACGTGTGGTGAAGAGCAGGGAGGAAGCAGAAGAAGTAGCTCAGGATACATTCCTTAAGGCTTTCGAATCACTGAGTAGCTACAGGGGTGAATCGAAATTCTCAACCTGGTTATACAGTATTGCCTATCGGAAAGCCCTGGACCAGGTTCGAAAGAGTAGCAGGATGAAATCTGTGGAGCTGGTTGAAGACATTACCGAAAAGCAAGCACAAAAAATTGAGAATGCCCTGGACCTGATCGAGCAGCAGCAGCGAAGCGAAACGATCAACAAATGTATAGCGGCATTGGCAGACCAGGATGCGGCGATAGTTACATTTTACTATTTTGAGGAATTATCGGTACGCGAGATAGCTGCCATCACTGGGCTAACAGAGGATAATATTAAAGTGAAATTACACAGAAGCAGGAAAAAATTGTTTACTTTACTAAAACAATTCGTACTGCCCGAAATGACAAATAGCAATGGAAGAGCAATTTAAAAAGGAAGATCGTATCTTAAAGAAACTTATTTCTGAAGCCGGCACCCAAAAACCGAGCCCGAATTTCAATTCGAAATTAATGGAGCAAATCGAGCAACGTGCTTCCGAAAGAATTCAATACCAACCATTGATCTCGATAAAAGGATGGGTTTTGCTAGGCCTTGTCTTCCTGCTTCCGCTATTGTTATATTTTGTACTGCCTTTCGAAATAACCCGCCGTCAATTGGATCTTCCCTGGAAAGATCTCGGCCACTTACTGCCCGAATTCAGGTTTTCTAAGGTCTTCATGTACGGAACGATATTTTTAGCCTTGTTTTTCCTGCAAATTCCGCTGCTTAAAAAATACGTTGAAGCAAAGTATTAGCGAGCTCTAGTCGATTACAGACATAAGTTGATAACTGTCATCGGGCCCATGCTTAAAAATTCCCGTGACCTCATTTTTCTGTTCAATTGCTCTGTCCAGATCCGGGCAGAAATAATTGCAATTAAAAGGTATTTCATTTCCTAAGATAAAAGTAGAGTCTGCCTGCCGCCTGATAAAAGTAGCCAAGCCTCTGCCATTGATGAATTCTATCATCGGGACCCTGAACTCGGCGTCCGGACGAACCGGCTGGCGGGAATTAACAGAATTGGCTGTATAACGTACCGTTTTGGCGTTGGTTCCGGCATTTTCTGTGACGGTTTTGGTTGCGGTAAGATTATAGGTGTATCCGGGTTCATAATTAAAATTATCGATCTGCCCGTATACTTTGGCATTTTCGTCGCCCAGGCTTCCATTTTCATAGATCACATATGCGGTTCCGTTGTAGGCTGAGGTCGTTTTATAATGATCTACGATAAGATTTACCTCTTCGGTAGTAATACTTTCATCAGTAGCGCTGCATGAAAAAATAAGCGCAATAACCTGGAGTAGAATTGCATTTTTCATAAGAGAATTTTATTCAGAAATGCCACAAAAAATATACCGAATCATCCATAATTTATCGAGTTGATAAATTTAATAGATTCAGAAAAATAAAAAAAAGAACCGATGCATAAGCACCGGTTCCCACATCAATCATAAATAATGAAAAAATTACTTCTTCACAATTCTAAAGGTTTCAGATTTGTTATCTGAATTCACCTGAACGAAATAAATTCCGCTATCAAGTGCTGAGAAATCAAGTTCACCATAAGTAGCATTGAGCTCGCGAACCATCAATTGTTGTCCGGTAACCGAATAAACCAATACAGAGGAAATTTCGGTTTTACCTGAGATAGAGAGTAAGTTATCTACGGGATTTGGGTATAGAGCCAGGCTATTATCGGTAAAATCGTTAGATCCTAAAATGACCTCACATTCCATCTGTAACTGGAAATTCCCGTTATCGTTCACGTCATATCCCTCTACCATGATGATATAAGTGCTAACTCCATCCGATTCGAAACTTAGCTCGGGTTGGTTAACACAGGAACTATCGTTAAATGCGATCTGATTGGTAAGCGTACAATCTGAGAAGACACGAACTGTAGTAGGAAAGTTAGTCCCATTACCACAAGCATTTAGGGTGATCGTTTCAGGATCACCGTTTCCGGTATAAGAATAGTACACATCGGCAGATCCGTTACCACCAGAATCTGTCGCAAAAGTAGTTGAATTGGTTACCAGATCTCCACAGGAGAGCGCAATGGCATCGGAACATCCATCATTGTTAGGAATTCCGGGCATTTGTAAACGGAAGGTAAAAAGATCTCCCCAGGTTCCTATGGTTGGATCGTAGCCCCAGCCGGTCACAAATTCGCCATTAGAAGACATTGCATTGGGTGTGTAAACCGGGCTTGCCCCCATAGAGTAACCCAATGTATTGGTGATAAAGTCATTAAAGTCCTGTAATCCTCCCGTAGAAGTCCAGATAAAAGGTACATTAGGATCCCATGGGCCAATCACGAAGTAACCGATAACTCTGGTACCATCGTGATTAATATCTGTTACGTAACCAGTACTTCCAGGGGCTAAGGTGCCCAGAGACATATATCCTGAGTTTTCATTCCAGATCCAGGGTTCGTTATTATTGGCATAATCTCCTTTTCCACCTATCCAGTTCCCATCTGCCGATACTGCAGTTGCTTCCCCAAGTTGGTTGTATTCGTCAAGTGGATCACCATTAGGATCAACTAAAAGGTATTCGTTAGGAAGATAATCGCCATTGGAATCTTTACGCCATACAGCCGATTTCCACGGACCGTTAAAATCCTGCCATCCTACGATCACACTTCCGTCCTCGCTCACATCGTTAGCGCGAGTACTTCTATTGATATTGGTATATAAGCTTCCCAGATCTATAAGTCCGGTAGAAGCTGTCCAGGCGGTTGCGTGTACGGCAACACCAGACTGTCCCGGAGTTGGTTCAACATAAGCACTTCCCACCACTGTGGTTCCGTCACCGGAAATATTATAACCTGAACTAAGGTTATCGTCTATGGAGTAGTTAAAACTTCCAAGTTCTGTCCACTGGTCGTTGGTAACATCGTACAGAGACATAATAGAATAGGTAGTACCCCCAATATCAACCAGGTCTGTTCCGGAAAGGAACATTCCATCTCCAGAGAATCTTGCTGCCCCACCAATTCCTAGTCCTGGTGCTGCCCCACCGATCTGGTAAAATTCGTTTGTGTCTGGTTTCCAAATTGAATAAGGACCACCCTGTGCTTCATAGCCGGATACAACTCCTTCATTGGATACGCTGTGTGTTTCGAAGAACGTAGGCTTTACTACAAATTGAGCCAGCGAATTTACCGTGAAGAACACGCAGCTCAATGCAGTGAATAACATAGTTTTTTTCATCATTTTTCAGTTTATGCGGGTGACTTTATGGTTACGAGTCCAGCCCGGGATTTGTAATTAAATTTGGCGCAAAGTAGGGTGGGATAGTTAACAATAAAAGAAAGTATCTTTTGGATTTCATGAATTTTAAAAGACAAAAATTCATGTAACTATCAGATAAACAAGTAGATAAAGTTTAAACTGAAAAACAATGTGTTGTGGCTTTAAAAAAGGCCAACTATATGTTTTTAAGGGTGTATTTTAATTTTTTTAACTTTTTTTCTGAACGAATTACCTCTCGGATCAAGTAAAAAAGTATCACCAGAATTAGGATACCCAAGCCTATAAATAAAGGTGTGTAGGTCTTACGAAAATTTGCGATCTCCATTTCGCGTTCCTCTGTGATCGAAACCAGGGATTGATTAATGGAACTCCGTTCGGCCGAACGGGTGGATAGTTTTAATTCCAGGTAAAGATCTCTGTATTTGGAGTAGTTTTCCCAGTCTTTTAAAGCGAGGTAGTTGTTAGAAAGACCAAAATATAAGCCGCGATTAAGTACCAGGTCCCCTACGGCCTCAGCCTGGGTCAATGCTGTTTGCAAGATATCGATCGCTTCTTTGTAATTTCCCTGTCTCGAATTCACTTCGGCCAGGCCTTTATTGGCAAACCCGATCAAGCTACTGGCCGCGATCTTTTCTGCATACTCTTTAGAAAGGGAGAAACTTTCGGAAGCTTCGTCAAGTTTACCCAGGGAGATAAGGCAATTTCCTTTGTTGTAATAAATAATACTTACGTTACCGTTCCTGGTATTATTCTCTGTCGAATTTAGATAGGCATTTATTCCCCTGTCGAAATAGTTTAAAGCTATCTCACAATTCATTTGTTCCCGGTAGATAAAACCTCGCATTACATTATTATAGCCTAAAAACGGCCTAACGGAATCCTGAACAGGGTAGTTTTCAATCCTTTCCAGCGCCAGATCCAGGTATTCGATGGCCTTATCATAGATCTTCATCTGTTCATACTGGCCCCCGATCCTGTTTAGTATGTTGATCTTTTGCGACTCATCTTTAAGCTTGTCGAAATAGGAAGTGGCTTTTAGCATGCTTTCCAACGAATGATCATAGTCGCGCATGGATGCATAGCCGGAAGAAATTATCAACAAGGCCCTAACTTTCTCCTCCTCATTGGTCGAGCTATCTTCGTACACTTTGCCGGCCAGGTCTATCGCCTCCTGTGGTCGTTCATAGATAAGCCGAGATGCAGTTTCCAGAAGACTGTCGGAATCTTGCTGTGCGAATAGAGATGATAAACACAGCAAAAAGCATAATAATATGTTGCGTTTAATCATCTTCATAAGCCATGGCTAAATTTTTCTTCGTTCTTCTTTGGGAACGCATAATATCGATAAATGCAGTGGGGGAGATCCGATTGTGCGATCACACAAGGGCTCGCCTCTTTTGTCCCAAGATGGAATAAGAAAGCTTCGTTTGTGTTTGTTACCCGAAGCGTATCTCATAATGCCCAATATTCCTGAGGCTGAAATTATA
>QQUG01000063.1 GCA_008501705.1 Flavobacterium sp.
CGCTGTAAGCGAGCTGTGGCACAGAATTTACAATCGAGACTACAGCCAACCTGGGAAGAGACACAGGCTGTAGTGCGAGAACTAGTAGAGATAAGGACCGACTCTACTATCAATCCATCGTGTAATTTTACAGCGTTTTTTATAGTACCGTCATTACTTTTCTGAATACTATCTACTTCTATATGATTGATCACAAAATGTTCTTCCAGTTGAGCGCGGGTGGTTTTCGAGATATTGGTCATATCCTCAAAACTATGGATCCCTTTGTTCCACAACCATTCGTACACCTGATCCCCCCGAAACTTCTTGTCACCCATTTCAACAAAAAACTCCTGAAGTTGCTCTTTAGACAATGCCCTAATATCTTTTTTCACTGTTTCCATCCGCATGCAAAAATACCATATAATAGTGTACAATGAAACTAAGGGAGTTAAACTGAAAAAGAAAAAAGAGAGAATCGTCTATTATCTGTTGATAATGATCTTTTTTGTGATATCGGCACCACTGTCCTCATCGATAAGGTGAAGAAAATAAATACCTCTGGCATAAGACTCCACATTGAGCGTATTCATAGTATTCGAGAAGGATCCTATAGATAGCTGTTTTCCGGTCACGGTGTAAAACCTGTACACCAGATTGGGATAGCGAGAGTTCATAATAGTTATCTCTGTAGATGCCGGATTAGGGAATATTTGCAGTTGTCCGGTAAGTTCAACATCTGGAACACTTAAGATATTTTGCATACTGTCCATGGTAGATTGCCCGGTTCCGGCAGGATCCAGCCAGTCCATCAATCTGCTTTGTGGATCTGAAGCAGCAGCCCAGGAAACGGCAAAACGGCCATAAATATCGTAATCGCCATTGTTCTGATTTCCTTCGCAAAATGATTGTCCGGCATAAAGCTGACCAATAATCCGGCCATCTTCATTAAATAATGGAGATCCTGATGACCCGCTTTCGGTGGTGCCAATCTCCCAGCCGTCTCCATTCCCAACCGAAACCCCTTTAATTAGCCACACTTCTGTACCATTGGCATTCTCTTTTATGGCGCCACTGTCGTCCCTGCATATTTTCATGATGTCCCCATTGGGATGGTGGATCCCCACTTCAAATTCCGGCAGATCGTCTGTGTTATCCCATCCGGCAAAGGTAACATCCCAGGTCCCCGGTATTTCATTGTATAATTCAACCAGGGCGAAATCGCTTAGGTTGTTATTCGCCCTTAACTCGGCGCCACTCATTGTGAAATTAGACTGGATATCCTCGCTATCGTCCGCTGTACCACAAACAGGATCTGGGCTTACCCAATTAAAACGGATAGACCAAAGTGCAGGGTCGCTATTCTCCAGGCAGTGATTTCCAGTTAATAGATAAGGTGATTTATCCTGGGCGGTATTATTTATAAGTGCCGCCGAACATAAATATCCGTTTCCAAGATTCAGCAGGGTTACTGCCTTTTTTATCAGGTCCTTTTTACTATCAAAATCTGCTCCAACCGGGCAATTCACATCGTAGTTACAATCCCCGGAATCGTTAAGGCCTCGCATTCCTTCTACCAGGCTATTTATCTTGCCAAGCCTGTAACCATGAATAAGTCCTTCTATCTTTAAACTAGCCTCTTCGGTCACGTGAGCAGGCTGATAATACTCTATCCAAATGATATCTCCCATTACAAACCAGGACCCAAGCCGCTTATTAGGCCTGTTGGTGGCTTTTGAATAGGTTTTAGAAACATCGGTGCGATCGTCGTTAAACAGGTGTAACCTGCCGCCCTCGGGTATGTAGAAACGGTCAAAATTTATACTGAGACTGATAGCGTTTGGAGATTGGATAGCTAACTGCCATATTTTATCACCATTGGCTAATTCTGTAAGTGTACCCTCCTCCTTTATATCGAGTTGCAGGCTTCTTTCTACTCCATAGCGCCAGGGTAGACTTTTGTCCCTGTCATTAATAAGATCCTGCTGCTGAATCTCATACAGATCCAACGGCGGCAGGACGATTGGAGTAGTTCTGGTTTGAATATTTTGTTCCCAACTAACCGGTAAATAGTTACCTCCATCCTGTGCAAAGGATGAAATAATGAAGGCAAAAAAGAAAAAGTATAGTAAAACTTTTTTCATTTAAGGTATTGATTAGTTGCACTATAAGTATACTAAAATACCTTTTTATTTTGATTTTAGGAAATAGAAACCACAGAATACAAAAAAACCCGATGAGAATCGGGTTTTAAAGCTTTTAGATGATCAACATTGCATCACCATAGGTATAGAACCTGTATTTTTCTTTGATCGCTTCAGCGTATGCTTCTTTTATAAATTCGTGACCCGCAAAAGCCGCAACCATCATTAGTAAGGTGGACTTTGGAGTGTGAAAGTTTGTTACCATGCTGTTCGCAATACTGAAATCGTAAGGGGGGAAAATAAATTTATTGGTCCAACCACTATACGCATTTAGAGTATTGTTAGAAGAAACAGAGCTTTCCAGCGCTCTCATCACCGTAGTACCTACCGAACAGATCCTCCTTTTCTGAACGATCCCTGTGTTGATCGTATCTACAGCCTTCTGAGGGATAATAATTTCTTCCGAATCCATTTTATGTTTGGAGAGATCCTCAACCTCAACCGGACTAAAGGTTCCCAGGCCAACATGTAAGGTCACTTCAGCAAAATTAACCCCTTTTATCTCAAGGCGCTTTAACAGATGCTTCGAAAAATGCAATCCTGCTGTTGGAGCCGCAACGGCACCTTCTTCCTTGGCAAAAATGGTTTGGTATCGCTCTGCATCTTCAGGTTCTACCTCTCTTTTAATATATTTTGGCAATGGGGTTTCTCCCAGTTCGGTGAGTTTGTTCCTAAACTCTTCGTAGGATCCATCGAATAAGAAACGTAGCGTTCGACCTCTGGAGGTGGTATTATCAATTACTTCAGCCACTAAGGATTCGTCTTCCCCGAAATACAATTTGTTCCCAATACGGATCTTTCTGGCAGGATCTACCAGCACGTCCCATAACCGTGTCTCAGGATTAAGCTCTCTTAGTAGAAATACTTCAATTCTCGCTCCGGTCTTTTCCTTATTCCCAAATAATCGGGCAGGAAACACCTTCGTATTGTTTAAGACAAGCACATCTTCTTCCTCGAAATAATCTATAAGATCCTTGAACATTTTATGTTCAATACTGTGATCTTCCCGGTTTAATACCATAAGCCTTGCCTCGTCCCTATTGGGAGCCGGGTATTCGGCCAATAAATCGGCTGGAAGATTAAAATTGAAATTGGAGAGTTTCATTCCCATAGAAGTGCGGTTTTATTATAAAAGCTGCAAATATACAATCTCAAAACAGGGGTTGTCAAGTAAATCGGGATTTATCTTTTAATTTCATACTTAATCCCAACAGCAGTCATGGCTTCCCAAAAGGATGGAAACGATTTAGAAACCACTTCGGGATCTTCTATAAGTATATTTTGCTTTAATGCCAGGGGTGCAAATGCCATAGCCATCCTGTGATCGTTATAGGTTTTTATGGTAATTCCAGACTTTATGGCTTCGGAAGGAGATAATTGCAACATATTGTCTGTGATCTCAACCATGGCACCCAATTTTTGTAACTCTGTCTGTAAGGCCACTAAACGATCTGTTTCTTTGATCTTCAGAGTGTGCAGCCCTGAAAGTTTACACCCTATCCCTAGTCCGAAACAACTCACCGCAATGGTTTGTGCTATATCCGGGGTTTTGGCCAGATCCAGTTCTAATAGCTTCGGAAGTGTAACATCCTTTTTTGTAAGCGAAATACTTGTGCTGGCCGCATCAAATCTGGTCTCCACGCCAAGTTTTTCGTAAATACGAACCAGGTGCGAGTCTCCCTGCAAGCTCTCTTTCTTATAATTTTTTAATGTTACTGAAAGGCCTTCGGAAAGAGCTACCAGGCTGTAAAAATAGGAAGCCGAGCTCCAGTCCGATTCTACTGTAAACCTGCTTTCCTCAGGCTTGTCGAGAGGATCTACACTAATATAATTTTCAGAAAAAATAACAGTACATCCCAGTTGTTTCAGCAATTGGCAGGTCATCTCAATATACGGCCTGGAGGTGACCATCCCCTGCATTCTAATTTTTAAACCATTTGAAAGTGAAGGTGCAATAAGTAACAAGGCCGAAATATACTGACTACTCGTCCCGGCTGCGATCTCTATCTCCCCCGATCTCAAGGTGGTTCCCGTGATCTGCAGTGGCGGATAGCTCTCTTCCCCCCTGTAATCGATCTTCGCACCTAGTTTCCGAAGCGCATCAACCAATAATGAAACAGGCCGTTGTTTCATACGTTCGCTTCCGGTAAGTACAACATTCCTTCCTTGTTGTGCAGAAAAATAGGCAGTTAAAAAACGCATAGCCGTCCCCGCATGATGGATATCTATAAGTTTACTATCCCTGTCTTTGATAGCCTGTTGAAGCAATTGTGTATCGTCACTATTAGAGAGATTTTCTATCTCAATTTGAGGAAACAGTGCCTGAAGTATCAATAGCCTGTTAGATTCGCTTTTAGAACCTGTAACCTCAATATGGGGGTGTTCTATGGTGACAGAACTGTCGTGGCTGAGTTCAGCTATCATTTTTTTAGGTCTTCTTTCTTCAATTTAGCCCTAAACTTTCCGAAGGTTACAAAGAAACCATAAACAAGGCCGGCAACAAGAATCCCCAGCAGAAAGTAAAGCGGGTTTTGTTCGGTGAAATACGCCATGGAAAATCCTTCTATCGCCCATTTTATTATCACAAATAAAATGGCAAAGGCCAGTGCTAAGGATACCACCGATCTCCAAAATCCTTTTTGAGCAAGTACGCGCTTAAACATCAGTTTAGTTTTTTATTTCCGTGATGGCGATCGTGATCGCGTTTTGTCTTCTTTTCTAATTTTTTATTGAATGCTGCCTCCAGATCGATCCCGGTCTGGTTGGCCAGACAAAGTACTACAAAAACCACATCTGCCAATTCTTCCCCCAGATCTTTGTTTTTGTCACTCTCTTTCTCACTTTGTTCACCATACCTCCGGGCAATGATCCTCGCAACTTCTCCCACTTCTTCGGTTAGCTGGGCCATGTTGGTTAATTCGTTAAAATAACGTACCCCATGGTCTTTTATCCATGTATCGACGGCTAATTGGGAGTGTTTCAGGTTCATGATCTTAAATTTTGGTGAGTACTATCTTTTCTTTTTCCTTCTCGGCAATTTGGTTATAGAAGGCTTTGATATATTCATAGTCCGAAGGTAAGATTATTGGCGAGTTTATATCTAAGGAAACCGAAAGTTGTAACATTTTCGGACTAACCTGTTTCAGTAAATAGGTATAACTTCCCAGGTTATTTGCCAGGTTAGCTTTGGCACCTTCGGGGATGGAAGTCACTTCATAACCTTCGGGAATTGCTAAATTCACAGTATATCTTTCAGATTTCGGAAATTCGAAATAGATAGGATAACTTCGCTTATCACTTTTGAAGGGATGACTTAAATGACCAAAGTAAAGCATAGGCGATATGTATAAATTACCATTGATATTCTCCATCATCGATGGCGATTCTGCCTTATAACTTAAACTTAAATTAGGTTTAAGGTTGTCCAGATCCTTCACAGCGTACTCAGAAAATTGTACGTCGTTAATGGTAGTCTTTATTGCTTTTATTTGTTCTGCACTATCCGTTCCGATGAACCTCGAGCGGTATTTTTTTGCGAAATGTCCGCCAAGTCGTTCCCTAACTGAGGCTTCAATTACATCACCTTTTATTTCTGCCTGCACATATTTCATTCGCTGCGATACATAATTTGGATATAGTCCAATACCATCAGAAGTCCCATCCGGGCGTATTAATCTACCTTCCCAGTTCATCACACGATCGGGTAAAAGGTTAATCCCACTAAAGGGATCTGTTGCATCCATAAGATACAATTTACCGTTAAATTCGACACTAGCCAATACGTAGTTGAATCCATATCGGGTAGGAAAAATAGGAATACCGTTGTTTTTCGTACTTACAAGTACGGGATTAGCATTTAAACTTGCATAGCGCAGCATGGAAACCAACATAAGGTTTATATCGGCCGAATTTCCTAATCCTTCATTATAGGCCTTTTTTAATCCTTCTCCTGGAAAGTAACTTTGGTACTTATTCCATCGAACTTTGCTTTTAACTAAATTGAAGATAATTTGCATTTTTTTCAGCGGATCACTCTCCTCTCCTATAGCTCCATTAACATCGTTTTCGTAGTAATTTGTCTTATTTAATTGATTTACAAAGGAGTCGTTCTCATAAATACTCTTGGTTACAGCTTCCCAGGTGGTTGAATACGATTTAGGTAATTCACCCGGCCAGTTGACCATGGCAAGTTCCCAGATCGATTTGGCGCGATAGTTATCGAGGTTATCCACCATTACTTCCACGTCCATAGGAGGAATGTTGTTTTCTTCCAATCTGTAAATATTCTCCTTATAAGATACGGTCCGGTCCTCTTTACCCGAACTCTCAAATTTTGCAAGCGTACCCAGTCCGCTGCGTCCTCTCAACGTAATATCAATTTCCCTGGAGTCCTTGGAGAAATCGTAATGCAGTTTGGATTGAGGATTACCATAGGTTTGGTATACAAAGTATTCTGGTGATCTTACTTCTACCACTTCCCTTTTTACGGGAATGGTATATTGCAGATCGATATCATCAATGTCGTAAAAAGGCGATGATATCTTGTACTCATATTCTATAACGCTTCCTTCTTTAATATTGGGCATAGTGAATTTAAAGACTGTAAGAAAATCATTTTGCCGAAGTTCGAAAAGGTCCTTGTCATTAAATTTAGTTTTGGAAATCTTACCATTGTCCAGGTTATAGGTAACACCTTTCAGCGTTACGATCTCTTCCCTGTCTGCCCCGGAATTATATATTTTTATCGATTTGGTCGCCCAATCAAATCCCTCAGTATCATAGATCTTTACTCGTTCTAAAACCTCTTTGAACAAAGTAAAGCCAACGCCCTGTTTATATTCGTAATAGGTATTAATTTCCCTATTCAACACTGTGGCATTTGCCTCTGGATACTGAGCATTCACCTGCTCTTCAAGTTCCGCCTTAGAAACTTTTCCGTATTTGTAATTCTGTGCAATACCACATTGGGTAATAAAAAGGATAATTAGGCTAAGGATGGTAGTTTTCATATTGGAAATATCTATGGTTTTTATTTCTGAATAAACACGATCTTGGATCGATCTGATCGGACTACATCTTTGATAAAGTCCACATAGGCGTTAAAATCTTCTTTTGGATATCGGCCGGAATTTAATAGAAATTCCCGCTTGTAACGTATGGTTGCTTCATTTACTATTTCGACAGACGATCTGTAGGTTCCAAATTTTGTAGTGATAGAAACTGGATCGAATACAGATTCTAATTCATAATTTAGTGGAAGTAAAAGCGTTATGTTATCTGTCTCGGTAAAGCCACGACGAATAACCAGTGGTTGCGTCCTGTTATTAACTTTTGAAGGTATATCTTCAATTCGCTGAAAAATGTTTGGGTTAAGTAAGATTCGGGATCCGGCCATAGAAACATAACCTTCTGTTTCAAACCACAATGATTCGGTAAATTTCACCTCTTTTTTATCATTACTGAAGTTAATGTCTGCCAGGTCCAGATTATTTAGGTGTGACCAATATTGTTTGTATCTGTTATTTACATCATCCGAAGTTTCATCCTCCATATAATATCTATTAGCATATTGTATCCCGGACGAAGTCTGGGTTAAGGTGCCCGACAATTTTAATGATTCCTGCAAGGTAACATTGGCCTTCAACTCTATCTTATTATCTTCCGGTGAATACGTATGAGTTCTGGTCATCATACCACCTTCAGGCGTCACCATCAGTACTTTACGATCATCGGTATGAGTACCTAGAAAATTAAATGGTAGTTGCTGACTCGTACATTCTAAAAAAACATTTTCATCATCAAAGGGAACTGTTAGTATTACATGATCCCCTTGCAACGCAACGAAGTCCTCATCGATATCCTGCCCGCCAGGCCCCGAATCAACAATGGTATAGTAGGATTCGATACCCTGACTTTTCAATAGAGCCTGCGTATAATTTGTTAACCCCTTACAATCTCCATAACCTAATTCATCAACTTCGGAAGCAAAAGTGGGCTGCCAGCCCCCAATTCCTATCTGTACGCTGATATATCGAGTTTTGGATTGCATGTACTCATAGATCGCTCTTGCCTTTTCTTTGGGATCATTAATACCGGAAACCAAAGCCGAGATCTTGCCAATTGTCGATTCTGATAATTCTCCGCGACCTTTAAGTAATTTTTGTCGCTG
>QQUG01000117.1 GCA_008501705.1 Flavobacterium sp.
TTGGTGCATTGTTAAAAAGTCCGAATAAACAATTTTTTGACGGCTCTTTTATTAAATACGCAGAAAATCTAAGAAAAAGACACTTAAAAAAGGTTGACGATTTTGAAAATAAAAACTAAGCACAACATAGGCTATACCCCATGGCCTGTTTCCGGTAATCCGGAAATTCCAATTACCAAAAAAGATTATCTTTAACCGAAAACCAGTCCACTTGCCTCGCTAACCCGCTAGGGCGGGTCTGGTTCACTCGGCAAGCTATAAACCAAGGGCAACGAGGGTATAGCCGTGGGCGTTACGAATATAAAATGGAGTTATATTTCAATCAATAAATCAGCACAATTGAAGGCTTGATGGTAATAGTTAGCCTTTGGTTATTTATGTTTATTGGGGTCTAAATTGTTATTGATTATCACCAGAGTTTGAGTAAAAAATTCTTTCAAATCATTCTCATCAAGATTAACGAATTCATTATTCACTTTATGTATAGCGAATAAATTTTCAAACTGAAGTAAATCAATTTCCTTATACTTCTGTTTAAGAGGTGAGTCATCTAATTTATTTGATTCATAAGTTTCAGACCAACCTGAAAAATCCATGAATTTGTCTTGATTGATAATTGAAACATATTTGCTTAAGAATGGAATGATATGGTTATAATAATAGTCATTACGAATTATATAATCTTCCTCAAGATTATCCAAAAGCCCTGAAACACCAGTTAATCTACTTCGTAACTCCGTATCCTTTATAATCGATAATTTCCCAGAACTGATGACTTCATTGACTAGTCCTGTTTGCGCATCGAACGACCCGAACATGTAAACTTCATTTAAAAGACTATCTAAATAACGCTGATTAGTAAAAGGGTTATCAGTATGAATAAGTTGGATAAGAGCAATTGTCGATTCTCTTGTCGAGGTATTTAATTTAATGTTTCTGCTAACTTCAGCGAGATTCACTTCGAATTCTTGTTTTAAACCTCCAAGTATTCTCGATTCTTCTCCTTGGTCGGCAAGATCTTCCTTCCAGTTATTCAAACTTAGGGCAATTAAAATTCCAATAACGACAAGCACAATTTCACCAATGGCATATTTTAGATATTTACCGGCTTTATTTTTTTTTACAAGGTCGTAACGAATTTTCCTAAAGAATTTGAACATTAGAGATTGGTTTCTCTAAAGGTAGGCTAATTAATCTTGAAGTAATTTAATAGTGAAGGCTAACATTCGTATAACAGTTCATACTATTTATTCCAAATTCGATCCGTCTAAAATCGGAATTATTCCTGATAATTTCATCGATTAAAATATCTGATTTAGCATATTTTCATAGATCAGCACTAATTTAAAGTGTTAATTATTAGCGCTCTACAACTACGTAATATGCATTTAAACGATGTTAATAGTAACTTCATCGAATTTAACATAGATGTTGTGTAATATATATCCTACTTTTTTGAAAATTAAAAACTCCCTGTTTACATTTGCCGCTCAAAACCCAAATTATTACATATACTTATGAAGAAGTTAATTACTACTGTGTTCATGTTTGCATCCTTATCTATCCTCGCCCAGGTAGGTATAGGAACCACAGACCCCCAGGAAACACTTCATGTGAACGGAACATTAAGAATCACTAATACCGATCAAGGTACGGTTACATCCAGCAAACTTGGTGGATTAGACGAAGACGGCACCTTCCGTGAAGTTGAAATAGGAGGTAATCTCAAACTAAAAAACAACGTTTTAAGTATTAAAAATACAACCGATCATTCCTTTGGATCCATCATTCTTCCGGTTAAAACCAATCACGATGTAGATCTTCTAATTGGTGAAGGTGAACTAAATGAAGACAAAAGTATTATCAGGATTTACAATCTCTTATTAGGTGAAAGTAAATTAACAGGAATAAAAGCTGGATACGACGGCCAAAGTGTGTGGCTTTATCCCCAGGATGGAAAATTAAAACTCCAGGCCAACAACAACAATTCATCGTCTGTTAACCGAATAGAATCGAACAATAAAAGTGGAGCAAAACAATATGGAATGATCAATATTGTTTATGACGGTACTCGGCAGAAATGGATAATCATGCAGAATAACGAATAAATGGTCATATTAAATAAGTCTTTCTAATTCATAAAAAAAGCCCCACAAATGCGGGGCTTTTTTTATGCTTCTCCAGTTGGTCCGAAATTTATCGGGATAGGTGGTTGCTGATAATCTTTTATCTCACCATGTGCATTTTCAAAGCGCTGTACATTATCGCTTAACGCCTTTAAAAAACGTTTAGCATGCTGGGGTGTCAAAACGACCCGGGATTTAACCTTACTTTTTGGAACTCCCGGCATGATGGTAACAAAATCCACCACAAATTCAGATTGTGAATGGTTTATAATAGCAAGGTTACTATATATTCCCTGTGCCACTTCGGCATCCAACTCAATGTTGATCTGCCCTTGTTTTGGTTTTTTATCGTCGGCCATATTTCTTTCTTTAAACAACTTGCGCTCCGGTGAGGAGCGCAAGTGTATCATTATTAGTTATAATTAACTTCCTGTTTCTCGCGAGTCATTTCTTCAAGCTCCTCTTTGGACCCCACGATAATGGTATCGTAGTCTCTCATACCGGTTCCGGCAGGGATCTTATGACCTACTATTACATTCTCCTTCAAACCTTCAAGTGTATCCACTTTACCGCTAACAGCAGCTTCGTTCAATACTTTTGTAGTTTCCTGGAAGGAAGCTGCAGAGATGAACGACTTGGTTTGTAATGAGGCTCTTGTAATACCCTGAAGAATTGGCGTAGCCGTTGCCGGCACCGCGTCTCTTGCTTCAGCAAGGGCCTTATCGGCTCTTTTCAGTATAGAATTCTCATCGCGCAATTCTCTAGGCGAAATGATCTGCCCTTCTTTAAGGTGTTCAGAATCGCCTGCATTCTCCACTACTTTCATTCCGAAGATCTTGTCGTTCTCTTCAATGAAGTCGTCTTTATGTGCAAGCTCATTCTCAAGGAAGGTTGTATCCCCGCTATCAACTATTCGTACTTTACGCATCATCTGGCGTACCACTACTTCGAAGTGCTTATCATTGATCTTCACCCCTTGTAGTCGGTATACTTCCTGAACTTCATTAACCAGGTACTGCTGAACCGCAGATGGCCCTTTGATCCTTAGAATATCTTCTGGAGTAGTGGATCCATCAGACAATGGCATTCCGGCACGAACATAATCGTTCTCTTGTACCAGGATCTGGTTCGAAAGTTTCACAAGATACTTCTTGATCTCTCCTAATTTAGATTCGATGATTATCTCGCGGTTACCACGCTTTATCTTTCCGAAGGAAACAACTCCATCAATCTCACTTACCACAGCAGGATTTGATGGGTTACGCGCTTCGAATAATTCGGTAACTCTTGGCAGACCACCCGTAATATCACCGGATTTAGCCGATTTACGCGGGATCTTAACAAGTATCTTACCGATCTTGATCTTATCACCATCATCTACCATAAGGTGAGCACCTACAGGAAGGTTGTACGAACGGATAACTTCATCCTTCTTCCCTAAAATATGCAGGGTTGGAATCTTTTTCTTATCCCTGGATTCGGAAATCACTTTTTCCTGGAATCCTGTTTGTTCATCAATCTCAACCTGGTAAGTGATACCCTGTTCTATATTCTCATATTTTATCTTTCCGGCAAATTCGGAAATGATCACCCCATTATAAGGATCCCATTGACAAACAATTGTTCCTTCTTTAAGTTTCTGTCCATTCTTTACAAAAATTGACGAACCATAAGGAATATTATTTGTACTTAGGGTAATACCAGTTTTCTCGTCGATAAGCTTGATCTCTGAAGTTCGGGAAATAACAATATCTACTGTTTTTCCTTCATTATCCTCACCTTTTACAGTTTTCAGATCTTCAATCTCTGCTTTACCGTCGAACTTGGTTACCAGTTTATTTTCTTCGGAAATGTTTCCGGCAATACCTCCTACGTGGAACGTACGAAGAGTAAGCTGAGTACCCGGTTCACCAATAGACTGAGCGGCTACAACACCAACGGCCTCCCCACGCTGTACCATTTTATTGGTTGCGAGATTTCTTCCGTAGCACTGAGAACAAATACCTTTCTTCGCTTCACATGTAAGTGCCGATCGAACCTCGACCATTTCGATAGGAGAATTTGAAATAGTTTCTGCAACTTCTTCCGTGATATGCTCGCCCGAGGCTACAAGTACATCCTTGGTCAATGGGTTAATAACATCGTTAAGTGCAGTCCTACCCACGATTCGTTCTTTAAGCGTCTCAACGATCTCTTCATTCTTTTTCAATGCAGAGACCTCGATACCCCTTAAAGTACCACAATCTTCCTCGTTGATGATCACGTCCTGAGAAACATCCACCAATCGTCTTGTCAGGTAACCTGCATCCGCGGTTTTAAGAGCGGTATCGGCAAGACCTTTACGGGCTCCGTGCGTAGAGATAAAGTATTCGAGAATCGAAAGTCCTTCTTTAAAGTTGGAAAGGATAGGGTTCTCGATGATCTCTCCACCACCTGAGTTCGATTTTTTAGGCTTGGCCATCAATCCACGCATCCCGGTAAGCTGTCGAATCTGTTCTTTAGATCCCCTCGCCCCGGAGTCGAGCATCATATACACCGAGTTAAATCCTTGCTGGTCCTCACGAATACGCTTCATGGACAGTTCGGTTAATTCGGCATTGGTAGCCGTCCAGATATCAATTACCTGGTTGTATCGTTCGTTATTGGTAATAAGACCCATGTTATAATTGGCGATAATACCATCCACCTGGGTGTTTGCACTATCGATCATAGTTTGCTTTTCAGCAGGAATAATGATATCCCCTAAACTAAAGGAGAGTCCCCCTTCGAAAGCAAATTTATATCCAAGGTCCTTGATCTCGTCAAGAAAGGCTGCCGTAATTGGCACACTTGTTACCTTCAGTATATTACCAATAATATCACGTAGGGATTTCTTGGTTAGTACTTCATTGATATATCCGGCTTCTTCCGGTACTTTATCATTAAAGATCACTCTACCAATGGTTGTAGTGATTATCTGGTTTACCAGTTCACCTTCTTCATTGAAATCCTTTGTTCTAACTTTTATTTCGGCATTCAGGTCTACTTTCTTCTCATTATACGCAATAAATGCTTCTTCCGGAGAATAGAACGTAAGTCCTTCACCTAACACCTTTTCGGTATCTGTAGACTTTCTAAGTTTGGTCATATAATACAGGCCCAATACCATATCCTGAGATGGTACCGCAACCGGTGATCCATTCGCAGGATTCAGAATATTGTGGGAAGCCAGCATTAATAACTGTGACTCCAGAATTGCCTCCGGCCCTAATGGCAAGTGCACCGCCATCTGGTCACCATCGAAATCGGCATTAAAGGCCGTACACACCAATGGGTGTAATTGTATCGCCTTACCTTCAATAAGTTTAGGCTGGAATGCCTGTATACCCAACCTGTGTAGCGTAGGGGCCCGGTTCAATAGCACCGGATGTCCTTTCAATACATTTTCCAGGATGTCCCATACAACAGGTTCTTTTTTGTCGATGATCTTCTTGGCAGACTTCACCGTTTTTACAATTCCTCTTTCGATCAGCTTACGGATCACAAAAGGCTTGTACAATTCGGCGGCCATATCCTTCGGAAGACCACATTCGTATAATTTTAGTTCAGGACCTACAACAATCACCGAACGCGCAGAATAATCCACACGTTTACCAAGCAGGTTCTGACGGAATCGTCCTTGTTTCCCTTTCAGGGAATCTGAAAGTGACTTTAACGGACGGTTACTATCGGTTTTTACCGCTGAAGACTTACGAGTATTGTCGAATAAAGAATCCACAGATTCTTGAAGCATACGCTTCTCATTTCGCAAGATCACTTCAGGAGCTTTTATCTCCATCAATCGCTTAAGCCGGTTGTTTCTAATGATCACTCGTCTGTACAGATCGTTAAGGTCTGAAGTTGCGAAACGACCCCCATCAAGTGGTACAAGTGGACGTAATTCGGGTGGAATTACCGGCACTACCTTCATGATCATCCATTCGGGTCTGTTCTCACGGTTTTTGTTCGCGTCACGTAATGCTTCAACAACTTGAAGTCTTTTAAGGGCTTCCGTCTTACGTTGTTTGGAAGTTTCGTTGTTCGCTTTGTGACGAAGTTCGAAAGACAGGGTGTCAAGATCGATCCTGTTTAACAGGTCGATAAGACATTCAGCTCCCATTTTTGCAATAAACTTGTTAGGATCGCTGTCTTCAAGATATAAATTCTCCTGCGGAAGTGAATCCAGAATATTGAGGTATTCTTCTTCCGTAAGAAAATCCATTTTCTGAACCGGCTCACCTTCTTCATTCTTCGCGATACCCGGCTGAATTACCACATATCGTTCGTAATAAATGATCATGTCCAGTTTCTTGGACGGCAATCCAAGTAGGTATCCGATCTTATTTGGAAGTGAACGGAAATACCAGATATGTGCAACAGGTACAACCAGGTTTATGTGTCCAACGCGGTCGCGACGTACCTTCTTCTCGGTAACTTCAACACCACAACGGTCACAAACGATACCCTTGTATCTAATACGTTTATATTTACCACAGGCGCATTCGTAATCTTTCACAGGTCCGAATATACGCTCACAGAAAAGTCCGTCACGCTCCGGTTTGTGCGTACGGTAGTTAATCGTTTCCGGTTTTAGTACTTCACCGCGGGATTCAGCCAGTATCGACTCGGGAGAAGCTAAACCAATAGAGATCTTGTTGAATTTCTGTACTGTGTTTTCTTTATTTCTTGCCATAATGCTATGTACTATCCTTTGTTGTTATTTGTTTTAGGAGTGTTGTTTCACTCCTTCTGAAGTTCGGGTAATGCCCCGCCGAAGCGGGGTTTCCCTATTCTTCTAACCTGATATCCAGACCTAATCCTTTTAATTCATGCATCAATACATTGAAGGATTCCGGAAGTCCCGGTTCTGGCATGGCTTCACCTTTTACGATAGACTCGTAAGTTTTAGCTCTACCGATTACGTCGTCCGACTTAACCGTTAATATCTCACGCAGGGTACTTGAAGCACCATAGGCTTCCAGTGCCCATACTTCCATCTCACCAAATCGCTGACCACCAAATTGTGCCTTACCACCAAGTGGTTGCTGTGTGATCAATGAGTATGGCCCGATAGAACGTGCGTGCATCTTATCATCTACCATGTGTCCAAGTTTCAGCATATAGATCACCCCTACTGTTGCAGGTTGATCGAATCGCTGTCCAGTTCCACCGTCGTACAGATATGTATGTCCAAATCTTGGAATACCAGCTTTGTCTGTTAATTCGTTGATCTGATCCAGGGTGGCACCATCGAAGATAGGAGTTGCATACTTGCTTCCCAGCTTCTGTCCGGCCCATCCAAGTACAGTCTCATAGATCTGCCCGATGTTCATTCGCGATGGTACACCAAGTGGATTCAGAACGATATCTACAGGGGTTCCATCTTCCAGGAACGGCATATCCTCTTCACGGACGATACGTGCCACAATACCTTTGTTACCGTGACGTCCCGCCATTTTATCCCCTACTTTAAGTTTACGTTTCTTAGCGATATAAACTTTAGCAAGTTTCAGGATTCCTGAAGGTAATTCATCTCCAACTGAAATGGTAAACTTCTCACGACGCAAATTCCCCTGAAGATCATTTTCCTTGATCTTATAGTTGTGCATCAGGTCTTTTACCATTCGGTTGGTATCGTCATCTGTAGTCCAGGTTCCACCCGTAAGGTGAGTATAATCCTCGACAGCGTTCAACATCTTCAGGGTGTATTTCTTTCCTTTAGGGAAAACTACTTCCCCAAGGTCGTTCATTACGCCCTGAGCAGTCTTTCCACCAACGATCGCAAATAGTTTTTCAACCAATACTTCTTTCAAAGCATCGAATTTCGCGTCGTATATTGCTTCCAGCTCTGCGATATCTTCTTTATCCTTAGCTCTCTTACGTTTATCCTTAATGGCGCGAGCAAACAATTTCTTGTCGATCACCACACCACGAAGAGATGGAGAGGCCTTTAGAGAAGCATCTTTTACATCACCGGCTTTATCGCCGAAAATAGCTCTAAGAAGTTTCTCTTCAGGGGTAGGATCACTTTCTCCTTTCGGAGTGATCTTACCTATTAAAAGATCTCCGGGATGCACTTCAGCGCCAATACGAATCATTCCGTGTTCGTCCAGGTTCTTAGTGGCCTCTGCAGAAACGTTGAGAATATCATTGGTTAGTTCTTCGTTACCCAGCTGGGTAGCACGAACTTCCAGTGAATATTCATCA
>QQUG01000114.1 GCA_008501705.1 Flavobacterium sp.
TAATAACCTTTAGCGTTCGGATCGCCATTGGGATCTCCTTTATCACCCGGTTTATTATCGGGTCCTTCTCCACCCTGGGATTGTCCGTCACTCTTGGGCGCATTGATAAGATTATCAAGGGCGTCTGTGGTAGATTTGTCTGGTTTCGGACTGGGTTTCGTGACTTCTTTCGGTTTTTCTTTTACCGGTACGTCCCGGGTTTCTTTTTTAGGTTTTTCTTTTTTAATTACCGGTGCGTCCTCATTCTCCTGGGTAACAACTTCCTCTTTGATCTCCGATTCAGGTTCCGGTTCCGGGGGTGGTGTGGTTTCCTGAGGTGCTGATTTTACAGGAGTTTTCGGCTGGATATTACCACTCCCCTGGTCCATGGTCCCGAAATTCACAGCTATACCACCTTCCAATGGTGGATCCATGTATTTGAGGCCGAGCACAAAAAATAGCAAAAACAAAATGATAAGGTGTATCACAATAGTGATCCTCATACTTTTTCGCTTATGTTCGGTATCCAGAAAACTCATCTTAGTATTTAATTCGGCCGTACGGCCAAAACCACTTTATAATCATTTTTATTGGCCACATCCATCACAAATACAGCATCTTCAATGGGCACACCTTCTTCTGCCCGCAGGATAAGAGTTGGATTGTCCTGCCCGGCAAGAATTTCCTGCAATTGCTTCTCTAATCCATACTCACTCACACGTTCTTTATTCACATAGTATGCTCCTTCTTTCGTAATACTTACAGAAGCCTTCTGTTGGTTGGTGGATTTTCCTTTAGCCTTTGGCAAGATAAGATCCAGCGCGTCCGGAGTGATCGCAGGTGAAGTGAGCAGAAAGAAAACCAATAACAGAAAAACGATATCTGTCATAGAACTCATACTGAATTCGGGACTAATTTTATTTCTTCCTCTTAAGTTCATACTATGCAGGTTCGTTTAAAAGATCCAGGAAGTCTACTGCGGTAGCCTCCATTTGATGTACCACCTTATCGGTTCTAACCACCAGGTGATTATAACCTATATATGCAATAATTCCAACAATAAGACCGGCAACTGTGGTGGTCATGGCGGTATAAATACCTTCGGCTAGCGCCCCCATCTCGGCCTGTCCGCTACTGGTTGCCAATTGGTGAAAAGCCAGTACCATCCCTATCACAGTTCCAAGAAACCCGATCATGGGAGCTGCCCCTGCAATGGTTGCTAAAATACTCACGTTCTTTTCCAGCTTATATACTTCCAGACGGCCTGCATTTTCTATGGCGGTATTAATATCATCCAAGGGACTTCCAATACGTGAGATCCCTTTTTCTGTAAGTCGGGATACAGGAGTATTATGCTGTGTACAAAGGATCTTGGCCGCCTGGATATTTCCACCTGCCACATTATCGCGTATCTGGTTCATAAAATTATTGTCCAGGTGAGAGGCAGCTTTAATGGCGAACAATCGTTCAAAATAAATATAGACAGCAACGAAGAGTAGTACAAATAATACCCCAATGATAATTTGGGCCCCCATTCCCCCATTCATGATGAGTTCGAGGACTGAAAGTGTTTTTTCTTCAGAAATAATAGGTTCCAGGTCTTGTGCCAGATCCTGACCACCTTCCTGAATTAAGAAGTTAAGCATGTGATTAGATTTGATTTAATTGAATAACGAATGTACTTCGCAATAATTGTTTAAACATGATGAAAGAGTACTCTTTCAAATAGCAGAAATACTCCGGCACCTGCAAGGAAGCCAACAAATGCGAGCCAGGCCACTTTTTTTAGATACCAGATGAAATCGATACGCTCCATACCCATGGCAGCAACACCGGCTGCAGACCCAATAATGAGCATGCTTCCACCCGTACCTGCAGAATAGGCAATGAAGTGCCACAACACCGAATCTGTTGGTGACTCGTACATCCCAATTGAAGCGGCTACCAACGGAACGTTGTCTATAATAGCGGATAATACCCCAAGTAACATAACAACTATATCCTGGTTAGGTATGGCAGCCTGTAATACTTCGGCCAGATAACGAAGGGTTCCAACCTCTTCATTATTAACAACACCGTACACCAAACTTTCAAGTCCGGCAACTGCCATAAGGATCCCTAGGAAGAATAAGATACTGGAGATCTCTATACGGGAAAGTGCCTTGTGGGCAGAATATAAGTGTCTTCTTTCTTTACTAAAATCCTCTTCAGGATGGATATATTCAGAAACTAGCCAAACTACACCTAGTGCCAGCATCATCCCAACATACGGAGGTAAATGTGTAAACGTTTTAAAAACAGGTACCGATACTATCATACCAAGCCCTAAAAACAACATGGTTTTGCTACTAAGCAGTCGTTCGGCAACGACATCTTCTGTTGAATCTACCTCTATTTCCCCTTTAAATGGCTTGAGGAAACCGGCTATAAAAAATGGTACCGCAAAACAAACTATCGAAGGTAAAATAACAAACTCAATAAGTCCCAGAGCGGTTACTTTATTGGCGATCCACAGCATGGTGGTTGTCACGTCTCCAATTGGGGACCAGGCACCACCTGCGTTGGCGGCGATCACTACCATGGCCGCATACCATAATCTTTCATTCTTGTTACTAATAAGTTTTCGCAACAAGGTAACCAGGACAATGGTAGCCGTTAGGTTATCTATAATGGCAGAAAGTACAAAGGCTAATATACCAATGATCCATAATAATTTCTTCTTGCTACGGGTACGTACAGCGCCTTTTAACACCTCGAAACCTCTGTGTAGATCGATGATCTCCACTATAGTCATAGCACCAATAAGGAAAATGAGAATTTCGGCCGTTTTACCAAGGTGATGTAACAAGGTATTTTCGAAACCGTGCTCGGCATCAACACCCCCCGACGCATAATTATACACCTGTTCATGGGTATCGATCACGCTAAACCAACCAGAGTGAAATCCAACAGCCAGCACTGCCCAAATTAGGGCCGCCATAATAAGGGCCGGTACGGTTTTATCTAATCTAAGTGGATGTTCGAGTGTGATAGAAAGGTATCCTATGACAAAAATCAGGATAATAATGGACTCCATATAATTGGTGTATTAATTCGACTAAATTAACTTTTTCAAAGCAATTACAAAAGTTGTAGCGTTAATATTATATCAAGGAAATATAAATGCTTGAATTTGTAGATATAAATCGATCGAAATGTCATTTAATTTCATAAATTTTACCACTGCTGTGATCTCGAGCAGACCCTGTTACACTGGACAGGCAATTGTTTTCTCCTCTTAATTTCAATACACCTAACAAAGCAAATATTAATGCTTCTTTGTATTCTACTATCCTGGCATCGGGAATTACAATTTCGGCCGAGTTATAAAACAGTACTCTTTCTATTAGAAATTTATTGTTCACACCACCTCCTGTGAACAGCACACGTGCCGTATCGTCGATCTGTTCGGAAAGCTGGAATGCTACATGCTCACAATAGGTTCGTAATTTACTTATATCATTTAAACCGGAACCTTCCAGGATAGGAAGAATATATTCATTTACATATTCCACGCCCAGGGACTTTGGTGGCGGCTTTTTGTAGTACTCCAATTTATTCAGCGACTTTAGGACATCCTTATTCAATGTCCCCGATCTTGCCAGCAAACCATCTCTATCATATTCCTCACCTAATTTAGCTGCGTAATAATTCAGCACAGTGTTAACCGGACATATATCGTAAGCAATGCGTCCCTCACCAGATTCGAAAGAAACATTGGCAAAACCTCCTATGTTTATACAGGCGTCGTATTCAGCAAATAGTAAGCGATCGCCAACAGGCACCAATGGAGCACCTTGCCCTCCCATTTCCACATCCTGTTGCCTGAAATCGCATACAACCAATTGGCCCGTCCCTTCAGCAAGGGCCGGCAAATTCCCAATTTGCAGGGTTAGACCCTTATCCGGCTGATGTAAAATAGTGTGGCCATGGCTGCTAATTAGATCCAGTGATGTTATCCTGTACGTATCGATAAAATCCCTGATCACCGATGCCAGGTAATGCGTATACTCTTCATTCAAGGTGTGTAGTCGTCCTTCCGAAAAATTAACCGCGTCATTTAATCGCATTCTCCAGTCACTAGCATACGGCATGGTCTCGGCTCGCACTATCTCGAAACTCCAGCCTTCTTTTTCAGATTGACTCAAAAAGCATTCAGCCAGGTCTACCCCATCCAAACTGGTCCCGCTCATTACACCTATAACATGGTATTTTTGTTTTTTCATTTAGTGATCATAAAAAGTTATACCCCAATTGTTCGACGGCACGACACATATGATTTTCGACTGCCAAATTACAAAAGACTTTAATGCAGGGAATGTTAATTGTGAATTGTTATTTGAGATTTCTTATTTGAGATTTAATATAGAAGGGGTATCTTTGCACACCTATCGAAAACGATTTAGATAACGATTTACATTATGGATTTTAAGCTTTCTGAAGAGCATATAATGATACGAGACGCTGCTCGTGATTTTGCAAAAACCGAGCTTCTGCCCGAAGTAATAGAACGAGATACCCATCAGAGATTCCCTACAGAGCAGGTGAAGAAAATGGCCGAGTTAGGATTTCTTGGCATGATGGTCGATCCAAAATACGGTGGTGGTGGTATGGACACTGTTTCCTACGTGCTTGCCATGGAGGAATTAAGTAAGGTGGACGCGTCCTCTTCTGTTATCGTTTCTGTTAATAATTCGCTCGTTTGCTGGGGTCTGGAAACTTTCGGCACCGAAGCACAGAAAGAAAAATATTTAACAAAACTGGCCACGGGTGAGTCGATCGGGGCTTTTTGCCTTAGCGAACCTGAGGCGGGCAGTGACGCAACTTCACAACGCACAACAGCCATAGATAAAGGAGATCACTACCTGCTTAACGGTACCAAGAACTGGATCACCAACGGCGGCAGTGCAGATTACTATCTGGTGATCGCTCAAACCGACAGGGAAAAAGGACACCGAGGTATTAACGCATTTATTGTAGAAAAAGCCTGGGACGGATTTGAAGTAGGCCCTAAGGAGGATAAGCTCGGTATTCGCGGAAGCGACACCCATACCCTTAACTTCAACGATGTAAAAGTTCCTAAAGAAAACAGAATTGGAGAAGATGGGTTTGGTTTTAAATTCGCAATGAAGACCCTTAGCGGTGGCCGTATTGGTATTGCAGCTCAGGCTCTTGGAATTGCAGCCGGTGCCTACGAAATGGCTAGAGATTATTCTAAGATCAGAAAGGCTTTTGGCACCGAGATCTGTAACCACCAAGCCATCGCTTTCAAACTGGCCGATATGCACACAGAGATAGAAGCAGCCCGTCACCTGGTGATGAAAGCAGCCTGGGATAAAGACCAGGGCAACAACTACGATATGAGTAGTGCCATGGCAAAACTATACGCCTCTAAAGTAGCCATGGACGTTACTGTGGAAGCCGTTCAGGTGCATGGTGGAAATGGTTTTGTAAAAGAATATCACGTGGAGCGCCTCATGCGTGATGCCAAGATCACCCAGATCTACGAAGGCACCTCCGAAATCCAGAAATTGGTCATATCAAGGGGTCTTCTAAGAGACTAATTGTAAGAAAAGACATGAAGAGCCCGGCAGATCGCCGGGTTTTTTTATGGGGCGAGCCCCTTATACCCTTTCGGGTACGGGACCGCGCTATCCGCTGCTACTCCTCGCTCACCTGCGTGGCTGCGGGGTATACGCTGCTATCGCTCTCGCAGGGTTCGTAACAAATTTTTCAAAATAGCGACTAATCATTCGTACAATAGAAAGGGTGCCTTCCAAATTTCGGAATTGAGTTTCTCAACTCATTTTTTTTACCGAAATTAACAGTCCGAAATTTTTTGATTACTAACACTTTAAATAGCCATATCTATGTCTGATGATTTTGATTTACTAGAAACGGAGTCTAACTCGAAACAGGAAAAAGTAGATGTAAACTGGGGCAAAGCCGTCGACCAGATGAAGTCTAAATTAGCGCAGGAAGACGATCCGGAAATGCGGCAGAAAATTCTCAACGCTACCCTGGACGATGTTGTGGGTATGGCCGAAAAGGACCGGGCCTCTTTGCTCGATGCCATTAAAGACCTAACCGATTACCAGGAAGAAGTAGGAATTATTTTTGAAAAATTCTCCACCCTGAACGAAGCCGAGCAAAAGGTAATCGACAACGCTCAGAGTAAACTGGAACGAGCCAAACTTGCCCTGGAAGATGCCGAAAAGGTAAAGGACAACTGGTGGAACAATCTCTGGGGACGAAAATCACGCATTAAAAAACGCCAGGCCGAACTGGAAGCCGCGCAAAAGGAACGCGAAGCCGCAGATATGAAGGCTAAACAAATGTTTCAGGAAAGAATAGAAACCGCCGATATACAAACCTTATTAAGTGAATTATCTTATAAGAGTCAGGCCGCCGTAACCCGCCTGAAAAATCGTGAAGTGGAGATCAAGGAAGTAGAAGAAAAGCTTCAGGATGCCATCGTAGAAGCCAGTAAGAACCATACCAAAGCCCTGGAAAAGAAAAAAGAGACCGAAGATAAACTGGAAGAACAATACGCCTTACTGAAACAGGCCCGGCAGGAGCTGGAAGAGATCTCCGATAAACAATCCACAGCTTATTCAGAAGCCATTGGCAAAATAACAGGCATCGAACAAAAAGTAGAAGAACTTGAAGGCCTTAAGAATGCGTATACAACCCTGGCTGCCAGTAAGGATAGCTTTGTACATAAACATAATCTCACCATTAAAGTACTTACTTCCCTGCGAAGTAATCTGCAAACCCACAGGGCCAAACTTAAAAGTGATACCGACGAGCGTCTTAAATATTACGATGGCTATGTGGTAGCGCTAAAAGCCAGAACAGATCAGGAGTTTGCTGCCATCCTGGAACATCTGGGGGTTAAAACAGACGAACATATCGGCCAAACTCTTGCAGCCATGCATTCGGCCAGTGCAAAAGCACGGCAGGAAATGATGGATAATATCCCTGTACACGAAAAAGTAATGCAAGGGGTATATGGAAGTTACGCAGAGTCCTTGCAGGAAATTAGGGAGAAAGACGCCGAGATCCAGAAGGATTTTGCCAATCGATATGGCATAGATATGAAGGAGATTTTCGAGGAGTTTTACGCTGCCGGTGGTGGAGATGTACCCCCTGAAGACGATAAACCTTCAGAAACTCCAAAAGAAGATGATGAAAACCTGTTGGGCTAAGTCCCACAGTACTTATTCTTCGGTAGTTGCCATTCTTCTTTACTGTTGAAATGGTAATTCCACTTACATTTAAATCTCGTGTATTGCCCGAAATAACAAAACTCTGAACATTATAATTCGATGTCCATCAACCAAATAGTTACACCCTTAGATAGTGCCGTGCTCGAAACGAGAGAGCAGTATTCGGTCTACTTTAAGATCGTGTCTCACGCCTTTCAATTTCTTATGAAAAGTATAACAGATAACAAGTTGTGTAATGCATTGGAAGTGTCGTTCATGGAGCAATATTGCGAGTTACTGGCATACTCCCTGGAATCATTCAGGGTTAAATACCTTTACGACGATGAAGAGAAAATGAAGATAGATCTCACCGAATCCGGTTTCCCCACCTATCTTGAGTTTAGGTATCTCATCAATGACCTGGAGTTGAAGAACGAACATATAAGCAGGTTACCAGACCCTAAGGTGTTGAAGGCAGAATTTTTAGAGACCTTGCTAAAACACAAACAGCCCATCCCAAAGCGTAAGCTGGAACAGGCAGCATCCATAGTCTACTATACATCGGTGGAGCCAAACTATATCTTCCGAAAGTTTGTGCAAGGAAAGATCATCACCATCGAAAACAATCCCGATGCGCCTTATTTGGTAAGTTGGTCGTTCTACGATATTACCTATAACCGGCCATTCATTTGTTTTATGTATTTCGATCTTTACAAGACTACGCTTAAAGAATACACCGCTAAGATCTATGACGTACTGGAAACCGTTGCCGACAGAAATATGAACCTGGATAACCTCGCGTATGCCATAGATAAACGCCTACCAAAAGTACTTCCGAAGAAGTTCAGAAAAATAGATCTGGGGCCACTGCATAATGTTTTTGCAAAAGACGAACTTACTATTACCCATGTCGTTCTGGAAGGTATCGTAAATAAGGTACTCGACCTTTCAGCTTACGCCTTATCCATCACCATAGACGATCTGGTTTCCTCGGGTAAGATCACCGAAGGCAACATTTTCAACAGACAGCATTTGCAGATATGGGACAAATACAAACCCAAAAAATATTTACTTTGT
>QQUG01000234.1 GCA_008501705.1 Flavobacterium sp.
GGAGATATCGGGGAGATCGATGAGTATGGGTTTTTGGAGATCACAGACCGGAAGAAAGAAATGTTGAAAACAAGTAGCGGTAAGTACGTGGCGGCTCAAATAATAGAGAATGCGTTTAAACAATCTCGTTTTATCGAACAGGTGATGGTGGTAGGCGAAGGAGAAAAAATGCCGGCTGCGCTTATACAACCTAATTTTGAATTCATCCACGACTGGAACGAAAGAAAAGATAAAGGCCTGCCAGAGGATCCGGAACTACTTGTAAAGGATGAAAGACTCCTGAAGAGAATGCAAAAAGAAGTAGATCATTACAACGAACGCTTTGGAAAGTGGGAACGAGTAAAGAAATTCGAATTAACTCCAGACATCTGGAGCATTGAGGCCGGTCACCTCACTCCCACTATGAAGATGAAACGTAAGGTGATCAAACAGAAGTATATAGACCTATACAATAAGATCTACGAGAGGGAATCTTAAATCCATTTTTTTATTTTTCTGAAATTACCTCTGCTTAAAAGCCCTGATTTTAATGGGATGTAGCCGTTTTTAGTACTTTTTTAGTTCTTTTTTCAATCCGTCTAAAGACTGAAAATATAGTTTTTGATTTTAGATTTGTTACATCATATAAAACAAATTCATCATGAAAAAATCGATTCAGTTATTAGTTTTCATTTTCGCCATTGTTATGTGCACTCAGGCAACCTTTGCACAAGATTGTACATCTGTGAACACAAGCAGAGATATTGAACTTGACGGTAGTTCCGAAAGGGAAGAAATAAAATTAAATGTTGATGCAGACGTTAAGCAATTACATCTCTTTATCAACAGTACAATTTCGACAGGTTTTCTTACTGTTGAGATCTACGACCCAAAGGGTAAAAAGCGAGGGTATTACACAGTGGAAAGCCAAACAAAATCCAATGCCAAAAAGAAAGAGACTGTTTGCGGACAGTTGCAGAAGCAAATTTCAGACCCTATGAAAGGCGACTGGGTGGTTAGGTTGATCCCAAAGAATGTTAAGGGAAAGATTAGTATTCACAGCGGGCAAGTGCAGGAAAAATCATAGCTTAAATCCACCTGGAATTGGTAAGTTATAAATTCGAACATCATTTTAAAATTGTCGCGATCACGGCCTGCTTGCTATTGGTCTCGGCCAGTGTTTGGGCACAATCGACAGGGCAGCCAAAGGCAGAGATAAGAGGAAAAATACTACTGGATTCCATCTGGAATCCGGTGGTATATATTTCACATATTCCTACTTTTTACGATATGTATACCATGTCTAATAGCATGATCATTGCCGAAAGTCCGTTGGACGAGGAAGGAAATTTTCACTTTTTAACCAGCTTCCTTCCTGAAAAAGACAATTTGTATCGACTGCATATTTCTAAGAAAGGGGCGCCGGCTGCTTCTCTCATCATTGGAGGAAAAGATGAGAATCATTTATTCTTCATTGCTAATAATGAGTCTGAGATCTTCATTAACAACGAGTCCCCGGATAATCCGGTTAGCAGGTTTAAAATAGAAGGCTATCGTCCTAATGATGATCTACACTCCATCGATGATTTTATTACGTCTTCAGAAAATATTATAAACCCGCCGGTATCTAAAGAATTCGTTTCACGTACAATCAATGAAAAATTAAGGATCATGGCAGATACGAGCTCCCACCCTATAGTGTCACTTTATGCCCTGTATCAAAGTAATTTTGAAGCCACCTACCTGGAAAACCAGTTATTTATAGAGAATTATCTGAAAAAATGGGAAGATGAAGAGTCGACCTATTTCCAGTCCATCCGATCTAGATTTGTTCAGGAGAAGAGTTCAAATCTATATTTATACTTTATAATCGGGCTGGTTTTCTTTGTCATGGGAATAGTTATTCAGCAATATATCTTCCGAATACGAAAGCGAAACCGTGCTCAACTTCAAACACTTAGTATACAAGAGCGAAAGATCTTTCAATTGATTCAATCCGGGAAGTCCAATAAAGAGATCTCTGAAGAATACAACATCGGATTAAGTACTGTAAAAACTCACGTTAGCAATATCTACACCAAGCTAAATATAAAATCCAGAAAAGAAGCGATCGACTTTTAGATTCTATTCAAAATAGGTTACATAAAGAGGAGATTTTATCAGGCATTACCCTCGAAGTTAATTGATTAATTACCCTCAGTTAAGTTCCCAGATAGTTTTTGTAACCGCATGGGAGTTTACACCGTCTTAGGTTTATAATATTTAAACAATTGTTATGTCTGTACGTTTAGTTAGCTACATACTTCTTATATCCCTCTTGTCAAATTCTGTAAAATCACAGGATTTCAAAGAATTGGATAGCATCGCGGATCATATAGTTAAAGATTATGGAATAAGGGGCATAGCCATGGTTGGTGTAAAAAATGGAGAGGTAATATATTCCCGAGGTGTTGGTTATGCCAATGAGCATCACAAAATGGATTCAAGTACCCCTTTGTATATAGCTAGTAACACAAAAGCCTTTATTGGACTGGCTATGGCCCAACTCATAGCTAAAGGTAAGATAAGCCCCGACGATAGACTTATTGATTATATAGACAGGAAGTATTTTCCTGAAGCGCTAGCTGTAGAGCAAATTACCTTAAAAGATGTTATAAGTCACAGTCACGGCCTGTCTAACGATCCTATTACATTTAGAACCTCATCGTCCGGTGAGTACCCGAATGACATACGGGAGCTGCTCAAATTCACCGAATACTACCCTAAGGGAGATACTTTGGTAAAGAAGCACAGGTACTCAAACCTGGGCTACCTATTACTGGGAATGGTTGTTGAGAACATCACCGGCCAATCCTGGAAGGAATATCTTTTACAACATGTGTTATCCCCTTTAGAAATGAAAGGATCGAGCCCTTACCTGCCCAAAGGAGCTCTTGCAGATAAAATGGCAATACCTTATCATTTTAGGTCTAAAACTCCTTTAAAACTGGTAAAAAAGGATAACACCATGCATGCAGCTGGCGGAATGATAACCACGCTTGACGATATGGGTACTTGGCTCAATTTTATGACTGCCGAAGATAATAAAACTAACGTATTTGGTTTAGATATCCACCCTTATTTTAAGACCTTGGCCGATACAGATGACAGCTTGGGTCCGTTGAAAATTCACGGTTATGGTTATGGATGGTACTTCGGAAGTTTTTTCGATTTACCGTTTAATTTTCACACAGGAGGCTTTTCGGGTCACGCCTCATTAATGTCCTATATGCCCGACTTAGAAACCGGTTTCTTTATTTTTATAAATGAACAATCCCGAATGTTCAGATCCGCTCTTCAACTCGTTTTGGTATACTATAGTATAATTATGGACCATCCAGGCAAAGCCAAGGTAAATGAAATGTTTTCGGCTATGAGCCGAGATATTTACCAAAATTATAAACCAGAGAATCTCGTAAAGGTTGATGCTCAACTACAGACGATACCAACAGGCACCTTCGTAAGTGAAAAATATGGAACCCTTAAGATAATTAAAATAGATTTGGAATATTATTTATACTTAGGCGCGAATCTGCACAGTATTGCGTATCGCGGACCACTTACTAATACCTGGAAAGCAGAATTCGTCCCCGGATCTATCGAAAATTTTTCCCTGCAATCTGAAGGAGAAACAGACAAAATACGATTTGGCGATGACTTTGGCTACTTCACTCGTACGAATAGATAACCTCTCAATTTATCTGTTAGATCTAATTGAACTTCACTACCCATTCAAGAATCTGACGATTTAAAATTTTAATATATTTTTATTATGCACGCATAATAAATTTTATTATCTTTGGAAAAGAATTAGTAAACCAATTCCCTTGAAAGAAAAGACCATAGATTACATGCTTAGGGCCACCTGGATGGCAGTAACCAAAATGTATAATGAGGAAGCAGGTAAAAAGGATAGTACCATGGCTACTGGCTTCGCTTTGATAAGTATCGATCCCGAAGAGGGAACCCCTTCCACAGCCCTGGGGCCCAAGATGGGGATGGAAGCCACCAGTCTCTCCCGTACCCTTAAGAATATGGAGGAAAAAGGACTTATTGAACGCAGACCGAATCCCCTGGATGGTCGCAGCGTACTTATTCATTTAACCGATTTTGGTAGGGAAATGCGCCAATATTCGAAAGGAGTTGTGCTTCAGTTCGATGAAGCGGTAAAAGCATCTATTTCTGAAGAGGACCTTCAAACTTTTAAACGTGTGGCCAATACCATTTTGGACCTGGTCACTTCAAAAAAAATCTACAGTACAGAAAAAATTTAAATTCCAATGTCAAAACGAAGAATAGAAAAAGTTGCAGTAATAGGATCCGGGATCATGGGTAGCGGTATTGCCTGTCATTTTGCCAATATTGGCGTGGAGGTATTATTGCTGGATATTGTTCCCAGGGAACTTAACGATGCCGAAAAAGCAAAAGGCCTTAGTCTTGAAGACAAGGTGGTGCGCAACAGATTGGTCAATAATGCCCTTACAGCGGCAATTAAAAGCAGGCCTGCCCCACTCTATCACAAGGATTTCGCTAAACGTATCACTACGGGTAATCTGGAAGATGATATAACCAAAGTGAAAGATGTGGACTGGATCATCGAAGTGGTGGTTGAACGTCTGGATATTAAACAACAGGTGTTCGAAAAACTGGAAAAACACAGGACACCCGGCACCCTTATTACCTCTAATACCTCGGGTATCCCAATAAAATTCATGAATGAAGGAAGAAGCGAGGACTTCAGGCAGCATTTCTGCGGAACTCACTTTTTTAATCCCCCTCGTTATCTCAAGCTCTTTGAGATCATCCCGGGGCCGGATACCAAACAGGAGGTATTGGATTTTCTGAATGGATACGGTGAAAAATTCCTAGGTAAAACTTCGGTGGTGGCGAAAGACACCCCTGCCTTTATAGGTAATCGCATTGGGATCTTTGGTATACAGAGTCTGTTTCACCTGGTTTCCGAGATGGGGCTTACCATAGAAGAGGTGGATAAACTTACCGGACCGGTAATTGGCAGGCCAAAAAGTGCCACCTTCCGTACCGTTGATGTTGTAGGACTCGACACCCTGGTACATGTAGCCAACGGTATCTATGAAAACTGTCCGGATGATGAGGAACACGAACTATTTAAACTTCCTGCGTTTCTCGACACCATGATGGAGAACAAATGGCTGGGTCGCAAAACGGGGCAGGGCTTCTATAAAAAGACCAGGAACGAGGACGGTTCCAGTGAAATCGTATCGCTGGATCTGGATAGCATGGAATATCGCAAAAAGAAACGTGCCTCCTTCGCCACTTTAGAAATGACCAAGTCTGTGGATAAGGTGATCGACCGTTTTAAAATTCTGATAAATGGAAAGGATAAAGCCGGAGAATTTTACCGAAAGAATTTCGGAGCCATGTTCGCTTATGTTTCCAAACGTATCCCCGAAATAACCGACGAACTTTATAAGATCGACGATGCCATGAAAGCAGGTTTTGGATGGGAACACGGCCCCTTCGAGATCTGGGATGCTGTAGGACTTTCAGAAGGAATAAAACTTATAAACGAACTTGGTAAAGAACCGGCTGCCTGGATAACCGAAATGCAAGAAGCAGGGGTGGAATCTTTCTATACTGTTAAGGATGGGGCTACCTACTTTTATGATATTCCGAAGAAAGCTCATGAAAAAGTTCCGGGTCAGGATGCCTTTATTATCCTGGATAATATCCGCAAAAGTAACGAGGTATTTAAAAACAGCGGGGTTGTAATTGAAGACCTGGGCGATGGGATCCTCAACGTGGATTTCCAAAGTAAAATGAATTCTATAGGTGGCGATGTGCTGGCCGGAGTGAATAAGGCCATCGATCTGGCTGAAAAGGAATACGACGGACTAGTAGTTGGAAACCAGGGAGCGAATTTCTCTGTAGGAGCCAATATTGGAATGATCTTCATGATGGCTGTGGAACAGGAATACGACGAGCTGAACATGGCTGTAAAATACTTCCAGGACACCTGTATGAGATTACGTTATTCGTCCATTCCCGTAGTGGTTGCCCCGCATGGGATGACCCTTGGAGGTGGATGCGAAATGACACTGCATGCAGATCGTGTGGTTGCCGCTGCCGAAACGTATATCGGTTTGGTAGAATTTGGCGTGGGCGTGATCCCCGGAGGTGGCGGAAGCAAGGAAATGGCTCTCAGGGCAAGTGATACCTTCGAGAAGAACGACGTAGAGCTGAACAGACTTCAGGAGTATTTCCTAACCATAGGGATGGCTAAAGTTGCTACTTCGGCCTACGAGGCTTATGATACCGGAATTCTGCAATACGGAAAAGATATAGTGGTGGTAAATAAAGACAGACAGATCGCTACGGCAAAAGCTGTTGCGCGTATGATGGCAGACCAGGGCTATACCAAACCCAATCAAAGAACCGATGTACGAGTGCTTGGTAAGCAGGCTCTCGGGATGTTCCTTGTGGGAACCGATTCTATGGAAGCTGGACATTATATAAGTGAACACGATAAGAAGATCGCAAATAAGCTGGCCTATGTAATGGCGGGCGGCGACTTGAGTGAACCAAGCTATGTGAGTGAGCAGTATCTGCTGGATCTGGAAAGAGAAGCGTTTATGAGCCTAACGACGGAACGAAAAACGCTGGAGCGTTTGGAACACATGATAAAGAAGGGTAAACCATTGAGAAATTAGAGTGAAGTGAAATACTTACTCAACTCTTCTTGTCCGAACGATTGAAGATTGTTTCAGTAGAAAAAATTAATCCAATAACTGAGAATTTAACAGAGATACAGAAAATGAACTATTCCTTGATAAGAAATTTTAGAAAGAATAAATAAAATCTAATATCCAGTATCTCAAATCTAAACTCTAAAAATGAAAACAGCATATATAGTAAAAGCATACAGAACGGCAGTGGGTAAGGCACCGCGCGGACTCTTCCGCTTTAAGCGCCCTGATGAACTGGCTGCCGAAACCATACAACACCTTATTAATGAAGTGCCTCAATTGGAGAAAACGAGGATAGACGATGTGATGGTAGGTAATGCCATGCCGGAAGCAGAACAAGGATTGAACATGGCAAGGCTGATCTCGCTCATGGGACTTAAAATAGAAGATGTACCAGGGGTAACCGTTAATAGGTATTGTGCCTCCGGAATTGAAACCATAGCCATGGCGACGGCTAAGATCCAAAGCGGAATGGCCAATTGCATCATTGCAGGTGGCGCCGAAAGTATGAGTTATATCCCCATGGGAGGTTATAAACCTACCCCCGACTACGAGGTTGCTAAAGCAGGTAATGAAGACTATTACTGGGGAATGGGCCTAACGGCCGAAGCTGTGGCCAACCAGTTTAAAGTTTCACGTGAGGACCAGGACGAGTTCGCCTATAATTCGCATCAGAAAGCATTAAAAGCGCAGGCAGAAGATCGTTTCAAAGAGCAGATTGTTCCTATAGAAGTGGAGCATACTTTTGTGAATTCAGAAGGAAAGAAAGAAACTAAAACATATACCGTAGCTAAGGATGAAGGGCCAAGGGCCGATACTTCTAAGGAGGTACTTGCGAAATTACGCCCGGTTTTCGCAGCCGATGGGAGCGTAACGGCAGGGAATTCGTCACAGATGAGTGATGGAGCCGCCTTTGTATTAGTGATGAGTGAGGAAATGGTGAAAGAATTAAATCTCGAACCGATTGCCAGAATGGTAAATTTTGCTGCTGCTGGAGTAGAACCTCGAATCATGGGAATTGGTCCTGTAAAAGCAATTCCAAAAGCCTTGAAACAGGCGGGTATGAAGCAGGAAGATATCGGCCTGATCGAGTTAAACGAAGCGTTTGCTTCTCAATCCCTGGCGGTGATCAGAGAATTAGGATTGAATAAGGATATCGTAAACGTAAATGGCGGTGCGATCGCCCTGGGTCATCCCCTGGGTTGTACAGGAGCCAAATTATCGGTACAACTGTTCGATGAAATGCGCAAGCGCGACATGAAAGGTAAATACGGTATGGTTACCATGTGTGTAGGAACAGGACAAGGTGCTGCCGGAATTTATGAGTTTTTAAATTAATTATTTGACGTAAAAAGATAAGAAATGAGTACAACAACCGAACTTAACAATGACCTATTAAGAGGTGGACAGTTTCTGGTAAAAGAGACCCGTTGTGAAGACATATTTACTCCCGAAGATTTTTCGGAAGAACAGAAAATGATGAAAGAATCGGTGATCGAATTTGTTGACAGGGAGATCTGGCCACAGAA
>QQUG01000196.1 GCA_008501705.1 Flavobacterium sp.
GGCTGGTGAAGGTTTCGAATTTTCTCTTCTGGTAATCGGTCTTGCCTTAACTATAATAGTTAACGGTAGTGGAAAATGGTCTGTAGATAATTTAATCTCTAAAAAATAATAATTATGAAAAAAATAATTTCAATAGCAGGTAGCAATAGCCAAAACTCAATTAATAAAAGTTTACTATCCTATACAAGTAGTTTAATAGAAAATACAGAAATTATATCAATCGATTTAAACGATTATGTTCTACCAATATATGGGGTTGATTATGAAGCAGAAAATGGTATCCCCACTGCAATAAAAAGATTAAACGAGTTATTTGATACTGCGGATGGATTTATGGTATCACTAGCAGAACATAATGGATCTTATGCAGCGGCTTTCAAGAATACCATAGACTGGTTATCTCGTGCAAATATGAAAGTATGGAGAGAAAAACCAATGCTTTTGATGGCAACTTCACCAGGTGGCAGAGGTGGGGCAACTGTATTACAATCTGCCAAGGCGTATTTCCCATTCTTGGGAGGCGATATAACAGCAGATTTTTCATTGCCCAATTTCTATGATAATTTTTCAGATGATGAAATTTCAAATCAGGAATTACAAAATGAATTGAACATGAAAGTTCAACTTTTTGAAGAGCATTTGAACAGTACATTAGTTTAATCAAATATGCTTTTGTGATTATAAAAAAGGTGTTCGGATAAATCTCCAAACGCCTTTTCTATTTTCGAAGACTACCGCAATTCTGTAATGGCCTTTTGGTATCACACAGAAGAAGAACATACTTTTACTTTGAGTAGCGTTAGAAAATCCAAAAATGAATTATTCGAGTATATATAAATAAAGAGACTTGAATAGCAATAGATTTTCGTAGCACACATAACATAAAAAGCCAGATGAAACATCTGGCCTTTTACGAATCAACTATCAATCTAAATCTACATATGAAAATCTATGTGGTTTCTCTTAAAATATTCGTCATTAAATCACTATTGATTTTAATGATTTCCGTGTTTGGATAGTCAACAGTTAATCTCTTTGCCATTGTTTTAGTCAAGAAGATTGGGAGAAAGCCATCCAATTTCAAAAGCCTGCTAGTTCCCTTTTTCACAACTGCATAGTAGTACTTTTGGTTAATTGTCGTCATATTAAATTTTCCTTTACCTCATATAAATTAGAGAAATATTCCAATGTATTTGGCTCAAAAGGTATTTGGTCTGAAAGGGTTTATACACTTTTGGATTAATTCTTTATAACTCGTTTTACTATAGGCTGAGCTGTATCAGTTTTAATATTCAGAAAATAAACCCCTGAAGCCAACTCAGAAAGATCAACCTCCGAAGTATTGAATACTTCAATTAGTTGCTGACCGGTTACATCAAGAACAGTAATCGATTCTGGCTGTTCAGCTCCCATATTTACAGTTACTACATTTGCTGTCGGATTTGGAAATACTTTTACCATTCTCTCAGTAATCACCGGTAATTCGGTCCCTAAAACTTCTAAATCTATGGTGTATTTTAGTAATCCCAGATCAATACTTCCCATATAAACTTCGGCACTATTGTCTGAGAAAATAACTACAGAAGCAGAACCACCAATTTGAAACAATTCCTGGTTTTCAATGCGTTCCCAAGTTTGTCCGGCATCTTTTGAAAAAACCAATTCAAAATCTGAAACTTGTGAGGTGTGCACCATTCCAACCATATGTCCGTCTGTAGCAGTTGAATGGTAAACTTGATGCACAATATCGCTGCTTAATTGAGCCCAGGTATCTCCCCTGTCCAGGCTCGTAAATATTCCTCTGTTGGAGGCTATCGTAAGTTGATCACTATTGAAAGGGTTTGCGTCCAAACTCATTATTAGGTCGTTATTTGGATCCATTAATTCCAGACCCTGGTTGGACAGTTCCCATGTTACTCCATAATCTGTAGTCTTATAAACTTTTGTCCCCAGCGTTATCAATACATGACCTGGATTTAATGAATCAAAATGAATTCCATTAATTATTCCACTTTCAGGTAAAGAGATCGTAGTGGTATTTACGTTATTCAAATCACTGACATCAGATTTTTTAAGCTCAGAACTTCCTCCAAAATTCGACAAAGAGGACCACACCACACTTGGGTCGAATGGATCGGTAGCCACTGCATCAACCGAATTCATAAAGGTGCTGAACATAGGAAATTTAGTTTGTCCATGGTCTACACTTACTTCCAAATTGGAACCAAACCATCCCTTGCTGAAAAAATAGACTCTTCCCGAAATCATTTTATCGGCGAATAATCGAGGTGCGTCTGATTGAGTAAACCACCCTAAAGGAAGTATGTCAAAGTTATCTTCGTCCCCTGTACTGAGGTTTCGGTGAACATAACCATATTGTACACCATAGTAAAGATGTTCCTCTCCATTAGGATCGTATACTATGGAGCCTGTTGATAAATAGAAGTTGTTTTTAGACCATGTTACTGTAGTTCCGCCGTCTTCCGAAAACAGTGGATGATAGTCGCTATTTATGAATACCTCATTTTGATCGAAAGGATTAAATGAAAGGTTTGTTCCATAGTAGTAACTGTGTACGTTGCTGGTGTCGTAAATGTAATTACTCCATGAGATCCCATTGTCGAACGAAATTACAATCTCGTTCTCTTCCAAGACGATAATATGATTGTTATTTGCGGGATTAAAGGCAATGTGGGTTATATTATCTAGTTGCTCGGAAGTCCAAGTAATTGGCACGGCTTGCCAATTTTCACCGCCATCAACCGATCGATATAAGTTTTCATCAGCGCTTCCAAAACTAATACCAGAACCTACATAAATTACATCGTTATTTTGCGGACTGAATACTACTGGATCTACAGGCACACCCACTAACTTTTCAGTCCAGGATTGACCTCCGTCGGTAGAGATAAATAATCCGCCATCTACACCGTTAGGTCCCAGTCCTCTGCTAAGAAAAAGATGTTCGGTGTCGTTTGGATCTATTATCACATTATTTATCGCTACTTCATCATTAGCAGATTTTGTGTAGACCAGATCCCAGTTTTGGCCACCGTCTGTTGTATAATAGGTATTATGTATAGTTCCAAAATCTATTCTTGTACTCATTAAAATCACATTGGAATCCTGTGGGGATATGCTATACGATTGAATATATTTATCTGAAGAAGCAAATGGAATCTCAATTTCGTTAATGATGGTATTTGTATTTAAATCCAAAATCATAAGCGTGTTATCTCCAGAGCCCTGATTGTATTTTATAAAACTCAACGCTGTATTATTATTTGCTAAACGAAGTTCCATAAACTTAGTCACATCATGAACCGACATACTATATAACACTTCCCAATTTTCACCATTATCGTGAGACACCAAAATATGGTTGTATAGTGATGTCGCATAAAGCTTATTTTCAACAGTGGCGTCATAGGTTATGTCAAAAATTCTTCCGTAATCTGAAGACCCGACTGCTACAGCTTGGGAAAATGCAAATTGGATCCCAGAAAATAGCAGTGCTAAAAATAGTAATGTAAGTTTGTTTTTCATTTTTGTATATTTTTATATTGTGATTTACGCAGCGAATTTGCGTAAACGGCACTGCTGATGGAAATTTCAAGCACGAATTAGTGTGACATAAATCGGGAAATAGTGTGACATACTATTTTTTACTTCATTTTGGAGAGATAATCGTATAAATTGGAAGTATTAGTTAATCCCATTTTTTTTCTGATACGTTCTTTTCGCTTTCTACAAGCATCTGGAGTTATATTAAGCATAGTGGCTATTTCCTTAATGGAAAGATTCATATACAGATATGACACAAAACGAATATCATTTGTATTTAAGGAAGGATGCTTTTCTTTTAAGGTTTTTAAAAATCCATAATTTGCTTTTTCAAAATGTATTAAAAAATCATCCCAGCCCGTTTCATTTTTTAAGTGAGCTTTTAATTGAAATACGAGTTTATTTAAATCCTTATTATTAGATAAATCACCGTATTCTTTAATATTCTGTAAAACTTCTTTTAGTAATTCATTTCTGCTAGCAATATTTAACGCCCGTACAGTTAACTTTCTGTTTTTAGATTCCAATTGATTTTCAAGCTCTAGCATTTTAATTTTTTGGTCTCTTTCTGAAATGATTTTCGATTGTTTGTATTTAGTAATACTCATTCTCCAGGCCCATATTGATAAAAGTAACAACAAACCAAAAGAACAAATGAGGATATAAAATACTTTCCTTTCAGCCTTAAACTCCAGATCGTTATCTTGCAATTCCTTTTCATATCGCTTGATATTGAATTTCACTCGATTGCCTTCAAACTGATTTCTACTTTTAACACTAAATAAGCTATCCTTAAGTATAATTACCGAATCTCTGTAAACTCGTGCTTCGGTAAAATTTCTTAAAGCATAGTTATAGAGAGAGAGCTGTTCATATATTTTTTCCTGAGTTTCCAGGCTAGCATTGCAATTCTTAGCCTCTAACCCATAATATATGGCACTTCTTAAATCTCCCTCTTCATAATATATTTTGGAAAGAAGCAAATACGACTCCGATTGATGTTCCAAAAGATTGGTATTCTCTAATTCTGAAACTAACTTGAATAATAACTGAGTTGCTTTTTCGGTATCTCCTTTCAGATAATAATTTTCTGCAAGAGCATATTGGCCTTGAAGCAGAATATTTCGCTCTTCTTGTAAAAGTGGAAACGCAATTTCAAGATTTTGATAAGCTTGATCTAATTTTCCTAGTTTATTATTTACAAGACCTAAGTTTATACCGTAGATCCCTATTTTTACAGTTTCGTTATATTCCGTGGCAATAGTAAAAGCTTTTGAAAAATAGTTTTTCGCTTCTATATAATTTTCCTCTTCAAAATATAAAATCCCAACATTGTTCAAAACTACCATTTCTCGTCGGGGCTCTAAATGATCTACTGCAACATCGTAAGCTGCCATATAGTTCTCCAGTGCTTCACCATAATCCGAAAGCTGATAATAATTCGCACCTTTATTGTTTAGGGCCAGAAATAATTCTTCATGCCAATCATTTTTATAAGCAAGGTTTTGAGCGTTTGTAAGTAGCTCCAAAGACTCAATATGGTCCTGTCTATGTAGAGCATCAATTGCAGACTGTATCATTTCCTTGCACTCTTCTTTAAATTCTTGGATTGGCGCAACTACTAATAGTAAAACACAGAAAAATATCTTCATTCTAAACTTTTATTCTTTTTGCAAAAATATTCAACTCATTGTTGATAAAGCCCATTTTTCTTCTGGATAAAACAATGAGCGTAATAGCACACATACCAACAATAAAAAAAGGAATAAAACTAAACCTATTTTCCGGAAAGAGGAGTTGCTAAAAACTTTCTGTTTGCAAACTCCTAACGTTGCTGCTCTAAAATTCTTTCCAAAGTTGAATAGTATTTGGCAGTTTACTCTCTATGTAATTCGAGATGAGTATGGTATTTAGACAATCTAATGTTTAATGCATTTATTAGTTCTTCAGCCCATAAAATTGAATAATGACCGTACCCATCCAGTTCTATCATTTCACTGGCATCAAACGCTTTATGTACTGCTCTAGCTCCATCAATGGGTAATACTTTATCTGATTTAGAATGAACAATTAATCCTCTTTCTACATTTTTTATCGAGTTACAGTACACAACCATGTTTAGATCATCAATGTTTTCATTTACGTCCTCCTCAATTTTGGCAACTAATTTCTGAACCACTTTCTTACCCAATCCATATTTTAAAGCTATCGCGTCAATAAAATCCTTATAACTGTTAGGGGTGGTCACCATTAACCACATTCTAACTTTTATTGCAGGGTGTCTCTTGAGTACGTTACCAACGCTCACACTCCCAAAAGAATGACTTATAACGAGATCAGGCTGTTCTTTTATAAAATGAGAGCTCAAAATATTTGATAACTCAAACATATTGGTTTTACCCGTGGAACTCATCCCGTGGGAAGGGGCATCAATAGAAATTACTCTAAAATTATGATCTAATAAAACGGGTATTAAAGATGCAAAATTACCAGAATGCCCTTCCCATCCATGCACTAAAAAAGCGGTCTGATCATTCTCTTTCCCCCACTCATAGCGCATTAATGAAAAGTTGGCATAGTCTATTATTTCGGAAGTAGCCAATCTCAATACTTCTTCTTCTTTTTTTTGTACTTTCCTTATTCTAGGACAAGAAATGTAGTCGTAAATTTTACTCGCAATTACATTGGGAAGTATATATTGGAGATACTTTATCATTTTTATTCTGTAAGTTTTCTGATTTATGGATTGCTGTATGTTCTAGTGCTTAATATTACAGAAACTGCTGTTTACCGATCATATCTTAAATGCAATTTCATTCCCTCATGAGAGTCTTTAAAACCAAGCTTCTTATAAAATTGCAAGGCGTCTGGTCTTTTCTTATCAGTTGTTAATTGTAGTACATGTGCCTTTCTCTGTTTAGTTCTATCTATTGCCCACTCAAACATTTTAGTTCCTAACCCGCCACCTCTTTCGTCTTTTCTAATTCTTACTGCTTCAATTTGCGCCCGAATACCACCTTGATAGGTTAAGTACTGAATAAATGAAAGCTGTAAAGTGCCTATTATCTCTGAGTTTTCACTCTCTACAACGATTAGTTCCTGATTGTTATCTGCACTAATATTCTCAAATGCCTTGTAATACGAATTTGGCAATGGCATTTTATAATTTTCTCTGTTTTTACCTAATTTGTCGTCAGCAATCATTTCTACAATTGCCGGAACATCTTTTCGAATTGCTTGTCTAAATGTCATGTTTCATTTTTTTTGCATTAAATAAGGATCAAATACTAGATCTTTTTATACCTAATTTTCTTTCAGTATAGCTCCAAAAACAAAACTTGAAAATGCATGTTTATGTTTCAAAATTAATTGCTCTAATTATCCCTTAAAATATTTTCTTTTACGAGGCTAAAATCTACCCAATAAATATCTCCGGATTCTTCTTCTCCTCTATGGAAAAACAAATATTCGCCGTCTGGTGATACACTAGGGGTCATTTCGGTTTTATCTGTGTTAATTTTTGGTCCCATATTATACGGTTCTGTCCACTCACCATTGTTATTAAAACTGATGTATAAATCACTTTCGCCAAACCCTTTGTCGCTTTTAAAATCATAAATCAAATAGCTTTCGTCCGGTGCGATAAAGGAATGAGCTATCCATTTACCGCTAGTGTTTATTCGGCTACCCATTCTATTAATACTTGTATATTGTCCGTCTTCCATAACCGAATTATAAATAACCCAATCCTCCGGTTTATCTCCTTTCTCTCCCGTAGTGAAGTATAAATTGCCGTTTTCAGAAGACGTTAAAAACATTATTACCGACCTATCTACAAATGGTTTCTCCAGCGGGACCGGTGTACTCCAACCATTCCTTTCTTTCTTACAATACCATTGGTATAGTCCTGTAGAACCTATTGTATCGTTCAGTGGTCTTATACTTCCAAAATATAGCTTGTCTCCACTAGGGTTAATATGAGGTTCGAAATCCCATCCTTCAGTTGTGTTAAAAAAAGCTAATTCCGGATTAGACCATTTGCCATCCATTAATTTCATGGCATAGATTTTATTGTCTTCTTCTGGTTTTCTTCGCGTAAAATACAATTCGTCCATTCCTGGAGAAAACGTAATTGCAAACTCATAACTATCAGTCGAAATTATCCCCTCCCCAAAAACCAATGGAGTATCTGTTGGAATTTGATCGCTGAATAAAGTGAGATTGGATCTTTTATGATCCTGGCAAGATGTAATAAGGGCTAACAGGAATGTAAAAAGGAGTAAGGTTTTTATATATTTCATATTCTAATTTTGAGCATTTAAAACTTATTGTTGTGCTTTTTTGTTTCGAGTAATAGTCACTAACAATAGTACAAACGCTATTCCAAAGCCTATAATACCAATGTTAATTCCGAAAAGAGTTTTTTCACTTCCGTCCAAATATTTCATCGAACCGCCATATAGATCTTGCAACAAATAAGCGAGCAAAAAGCTTCCTGTAACAACCAAGCTAATTACAGCGCTAATTTTAGTTTCGTTTTTCACCCAGACCAACCAAAAACAAAGAATTCCTAAACTCGAATTAGTAATAAGTTGCCATACTTCATGAATGCGTACATGAGGTGTCCAATCTGGGTTAAACACATGGGTTGCATTAATTTCCAAAAAAGGCACAACGATTGCATAAAGAATGACACTAAATATGATAATTGATTTTTTCATTTTAGTTTAATTAATAGGAATACCCCGCAAGTTTTATCAATTCATCAGGTGAAAGTGTACTTAGCTCCAGAATTGTTTTTCCAGAGTTAGACATGGCTTGTTTTATTAGGTAATTTCCTGTTCGATAGCCAATGGATGTCCGGCCATCAGGATGTTGAAACATCCAGGTTTGATAATCGGCATCTGCAGATAAAGCTAATATTTCTGTGATCCAGTCATCCACATTTATGTTTTCAGGGATCTGGTTCTCCAGATAAATAACTTTGGTATATTCTTCTGCAAATACTTCGGCTAATCCTTCAATTACAGTGGCAATTGGTATTTCCGGAATGTATTTATTATCCTGAATAGCCCATCCTAACGACAAGTGGTGAAATTCATGATAAACAGTCGATCTTAATCCTGCATGTATAGCCGAAACAACTCCGCCTGGAAATGTATTAGAAACTTGAATCATAATTACGGGAGGTGTGTTGGATTCTGCTCTTCCGGTAACACCTCCAACAACATCAATATCCCAATCTACGATCTCCACAATGACTTTTATACCTACTGGCAGTTTTGGTAATAAAGCACGAATTTCTTTTTCAGAATCTGTTAAAATATCTATCACAAGCTCTTTCTCAAATTCAGTAAAATTGTGAGTCTCTTCCTTAAACGAAATGTCTATTTCTTTTGATTCTTTTCTAGCCGAATTGGAATTACAACCACCGAGAAAAGTGATTAAAAAAACTACTATTAAGTTTTTAAGCAAGTTTATTGTTTTCATACTTTAAAGATTAATTTACTACTCCAGTGATCCCAATTCCAAGGGTTTGATAGTAGAACTTATGTGCCGCCTTCTTTTCATCATTCCATTTATAATCCCATAAAGCTTTTCCTGGATCAAAATAGGTAGCAACCGGTATAGCCTCGGTGCCGAAAATATATTTATTGAAGAACTCCGTATAATCTAGACCAGTAGTAATTTTTATTCCATTGATGATATCGTTAGTGTCATACAATTTTTCTGAGCGTAAGAAATTAGCATACAACCATTTCATCAGATCATCCAAGCTCTTTCCATTATTTGTTCTTGACCGAATATCGATATCTAAAACCATGGCTGTTATCCATCCTCCGTGATATACTAAAAAGAAGTTCTCAAACTTAGTTATATCATCAACTCCTGCATTTCGCATCGAAATATTTCCTAAGCCTTTGGAGCCTGTATAATAACCTAAAGACAGTGCGGAAGTTGATAGCATTTCCTCTGGCGAAACAATACCCATCCTAACAGCAGTTTGAAATGTATAAAATTCAGAGAACCCTTCGTTAAACCAATGTTCTTCTCCATTTTTATAACGTATGGTTTCACCATTCCATAAATGAAATAGCTCGTGCATGAGTACCGATTTCCAAGAGCCATAGCCTAAAGTGCTATTTTCTGACCAATTGAACATAATAGATTTAGGATCTGCCTCTCCGCCAGAATCTTTTGTTTTACTAACCTTAATTGTGAAATCTGTATAAGTAGCATCTAATGTATCTCTTGGGTTACCGCCAAATAAACCTTTATAAATAGCAAATGACTTGGTAATAACATCGGTAAACTCAGCCTCATTTTCTAACGATTCTTCATCTAAAAACTCATAGTTAATTTGTAAATCGCCAGAAATTATGGTTTGGTTCATCTTATCTAAATCAGCTTTCTTTATAAGTGCCATATTACAATGAGGACATATTCCAGCTTCTGAAAATATCAAAGTATCACAATCTAAATCACATGGTGTGCAAACGTATTCCTCTATCCTGGTCTCACAGGAGGACATTATTGTAATGAAGACGATTAGAATGCTAAAATGTTTCATTATCTATAGCGGTCTTGAATTCTTTAAAATCTCGTTTGCCTATTTCATATAAGTAGACCTCTTTATTATCATTTGGTATATGCATAGTCCCTATTTGAGTCATTTCTAATTTTTCCAAAATCTTTTGAGAAGCGAAGTTCCCTTTAGATGTGATAGCCTTAATCGTATTGATCTTAAAATCTTCAAAAGCAGCACGTATTAATCTTTGAGCCGCCTCAAACGCATATCCATTACCTTCAAAGTCGGGTAAAATACCAAAGCCAATATCTATACCTTCAATTCCTTCTCTATTATAGAGTCCGCAAACACCAATTTTTAACTTATCGCTTTTTCTAATAATCGAGTAATTGGAATACCCAAATTCTCTTAATTGAGGCAGCATTCTATCCTTAATATAATTTGTCGCGTCTTCAATGGTTTGAATGTTGCGATTCCCAACAAACTGTTTAAACTTGGGTGAATTCATCATCTGGTATATTAGATCTGAGTCACTGGTTACAGTTGGATTTATATACAATCTTTCAGTTTCAAAACGCAAATACATACTTCTTAATTTCGTTTTTTACCTCCAGTTTTAATAGTAGTCCCAAGCACAATACCGACTCCAGCTCCTAAGGCTACCCCCATTTCAATATTATGCATCAATACACCAATGCAAAGTCCACTTCCCGCTCCAAAAACCAGCGCTAACGCCCTATATTTATTCTTCATATGATTAATTTTTTTAGATATACCGTAATTATGGCAATTATTCTAAAACCATTTCCTTATTACAATATGTAGCTCTCTCAAAATCCCTGATGTTAATTGAGATGATTGGCACATTAGGAAACATGGAATTGAGTATCGTAGTGATCTGTTTAGACAACTCAGCTTTCTGCGCTGTGGTTCTTCCTTCCATTATATTGGCAAAAACATGGATAAAGTTATCGCTTGTATTTCCAGTGGTATAAAATTGATAAGGATTGATCCTTACTTTTATCTCTTCCGGAATAAACAGCTCCGTCGCATTGGTAGCGTCATACACTTTCCGAATGATTTCTTGTGGAGATCTTAATTTTATGATCTCTTCTGAACAGTCTATTACAAAATGTGGCATAATTACTTATTTAAAACCTGATTATCAATATTTTACATCAAAGATGACTTTTACACAGAAGAATTCCATGTTTGATAAGGAGTTTCTTTTGTTTAAAAAGGAGTTTAACACTAATTGTAAGTTATTGTGCTTTACCGGAATGTGAATTCGGCAGTAAAGACATACTTTTCCCTTTAATGGAGGAAAAGAACACAATTGAGATACAAAAGAATTGAATGTAAATTCAGTGACTAACCCAATACAGGTTATGTTTTTTACATGATCAGTCGTCTTTTTGGACCTTCCTATTGGAGTTAAAAAACTGCCATAGTGTTTCGTTCATAGAAATATCGTGTGTGGTTTTACCCAATGGGTAGCCAATATTGAAATCATATGCTCCCGGCCAGGTATGCCCTCCATTCTTTATCTCAACCAATACAACATTTGCAGTGCCATTATAAGTGTTAAAAGTTACTTCGGTTCCATCTTCCATGGTATTGATGTTTTTTACACTTACATCAAGACTATTTTTATTGTGTTTAGCCCAGTACTCCACTGTTTTTTGGGCCGATAAATATGCTGATTCCTTTCCGTTGGATTTTACGATAACATCGGCATCTCCTTGTGCTAGTAATACGGCAACCTTCTCATTAGAATCGTGTCTTTGCTGCACTTGATTTGGCATTGGAGCACCAATTGCACCAATGGCTGTAAAGGTTTCTGGCATTTCAACCGCAAGTCTGTAAGTAAAAAATCCACCACGCGAAAATCCTGTAGCAAAAATAGCATCATCATCAATCCTGTACTCTTTCTTCAAATGCTTTAAGATAGCTTTTACAAAACCAACATCATCCGTACCTTCGTCATAATCCATATCAAAGCCTACGTTCCAATCGCTCTCTATTCCTTGAGGATACACAACAATAAACCCATAGGTTTCGGCACTTTCGTTCATTTCAGTATAAAACATTTGCTCTAAAGCACTCATCCCTCCGCCGTGAAAATTAAACACGAGTGGTACTGTTTTAGTAGAATCTATAGATTTTGGAACGTACGTTATAAAAGTACGTTTCTGGTCGTTTACTTCAATTTGTCTTTGTTGTGAAAAACATGCCACATTTACAACTAAAAATAGCATGATTGCAGAAATTGTTTTCATTTTTTTATTGTTTAGTAAATATGTATGTATCAGCCACACCGCTTTGTTCAAGACCTAGTTGGTTTTTCTCAGGGTCAAAAATAAAATTTGCTCCAATCTCTTCATTAGTGAATTTATGATTTCCTTTATATACCAATGGTTCTTTTGGGAGTTCGTTTAATTGTGTGTATAAGATGTTATTTTCTTGAGTTATGGTGAATTTTCCGGATCCTTTATCGGCAGCATAAATCCCAACATACTTTTCAAGTTCACTCGCTGCAATTTCAACATGGTCAAAATTTGGAAGCTCGATAGGCTCATTAAAGTAACACTTCAATACATCTGTTAGCAAACTATTTATATTATAATCAATGGCATTAGAAGAAATCGTTACTGCTAGTTTTTCTTGAGGAATATAAACGGAGATCGAGTGGAATGCATCAATATGTCCACCGTGTCCAAATCCATTTTTGTTCTTATGATTAAATGGCATAATCCCCATGCCGTGGTTGTCTTTAATTGTGGTCATTACATCGAGCATTTCTTTCGAAACTATCTTCTCATTAAAAAGCGCCACGATAAACTTGTTGAGGTCACTAGGATTCGAAACAATAGAACCACTTCCTAAAGCGATGGAAAGGTTTGTTTCTGGGAATTCAGTCCATTTGTCCGAGAAACTATATGAATAAGATTCATTGTTACTTATATTAATTTTTCCTCCCGAATATGTGTTTGTCAACCCTAAGGGTTTAATGATTTTTTCTTGTATAATATCTTCATAAGGTAAATTATATATCGTTTCTAAAATTTGGGATAATAAGAAGTAATTAGAGTTACTATACTCATTACTAGTGTCAGGCTCAAAGTTACTTTTGTAGTTGGCAATAATTTTTAACATCTCTTCCCGAGATCTATATTGGGTACGATAGTCAAAAAACGTTTCATCCTTCGTAAAACTAGGGATACCACTTCTATGGTTCAATAAATTGCTAATTGTTATTTTATTTGCATTTTCAATTGCCGGAAAATAGGTGTATATCGTTTGATTGATGCTTAATTTCTTTTCTTCAATGGCTTTAAAAACCAATGTTGCTGTGAACATTTTGGTGATTGAGGCAATTCTGTATTTGGTTGCAATTGTGGATGTCTTTTTATTTTCCACATCATCATAACCCATTGCTTTGGTGTAGATAACAGTTCCCTCATGAGACATTGATATATTACCCATAAACTTGTTGTTCTGATGGAGTACATCAAACAAATCATCTAGTTTATTTGTAAAGGATTTTTCATTCAATGCCTTTTCTGAATGTTTTGATTCGCTTTTATTTCCACATGAGAATAATAGTGGGATAAATACTACCAATAGTATGATTTGATTTTTCATTTTTATTATTTAAGAATAATTTCTTTTTCATTCCAAACGCCGGAATCTGCGGTTTCCTTAACATATTCTGAAAATGATTTGGGCTTACGTTTTAGAACTTTTTCAATGTCATATGTGATTTCTGAAACATTAGGGTTCCCTAATACTTCTGTAAAGAGATATTCGATTAGCCAGGTAAAATCATCTGGAATACCATTCATTTTTAAAACTTCGATATACTCTTCGATCGAAATCGGAACAAAGTCAATTTCCCTATTAGTTGCTGCCGCTATTTCCGAAATTGCTTCTCCAAAAGTTAAAGTCTTAGTTCCTGTTAACTGGTAAATTTTACCGTTGTGCTCGTCATGTAATAAGGCTTCAACAGCTACATCAGCTATATCATCTGTATCGACATATGGAACCTTTGCCTCTGCTTGGGGTAGTGCAACAACACCATACGTGATAGGCTCTAAGAAAAAGCTTTCACTAAAGTTCTGACTAAACCAACTTGCTCTTACAATAGTGTAATCTAATCCAGAATGAATAACCACTTGTTCACAGAGCTGTGCTTCCTTTTCTCCTTTTCCGGATAGTAATACCACTTTTTTAACCTTTTTTTGCTTCGCTACTTGAATTAGTTTTTCAATAGCTTTCATAGCACCAGGTACTGCCAAATCAGGCTGATACGTAATATAAACTTTATCTATCCCGTCTAGTGCGCTCTCATATGTATCTGGTTCATCCCAATTGAAAGCAGGGCTTGATGACCTGGAGCCAATACGTACCTCCTGATTTAAAAGTTTAAGACTCTTTACAACTTTGCGACCTGTTTTTCCGGTGCCTCCAATGATTAAAAAATTTTCTTTTTTCATGATTGTAGTTTTATAAATTATTAATTGATTTTGATATTTGTAAATATGTTATTAGCAATAGAATAAATGAGGTTGTTGCGGTTATGGTCCTTATAAAATGAAGTCTGTTCCAGGGACCCTCAAATCTATCCCGCAACGATTTTAACTCAAGTGCATTGATGCGAGTTAGATCTGTTTTATCCAATATTTCATTTAAGGGTACATTTCCTAAGATCGTTACAACTACCACCCCAAGGATGTACAAGACTCCGGCAACCACAAGCATCCAAAATATTTGATTTGATTGATTGCGATGTAAATAGATATTCAATAGATTTAAGAAGAATGGTCCGAAAAAGACAATGAAAAACAAGGGGTTTAGAATTGTTCTGTTCATTTGCTGAAACGATTGTAAAAATCCTAAGTCGTTCAAGCGGCCTATACCCGGTGTTATGGAATTGGTCCAGGTAAAACATAAACCAGCAGACAGCCCTGTAAGTACTACTAAAACAATACTTGTAATATTCTCGAGTGAAAAATCCATAATATTATTGTTTTATTGAATTCTTCTTAGTGTGAATATTGGCGTAATAGTATAGTACGGAGATCGATAGAAATTCAAGAGCGATGATCCAGAAACCTAAGGAGGTAAAAAAGGTGTAATGATTTCCCCCCTTTGGAATCACAAAAAAAGGCACAGTAATTAATGCATCCAAGGCAACTGCGGTTAACAGTAGCACCTGCCCTACCCAATACCCATGCGTTTTTCTCTCTTTTTTATAATAGAAAGCAGTACCTATCCATACTAATGGTATAACTACTACGAATAGAACTACATTGGCTTGCGAATCCGCATCATTAAGAAATGGAACATAGTAAGACAGCGAATAAAATAGTATCGCTATTATCCAAATTGCAATCCCTGTTAAAATGGCTCGTCTAGTTTTCATGATATTTTTATTAAAAATTACATGACAAAACTATGAGATAGATAAGCCGTCAATTTGTCCTTAACGGATAAAGATTTGTTCTAGAAGGAGTTTACTTCACCTGGCTAGGTCTATAGCCAAATTTTTTTTCAAAAGCATTAGAGAAGGAACTCAAGCTATCATAACCTACATGCCAAGCCGCTTCTTGAACAGTTGCTTCATTATTACGAATTAGGTTATGTGCGGTAGTTAGGCGTTCGTTTTGCAGGTACTTAAAAACTGGAACTCCAAACAGTTCTTTGAAGTTTTTTTTAAGATTACAACTATTTAGTCCAATTTGTTTCGAAAGTTCGGTAAGAGAAGGTGGATTATCTAAATTTTGAATTAAAATGTTCTTTGCCTGATATAGTTTATCGCGCTCTTCGGTATTGATTTTTTCGGTTTGTAAATTTGCGAGTTCTCCGAAAAAATGAGATATCAGAGCGGTCATTTGACTTCTAAAAAACATCATCTTGGTCTTACCATGATATTTCATATTAAAAACCGCATTGACAATGTTTTGCATTTCAGGAGTCATAAAGAAGTGTGGTCCTTCAACGTAATGATCTGATGGATTAACAAGTTCAGCTAGTAAATTTGCAAAAATCTCTCCCTCCTGATTTGGTAAATTGTCCAACCCATTTAATGAGGTCGCGATAACAATACATTCTAGGGGCTTTTCAGGAGAGACAGTATGAACAAACTCAACCTCCGAATCAGCATAAAATGAAAGTGCTAATCCCTTGGTATAATGAAATTCCTTTTCCTGATCTCCATACTTAACCGTTAGATCAACATTTCCAGAACCATAAAAGGCAACAGCAATTACTGAATCATCAAAACGACATGAATCAACAATAACCTCTTCAGTTGATGCTTCTTCAACCAGTATAGTAAAGTCATTTATATCGATAAAATCACGAGTCATAAGCACCATAAAAATAACAAAAACACATTAGACTACTATTTAAAAGTGGATATTATAACACCTATAATAACGAGATTTTGAAAAATTTACTGAATTCACAATATTCGAACTTTATTAGTACTGAATATTTACTTTAAACTAAGTTTTTTAAAGTATCCTTAATTTGTCAGTTAGTGCAATGTAGTTTTTTGTATTTCTGAAGTTTGTGAATTCGGTTATACGCTGTTTACCAGGTTAGGACGCATTTTTTTGATCAGTTGAATTTATCAACAATATCATTTGATAAAAAGAATAAAAAGATTATTCAATCCCAAAATAAATTGAGTGTATATCCTGATATTTACTGAATAGAAAAATGCACAGATCATGATCATAGGAGTTCCAAAGGAAATAAAGAATAACGAAAGTCGAGTCGCATTAACACCCTCAGGTGTACATGAATTCGTTAGGCGCGGGCATCAGGTATGTATTGAAACTATGGCTGGGGCTGGCAGTAGCTTTACGGATGACGACTATATAAAAGTTGGGGCCAAAATTCTTCCTAATGCCGATCTGGTGTGGGAAAGCGCAGAAATGATAATGAAGGTAAAGGAACCCATCGAGGAGGAGTATGCTAAGTGCCGTGAAGGTCAACTCTTGTTTACCTATTTCCATTTTGCTTCAAGTGAGCCTCTTACGTATGCAATGCTTCGGAGCAAGTCGGTATGCATAGCTTATGAAACCGTGGAGCAAACCAATGGATCTCTACCTCTTTTAGTTCCGATGTCTGAAGTCGCGGGAAGAATGGCAATTCAAGAAGGAGCTCGATATCTGCAAAAACCCGTTAAAGGCCGTGGGGTTCTACTAGGCGGTGTACCGGGAGTGGCTCCGGGAAAGGTGTTGATCCTTGGAGGTGGAATTGTAGGTATTCAGGCAGCAAAAATGGCGGCCGGATTAGGTGCTCATGTCACAATTGTTGATGTTGATCTGCCACGCCTGAGACATATAAACGATATCATGCCACATCATGTCGTAACGGAGTTTAGTAGTGAATACAACATCAGAAAGCATGTCCAGACTCATGACCTGATCGTTGGCGCGATCCTTATTCCAGGAGCAAAAGCTCCAAAACTAGTTACTAAGGATATGCTTAAAACAATGCGGCCCGGAAGTGTTATTGTGGACGTAGCTGTGGACCAAGGAGGATGTGTGGAGACGAGTAAACCCACAACCCATGAACATCCAGCTTTCATTGTAGATGATGTGGTGCATTACTGTGTTGCTAACATGCCCGGTGCAGTTCCTTGCACTTCGACGATAGCACTTACCAATTCTACATTGCCATATGCATTGCAACTGGCAGACAAAGGCTGGAGAAAAGCTTGTATAGAGAACGAAGAGTTAAAGAAAGGCCTTAACGTTGTAAACGGAGAAGTCGTTTATAAAGGAGTTTCTGATGCCTTTGAGCTTGATTATACCGATGTTGAAGTCGTACTCCGGGAGGAGGCGCTGGCCTAGACCTATTTCAAATTAAGGACCACTTCACCTATTTGGGATAGATATAACTTTGAGAGATCACAAAGCGTCTCGTAAATTCGCCATAACAGTCTTGGCAATGATTCCGGCCTCAACCTACCGTTCGATACAGGCAGGTGAGACGGTCTGGCGGTTTAGTGTCTAGCTCTTATCCTCCTCCGCATTCGCTTCGGTGGGCAGGGCTTCTCATTGGTTACTGATCTCTTAGTACCTCATCACGCATAAGATGTGATAATACAATCCTGGCCAACGCGCCATCTGGCCCCTTCGCTAAAAATGTCCACTGGACATTTTCTTCACGCTCGGTCCGGTCTGGACGAGATTCGAACAACAGGGTAAAGTTTGTAAAACGGATTGATCCACCGGAAGCATGTTATCCAACAATATTATTTTTGTAGTTTTAGAAAAAAAATGAAACATTTTATTCTAATATTCATCTCAATTGGATTTCTTCTAATTTCTTGTTCAAAGGAAAGCGATAAAAATGTGTTTACAGGTAGTATTATTTTAACGTCACCTGAAGAAATCGCAGAATTTGGAGCAAATAATTATACAAAAGTTGAGGGTGGCCTCTCAATTATTGATATTGAAAATGCCAACCAGATCATATCGCTTCAACCATTGGAATCCTTATTAGAGATAAGCGGATCTTTAAAAATAACCTGCCCCTATCTTGAATCTTTAGAGGGTCTTAACAATATTTCTTCTATTGGAACAATCGAGATAAATGGTTGTAATGCCTTGACTAACTTCAATGGGCTGAGCAATCTTTCCTCCGTTTCTTTCATGGAGATTATTAGCAACCCATCTTTAACAAATTTGGACGGGTTACAGAGATTGGCTTCCGTAGGGATATTTCGATTGATTGGTAATAACTCCCTTCAAAATTTAACAGGATTGGAAGGCCTTAGTAGTATTGAAGGAGTTCAAAGTTCTACTGGAAATCGTGGTTTTTATATTGCTTCAAATGAATCGCTTGTGAATTTTTCCGGACTAAACAACCTCTCCACAATAAAGGGAAAGCTAACGATAAAAGAGAATAATGCATTAACCAGTTTATCGGGTTTAGAAAACCTGACAGATGTTTTATCTGGAGTCTTTATTGAAGACAATCAAAATTTAACCAATTTAAATGGCTTGGACAACCTGAACTCAATTGGGGGAAGATTAATAATCGACAATAATGATTCATTACAAGAATTGGTTGGCCTTGAGAGTCTTTCGAATATCCTTACCGGTCTGATTATTGCAGACAATTCTTCTCTGGAAAGCCTTAATGGGCTTAGAAATATAGACATTGGAGCGTCATCAATAACTATTTCTAACAATCCTGTTCTAACGGATTTTGGGAATATGGATGTCACTTCCTCCGTAGTAAACGATGTCTATATAAAGTTCAACCCATCCTTGACCAACTTAGTAGGTTTAGGAAGTATTTCGAACGTGGACAGGAATTTGGAAATTCGAGGTAATCAAAGTCTGACGAGTTTAGCAGGATTGGGGAATATTTCGGATACCAGATCCCTTTCGATTCTAAACAACGATAACCTATCCACAGTTTCGGCTCTTCAAAATCTATCAAGGACGAATAACATCAGTATTAGGAACAACCCTTCCTTAACCAGTCTTGCAGGCTTAGGAAACCTTTTGAGTGTTGAGCGTGAATTCAAGATAGACAACAACTCATCATTGAATGACTTTTGTAGCCTTAGACAAGAATTGTTAATTAATTTGCTGTTTGACTACTACACAGTTACCGGCAATGCGTATAACCCATCTATCCAGGATTTGATTAATGGAAACTGTAGTTTGTAAAAATTGCATTTGAATAGTCGGGCAACTTGTTTACGGGAATAGGAATGATTTATAAATTCTAAAATGATCCCACACAAAAGCCCCTTCCTCCGCGTTCGCTTCGGCACACAGGGCTTCTCATTGGTTACTGATCTCTTAGTACCTCATCACGCATAAGGTGTGATAATACAATCCTGGCCAACGCGCCATCTGGCCCCTTCGCTAAAAATGTCCACTGGACATATTCTTCACGCTCGGTCCGGTCTGGACGAGGCTCGAACTTCTAAATACATTTTTCAAATAAATGACAGCCGAACCTTAAAGTTGGAGTATTCGTTTGAGAAAGAGCAAAGCATTCTCGTGGTAGAGCTTGTCATTCTTATAATCGGAATTGTTATCCGGGGAACAGGTTTATATGATAGAATCTTCTTTCTGATCAATTACGGCTTGATCATATGTCTGGGATATGTCCTGAATATGATCTTCCCGAATCGAAGCTTCATTGATTAATTGACGATCACTTTCCTGGTAACGACTAGGTCACCCGATACTAATTTCACAATATATACTCCAGGAGACAGATAATTGATCGGAACAGTATATTCAGAATCAATGAACACTTCTCCGGAACTAAATAATTCTTTACCGCTCATATCCGAGATGTAGATCCAGGCATTAGTGGACTTGTTTAGTGCTATGTTTAGACGATCATTGGCTGGATTAGGATAGACAACGAGTCCGGTTTGCGCCGGGTTGTCAACGGCTCCGAGGACACAACCATCACATTTCAGGGACGACCATACACCTCTTCCGGCCGTGCCAGCGTAGATCCTGCCATCCGCGGGATTAACTTTTAAAGATGTAACACGAATGGTGGGTAAATTGTTGCTGTACAAGACCCAATCGTTCCTTGTATCGTCTATGTAATACACCCCATTCTCAAGGCCAAGGTACAAGCCATTATTACCATTATCATCCCAGGCCATGGAATAGGCCCGTAGTCCTGGAAGATTTTTCCTGTAATTCAACCAAGAGCTCCCTCCATTATAACTAACGAATAGCCTTAATTCACTGTCATAATAAACAGATGCCAGGGAGATTATATTTGGGTTTGTGGGGTGAATGGCAAATACTATGGTACCTAGCAGTCCCTGCGGCATGGATATAGAATTCCATGTAGATCCTCCATCTAAGGATTTGTAAAGCTGTGTGAAACCACTCGCATACATGATCTGATTATTTGAAGCAGCAACTTTCAGATGTCGAAGTGGATTTGAATTAATATTCGGTGAGATGGCGGTCCAGCTTTCGCCGTTATTTGAAGATTTAAACACCTTGTTTCTGGCAACATATAGGGTGTTTTCCTCGAGGTGATCTAGTTGTAAAACAGTGTCGTAAAAGTACCCAGAAAATGGTTTAGGTAATTCAAGTTGATTGTAACCTCCGTCATTGGTTCGATATATCCTTTTGTCAGAAGAATTTCCATTGACAAAATATTCGGTGGCGAAGATCAAGTTATCATCCGATTTATCGATCAATACCCCGGCCGTCACATTCCCTCCTAGCCAATCCTTCCATACATTATTTCGTCTAATTGAAGATCCGGTATATATATTCCCTGTGACGATCACAGGATCCACAGAGTTTGATACATCTATACCGCTCACATATCGAATGCCCATATCCGCAGAAAGATCGGTGTAATAGTTTTCATCGATGAGGCTAGTATTCTCAACTTTGAAAATACCGCCGGAAGTGCTCGCATATAGCAGCCCATCTTTAAAAGAAAGATCTGATATTGATTGATGACAATATCCCAGATTTTCGCTAATGGCATCAAAATAATTTATGTTCGAAGTTGCCGTGAATGTCTGTCCGCTATCGGTGGAACGCCAGGTAATATTCCCTCCAATGTGGACCTCATCCGCATCAAGGTCATTAACCGCAATGGACATATCGTTATAATTAGTTGTCCCAGAAGTGCCTGTTCCAGATGTACTGGTTCCAAAGAAATTTAAATTGCCATGATCTAATTTAGTGAAACTTAAACCACTATTATCCGAAACGTAGAGTCCTCCAAAATTCCAACTATCCGATTCCAGGACATATACTTTTTCGGGATCATCGGGGGAAACACCAATCATTTTTACATCATTATCATCCGAACTGAATCCCGGTATCACTGCCCAACTATCTCCTCCATCCGGTGATCTGTAGAGGTTAAGCCCCCCAACGTATAGCACGTTAGGGTCACCCGGCTTAAATTCCATGTCAAAAATATCTTTGCTCTCTAAAATTAAACTCCAGGTAAGTCCGCCATCTTGGGATCGGTAAACTCCCGGTTTTGGATCAAAGTACTCCGATCCATCTTTAGCGGCATAAATAATATTGCTGTCGGTTGGATGGAGAAGAATATAGGATATGTAATGCACTAGGCCATCCGGATTTGGTAGCCCATCTATATCGCCCAACCATGTCCAGGTCTGGCCAGCATCGATCGATCTTGAAATTCCACTCATAGAACCGTTATACGTCCCTATATAATACGTGTTGGAATTTGTAGGATCGATTGCTATAGTTTGAATATTCTTATAAAGTTTCGATTCGTTAAGCGGAATCCAAGTTGTTCCACCATCTGTGGTTTTCCATACACCACTTCGGGTACCTGCAAGAATTATATCCTCGTCATTTGGATCTACGGCCAAACAATTAACTCTCCCTACCCCGGGAGACCAAGAGCCAATCGTATCCCATCCAAATGGACCCATTTCGGTCCAGTCACCATTGTTTCCCTGGAATTCAGAAGTAAAAGGATCCTCTCTAAAGGGATCATCTCCCTGGGCAACCGAAAGAGATGTAAAAAATAGAAAGGCGAGGAATAGTGCTTTTGGTTTCATGATAGTTTTTACTTAAAGGTACGAAAATCTTCAAAAGGTTGCGTATTTTTAGAATACGAAGCCCTTGTTCTTGAATTTCTATTTTTGTAAAATTTAAAGGTTTCCTCAACATTTATTCAATTATTTCTATCGGTATACCACATGTGAACATAATAAAAGTACTCCCCAAACAAAAAAAGCCTCCTTCGACAGGCTCAGGGACCTATGTTGAATCTGCTCAACTATACGTCATGAAACAAAAAAAGCCTCTCCATCTAAGGAAAAGCTTCTCATTGGTTACTGATCTCTCAGTACCACATCACGCTTGTAGCGTGACAACACAACATTTTTATTCAACATGACTCAACTCGGTGGCTGAGCTTGTCGAAGTCGCGGTCTGGACGAGACTCGAACTCGCGACCCCCTGCGTGACAGGCAGGTATTCTAACCAACTGAACTACCAGACCAATTTTCCTGCCCTTTTGCAAGGACCCCGACAACAGTCGGGCATTGAAGAAATTGCTTTTCAGCGAGGGCAAATATAAGACGATTTTTAGTTGTTGCAAACAAAATAATTAAAAAAGATATTCCTAAAATCGATTCCTTCTTCAATAATAGTAGTGAGTGGTGAATCGTTAGTAGTTAATAGTTAGAGGTGAAAAGAAAATCTACTTAACTAACAAAAGTCTAGCACTGAAAATGAAAAATCAAATAACAAGCACCAAATTTCAAATAAATTCCAAATTCCAAGTACCAAATCTCAAATAAATTCCAATATCCAATGGTTTAAATATTGAATATTGATCATTGATTATTATTTGTTTTTTGAAAATTGTGATTTGTGATTTGTTAAACGTGAGGAGTAAATAAAAATCTACTTAGTACGTCAGTTACTGCGCCTCGGCGGCGATTCCGTCAAATTCAATGAATTGAAACGGGGATAGTGAGAAGTGAATGGTGAATGGTGAATGGTGAATAGTTAGAATTGGATATAAAATCAATCTAACAAAATAAAAGTCAGGGCGTAGCCCTGCAAGTCTTCGGTGCAGAATATGCGAAGAAAACTTCGAGATTCAGGAGCAAAGCGACGCGGAGTTTTCGAGCGGTTTTTGCTGAAAGCAAAAAATTCCTCAGCGAAGTGCCCTTTCTTTTGCTTCGTTTTATTTGGGCAAACAAAGAAAATGAAGAGAGTAATATGGCAATGCAAAAAAGAAGAAATATGTAAAGAAATTATATTAATACGTCATGTTTAATGCGAAGCATTCATGAATTCCTAAATCAATATTAACGCATGAATAAAGAAAATGATGAAAAAAACAGCAATGGTAAAAAGCAAAACCCCAGACTTTACCCAAACTTCGATCGCTCCACCAAATAGGTGGTAAGTATCTTATTGAAGCCTTCATTGATATCCGCCCGAACATACTTGATACCATACTGACCGCATTTTAGCTGTAGCTCATTGAAGAAACCGGCCACGGCCGCTTCATAGCTTTCCTTGATATTGTCGGCATACAAATTCACATGCTCCCCGGTCTCAACATCTACAAACCGCTTGGGACGATTACTGAAATCAAACTTCAATTCCTTCTCCTTGTCGTAGGTGTGGAACAAAACCACTTCGTGTTTGTTGTATTTCAAATGCTGAAGGGCCTCGAACAATTTCTTTTCCTCCATATCGCTCTGAAACATATCCGTAAACAGGAATACCAGCGAACGTCGTTTCAGCTTTTCGGCGATCAGATGTAAGTGCGAATAGGTACGGGTTTGCTTCGATTCTTTTGGCCGTACAATTGCCTCGTTTAATTTCCCTAGTAACATCTGGTGGTGACGCTCACTTCCTTTTTCCGAAGCATAGAACTCGTATTCATCGCTATAAATACTCATCCCTACCGCATCTCGCTGGCGCTTTAGTAAATTCATAATGGCGGCAGCAGCCAGGGCCGAAAATCCGATCTTATTCAGAGAAGAAATATTAAATTCCTTCACTTTCGGATAATGCATCGAACTGCTGTTATCCATCACCAGGTGACAACGTAAATTAGTCTCTTCTTCGTAGCGTTTGGTATACAGCTTATCGGTTTTGGCGTACAGCTTCCAGTCGATATGCTTGGTGCTCTCCCCGGTGTTGTAGATCTTGTGTTCGGCAAACTCGGCAGAGAAACCGTGAAACGGACTCTTATGTAAACCGGAAATAAACCCCTCCACTACCTGGGTAGCGAGTAACTCCAGGTTCTTAAACCCGGTAATCTCGTTTATTTCCTTTTCTATATTCATCTCGAATAAAAAATCTCAAATATCAAGCACCAAAACTCAAATAAATTCCAACGATCAATAAATCAAAATTGGACATTGGAAATTGATTATTATTTGTTTTTTGATTTGTTGTGATTTGTGTTTTTCATTACAACCGACAACCCACAACCTACAACCTACAACCGTCAACCGACCACCTACTCAATCACCCCATCAACAATACCGTACTCCACACTCTCTTCGGCACCCATCCAGTGATCGCGATTGAAATCTTTTAATACCTTTTCGAATTTCTGTCCACAATTATCGGCCAGGATCTTAGCACTTAGCTCTTTGGTCTTCAATATCTCCTGGGCCGTGATCTCTATGTCACTGGCTGGCCCGCGGGCACCTCCACTGGGTTGATGGATCATCACCCTGGCGTGCGGCTGTATAAATCGCTTCCCTTTCTCCCCCGCCGAAAGCAACAGGCTTCCCATAGAAGCACACAATCCGGTGCAAATTGTGGATACCGGACTCTTAATGGACTTGATCGTATCGTACATGGAGAATCCAGAGGTTACATAACCCCCCGGACTGTTTATATAAAGTTTTATCTCGTCGTTGCTAAGGGAGTCCAGGTACAACAACCGGTCTACCACATGCTTGGCACTTTCGTCGTCCACCATACCCCAAAGAAAAACCTTGCGTTCACTTAATAATTGGTTGTCTATCTGGTCCTGTACTTTATTTATTCTTTCCATACGCTTGCTGTTTTCAGCATTATTTAGATTATCAAAATTCGTTCAGTTTAAAATGATCCCTGAACAGCGGATCCTATCGAGAACTAATATAAAAAAAGGCCTGACATTACGCCAAGCCTTTATCAATAATTTAAGTTCTTGTTTAGTTCAACAAAGAATCGATCGCCTCGGTATACACATTTTTCGGTGCCACACCAACCTGGCGTCCTACCAATTCTCCTTTATTGAAAACTAATACGGTAGGTATATTTCGTACCCCGTATTTCGCAGCAAATTCCTGGTTCGCATCTACATCTACTTTTCCAACCACTGCTTTGCCTTCGTATTCTTCACTTATTTGATCGATGATAGGGCCAACCATTCTACAAGGTCCGCACCATGCCGCCCAAAAGTCTACCACTACGGGCTTATCACTCTTTAATACGGTCTCATCAAAAGTTGCATCGGTTATTTCTAAAGCCATTGTTTTAATTTTAATATGTTACGCAAAAGTAGTCAATTTTTAAAGCATTCCTTACAACCCTAACATTACTTTAGGTAATGCCTGTATTAGCTTTTATTATTGTGCGGGCTGTCCTCATTATATTCGGCCACCGGGCTTTCCGCGCTACACGGTAGCTAGCTTCAATCCCTGCCCGAACTTCATCCTTCCATAATTCCTCTAAAAACGCAGCAAGATCAGTTCAATTTGTACTTCAGCTCCATCTCTTTCAGCTCCTCCAGTAACTCCTTACTGATCTCCACCTTCTGCTTCCTGCTGGGCATATTCAGTTTTACCTTTTCCGCTACATCGTACATGGTAATATGTAATTGCTTATCGCCTTTATGCATTTTCAGCAGGTCTTTTAATTCTTTTATCTTATCCTCTTTCAACTCCTCTATTGGTATCTGAAGCGTTAACTTCTTCGCCTGAAGCCCCATCACATCGTGTAATAACTGTATATTGCTATATTGCAATCTCGGGTCTCCCTTCTTGCCGGTCTCCCGATTCACCCAGCCTTCTCTCACATATACCCGGGCGTAGATAAACGAATTCGGGATGAGCAAATGCCTGTATTTGAGGTATTCCTCTCCAAAGATCTTAAACTCAAAACTATCCTCGTAATCTTCCACCGTAAAAATAGCCCAGCCTTTCCCGGCCTTGCTCTCCCTGTGCTGCACTTCACTCACCACGCCACCAAAGGTTAATTCACGGTTTACAAAGCGCTCCAGGTCGTTAAAGTCGCTCACCTTACAGCTACAGAAACTCTCGATCTCCATCTTGAAATCATCCAGTGGATGTCCCGAAATGTAGATCCCAACCACTTCTTTCTCCTGCTTGAGCTTTTTCATAGTACCCCATTCCTCGCAGGGTGGTACCTCCGGTTCGGGTATCTGAACCTCACTGGCATCGCCAAATAAACTCACCTGGGAAGAATTTTGTGTCTCCTGGTAACGCGCGGCATAACGCAACACTTTTTCAAAGAACATCACTCCGTCTCCATCGGCATGCATATACTGCGCCCTGTGGGTGTCGAAACTATCAAATCCCCCTGCCAGCACCAGGTTTTCAAAGGCCTTTTTGTTAGCAGCCCTCAAGTCGATCCGCTTCGCCAGATCGAAAATACTTCTGTATTTACCGTCCTTCCTGTGCTCCACAATGGTCGCCACAGCGTTTCCTCCAACACCTTTTATGGCCCCCATCCCAAATCGTATGGCTCCCTGGTCGTTTACGGTAAACTTGTAAAAGGATTCATTCACATCCGGCCCTAGTACCTCCAGCCCCATCCGCTTGCACTCCTCCATAAAGAAAGTTACCTGCTTGATGTCGTTCATATTATTAGAAAGTACAGCCGCCATGTATTCGGCTGGGTAATGGGCCTTTAAATAGGCAGTCTGGTACGCGATCCAGGCATAACAGGTGGAGTGCGACTTGTTAAAGGCATAACTTGCGAAAGCTTCCCAGTCCTTCCAGATCTTTTCAAGGATCTCAGGGTCATGGCCGTTGGCCGCTGCCTGCTCGATGAATTTCGGTTTCATCTTATCAAGGACCGCTTTTTGTTTCTTCCCCATGGCTTTCCGAAGTACATCGGCCTCACCCTTTGTAAAACTGGCGAGCTTTTGCGAGAGTAACATCACCTGCTCCTGGTAGACCGTAATTCCGTAGGTCTCCTTCAGGTATTCCTCCATGGCGGGCAGGTCGTAACTGATCTCTTCTTCCCCGTGTTTCCTCCTAATAAAACTTGGGATGTATTCCATGGGTCCCGGCCTGTACAGGGCATTCATGGCAATAAGATCTGCAAACACAGTGGGTTTGAGCTCCTTCATGTGCTTTTGCATCCCAACAGATTCGTACTGGAAAATACCCACGGTCTCACCCCTCTGGAATAACTCATAGGTCTTTTCATCGTCCAGCGGGAAGTTATCGGGATCCAGCTCTATGTTGTGTTTATGCTTTACGATCTTTACAGTATCCTTGATCAACGTAAGGGTCTTCAAGCCCAGGAAATCCATTTTCAGCAGTCCCGCACTTTCCACCACAGAGTTATCGAATTGGGTGACGTACAGATCAGAATCTTTAGCCGTTGCTATGGGTACATAATTTGTGATATTGTCGGGAGTAATGATCACCCCACAGGCATGGATCCCTGTATTTCGTACAGATCCTTCCAGAACCTTTGCCTGCTTAATGGTTTCGGCCTCCAGGTCTTCTCCTTCGGCCAGATTAAGCAATTCGTTCACCTTAGGTAGCTCGTCACTCCTAAATTTTGCCCGCAGCTCCTGGTCACTCAAGCCAAAGATCCTGTTCAGCTTGGTCATATTTGGGATGAGCTTGGCAATTCGGTCTGCGTCATTAAGCGGCAGATCCAGTACCCTGGCTGTATCCCTTATAGACGACTTCGCCGCCATGGTTCCGTAAGTGATGATCTGCGCTACCTGGTTAGAGCCGTACTTTTCGATCACATAGTCCATGACCTTGCTTCTTCCTTCATCGTCAAAATCTATATCGATATCCGGCATACTCACCCGGTCCGGATTCAGGAAGCGCTCAAACAGCAGGTCGTATTCAATGGGGTCTATATTCGTTATTCCCAGGCAATAGGCAACAGCACTTCCGGCCGCCGATCCACGGCCCGGTCCCACCGAAACGCCCATTTTACGAGCTTCAGCAATAAAATCCTGTACGATCAGAAAATAACCCGGATAACCGGTATTGGCTATAACTTCCAACTCAAAATCCAGGCGCTGTTTAATCGCATCGGTAATTTCTTTGTATCGCCTTTTTGCTCCTTCGTAGGTAAGATGTCGCAAATAGGCATTTTCCCCTCTTTTTCCACCATCGGCATCGGCTTTATCATAAAACTCCTCGGGGATGTCAAAATTGGGCAGCAACACATCTCTCATGAGCGTGAAAGGCTCAATTTTATCGATCACTTCAGCGATATTGCTAATGGCTTCGGGAAGATCTTCGAACAGTCGCTTCATTTCGTCTTGCGACTTAAAATAATACTCCTGGTTAGGAAGTCCATATCTATACCCTCTACCCCGACCAATGGGCGTGGCTTGTTTCTCGCCGTCTTTCACACACAATAAGATATCGTGGGCATTGGCGTCTTCCTTATTGATATAGTAAGTGTTGTTGCAGGCTACTAGTTTCACCTCGTGCTTCTTCGATAGGGCGATCAACGTATCATTAACTCGGCGTTCGTCCTCTTGTCCGTGACGCATGATCTCCATATAGAGGTCGTCCCCAAACTGCTCTTTCCACCAAATAAGAGCTTCTTCTGCCTGTTTTTCACCAATATTGAGGATCTTAGAGGGCACCTCTCCGTACAAACTTCCGGTAAGTACGATGATGTCGTCCTTATAGGTTTCCACTACTTTCTTATCTATCCTGGGGACATAGTAGAACCCGTCGGTATAGGCAATGGAGGCCATTTTCGCCAGGTTGTGGTAGCCGTTCTTATTCTTTGCCAGAAATACTATCTGGTAGCCGTTGTCTTTATGAGATTTGTTGGTGTGGTCTTCACAAACAAAGAACTCGCACCCCAGAACAGCCTTCAAAGCTTTATGTTGTTCGTCCCCTTCCAGGGATTTGTTATAATCGTTCACTGCCTTCACAAAATGAAAGGCCCCCATCATATTCCCGCTATCCGTTAGCGCAACCGCGGGCATATTATCTGCTACTGCTGCCTTTACCAGGTCTTGCGTTGACGAAGTGGACTGCAGTATGGAAAACTGCGAATGATTATGTAAATGGGCAAAGCTGGTTTCTTCCAGCACCGCGATATTCTCATCGATCTCTTCGGAAGTGATCTCAGCGGGCTCTGCTGCTGCCTGTTGCTTCTTCCTTATGGCTTCCGAAGCCTTTTTCAGATTAATATGCTTTAACCCAACCAATTGAATAGTTCCCGGGTTCTCCTCCCCAAACCTTTCAAAATAATCGGGCTGCACGTCCAGTTCCTCAACAGTAAAGATCTGTCTGCGTACCAGTTCGAAAAAACAGCGGGTGGTGGCCTCTACATCGGCAGTGGCATTATGGGCCTCGGCAAAGGGCTGATCGAACAAGAATTGATGTAATTCGGTAAGCGTAGGTAATTTAAACTTTCCGCCTCTTCCTCCGGGTAACTGGCATAACTGTGCCGTGGTTTCCGTACAGGTATCCAACACCAACATCTCGAGGAAAGGATTCTCCACTCCTAATCGGTAGAACTCGGCTCCCATGATATTGATGTCGAAATCCACATTCTGTCCCACCAGGAATTTCGCCTTGGCGACTGCCTCGAGAAAGTGGCCTACCACCTCTTCCAGCGGTTTGCCATTTTCCATGGCAAGATCGGTGGAAATACCATGGATCTTCTCCGAATCGTAAGGAATATTAAATCCATCGGGCTGCACCAGATAATCTCCGCTCTCCAGCATATTTCCCATAGCGTCGTGCAACTGCCATGCTAGCTGTATACAACGTGGCCAGTTATCACTGTCACTTAAGGGTGCATCATAGCGTTTTGGAAGCCCGGTGGTCTCTGTGTCGAAGATTATAAACATAAATACTTAGCCAATGGAACGCCGAAAAGCCTCGGCGAGAAATGATATGGTAAAAATAGAATTTTAAGCGCTTAAAGCGAAGTAAAGTTGTAAACAGTTTGTTGCACTTATAAACAAAAAAACCGGACTGCTTGTCCGGTTTTATTATATGTTGTTTTCGGCTAGTAAGTAACGTTGAACTGCCCCAGCGAGATCACATGATCCATAGTAAGGAAGGAAAAAGTACCACTTATCATTCGCTCTTGTGTATCATGATCTATCACGGTTATATTTCCGCTCATTGCATCCTGGGTAACACCCTCAGGATCGGTATATTTACCATAGAACCCAAGATCTGTAATGTCGTAATTTCCGGTACCAACATCCACAGGAAAGCTAAGATCTATCATTTCGTCACCTCTTATTCCCTGTACACGAATACTAATTTCGTCCTTAGATCCTACAACATCGGGAGGTAGAAAATCTTCACCATCCACTCTTGCGAACAGGGATCCGGTTCCTAAGCCGGGATCCGGTATTTCGAAGCCAAGATCATAAGGAACTTCATAAAACACTCCTCTTTGGGCATATAATGTATCCAGTCCGGGAATATAGGCCACAAAGCGAAACGTTCCGCTAAGGGTTCGTTGGGCGGTATTATTATTATTTATCACTATTACGCCTTCTCCATCGGGATCTGTATGGTAGAGCCGTCCGGTAAAGTCCTGAAATGAAGCATAAACATTAGGGCTGTCTTCAATTGTATATGTTCCCAGCTCAGTGGAAGGCACGCGCAGGGTAAGGACCTCATCGTCTGTAAGGCCTTGTAATATAATGCCATTGCCGCCCGGAGTTTCAGCTCCACGGGCATCGGTCGCTTTAAAAAAGACATCATCCAGCGATCCCTGCATGGCAGGCGAATTTAACTGAGTGTCTTCACAGCCCAGAAAGGCTATTGCCGCGAATATTGTTAAAATTATCCGTTTCATGGTAATTTGGGTAAATAGGTTCCCGACAAATATAAAAGAAAAGTTTAATCTTTTGTATTTCAACTAATAAATATAGTATCTTTGCCGTCCTTAATTATAACCGGGGTCGCGTACCCCACAATTTAATTACTATATGCCTGTAAAGATCAGATTACAAAGACACGGTAAGAAAGGAAAACCTTTTTACTGGATCGTAGCGGCCGATGGCCGTGCGAAAAGAGATGGTAAATACCTTGAGAAATTAGGTACTTACAATCCTAATGTCAACCCTGCAGAGATCAATCTCGACATTGATGGTGCAGTAAAATGGCTTCAAAACGGAGCCCAACCAACCGATACAGCACGTGCTATCCTTTCGTACAAAGGTGCTATGCTGAAAAAACACCTTGCAGTAGGTGTTCGTAAGGGTGCTATTACCGAAGAGCAAGCAGAAGAGAAATTCAACAACTGGCTTGAAGAGAAAGCGAAAGCTGTAGAAGCTAAACGCGCTAATCTTGCCGATGCTCAAGCAAAGGCTAAAGCCGAAGCGCTAGCTGCCGAAAAAGCAGTGAACGAAGCTCGTGTAGCAGTCGCAGAGGAAGAAGAAGCTACCGAAGAGGCAGTTGAAGAAACTACCGAAGCTGTGGAAGCAGCGGCCGAAGAAACTACCGAAGCCGTAGAAGAAGTTGCGGAAGAGGCTACTGAAGCCACTGCCGAAACTACTGAAGAAGCTGCTAAAGAAGAAGAATAAGCTTTAAACGATGCAAAAGAAGGACTGTTTCTTCGTTGGCAAAATCGTTAAAAAATATAGCTTCAAGGGCGAATTACTTGTAAAATTAGATACAGACGAGCCCAAACAATTTCTTGAAATGGAATCGGTTTTTGTGGAAAAACACAAAAATCTGATTCCATTTTTTATTGAAACCCTTTCCCTGCATAAAAGCGAACTCCTTAGAGTAAAATTTGAAGAGGTGGACAGCGAAGCCGATGCCGATGCCCTGCTAGGTTCAGAGCTTTACCTGCCCCTCGACCTCTTACCTCAGCTAAGTGGAAACCAGTTCTATTATCACGAGATCATCGGATTTACCATCTCAGATGTTCAATTCGGGCAGGTTGGCACTATCACAGGAGTGAACGATCACACGGCTCAGGCTCTTTTTGAGATCGAACGTGACGGAAAACAGATCCTCATCCCTATTTCGGATGATATCATTAAAAAGGTAGACCGCAAGGCCAAAACCATCCATATCCAGGCTCCGGAAGGTCTTATCGATATTTACCTGCAATGAGCACTAGCTTTCAATTTAAACAATTTGTGGTTGAACAAGATCGCTGTGCCATGAAAATAGGTACAGATGGCGTTCTGCTGGGCGCATGGACCTCCCTGGACAACCGTCCGCAATCTATCCTTGATATCGGTAGCGGTACCGGAGTGATCGCCCTGCAAATGGCACAACGCAGCTTGGCAGAGACCATAGATGCCATCGAACTGGACCCCGATGCTTACGAGCAGTGTTCGGAGAACTTTGAGGCTTCTCCCTGGAATGACCGCCTCTTTTGTTACCACGCCTCTGTTCAGGAATTCACGGCAGAAATGGATCTTACATACAACCTCATCGTTTCTAACCCTCCTTTCTATACGGATGAATACAAAACAGACGATCCGGCGCGGGACCGGGCAAGGTTTACAGACACCCTGCCTTTCGATCATTTATTCCTCTGTGCAATACAACTACTCGCTTTAGACGGAATATTTTCGGTTATTGTCCCGAAGAAAGAACAGGAAAACGTAATGCGTATTGCTGCACACCACGGGCTACACCCCAGGCGTATCTGCGAAGTTCGGGGTACGGTAAATTCAAAAGTAAAAAGAATCCTGGTAGAATTCAGCAGGGAAAAATTCAGGTCGCCGGTAACCGAGCAGCTCACCATCGAGAATGAACGGCATAATTATACCGATTCTTATGTTAATCTAGTGAAGGATTTTTATCTGAAAATGTAGGACAATCCCCCCGCTATTTTTACATTTGTAGACCAAAATTTCATTCCATGAAACCCGATCTTTTCGAATCTCCCGATTATTATAATTTAGACGACCTTTTAACCGAAGAACACAAACTTATCCGCAGTGCCGCCCGAGATTGGGTGAAGCGGGATGTTTCTCCTATCATTGAAGAGGCTGCTCAAAAAGCCGAATTTCCTAAATCTATCATTCCCGGACTGGCAGAAATTGGTGCTTTTGGTCCCTACATTCCTGAAGAATATGGCGGTTCCGGCCTGGATCAGATCTCGTACGGGATCATCATGCAGGAAATTGAACGCGGGGATAGCGGTGTTCGTTCCACGGCTTCGGTGCAATCGTCGCTGGTTATGTATCCTATCTGGAAATACGGTACAGAGGAACAGCGAAAAAAATTCCTGCCTAAACTCGCCACAGGTGAGTGGATGGGATCATTTGGTCTTACAGAGCCGGACCATGGGAGTAATCCCGGCGGAATGGTTACCAATTTTAAGGATAAAGGCGATCATTATTTACTCAACGGTGCCAAGCTTTGGATCTCTAACTCTCCTTTCTGTGATGTGGCGGTAGTCTGGGCAAAAGACGAGGATGGACGAATTCACGGACTTATTGTGGAACGTGGCATGGAAGGCTTTAGCACCCCTGAAACCCATAACAAATGGTCGCTGCGCGCCTCTGCAACCGGCGAACTTATCTTTCAGGATGTAAAAGTTCCGAAGGAAAACCTTTTACCAAACAAATCGGGACTGGGAGCTCCCCTTGGCTGCCTCGACTCTGCTCGATACGGCATTGCATGGGGTGTAATTGGTGCTGCAATGGATTGTTACGACACGGCTCTTCGTTACGCCAAGGAGAGGATTCAATTTGGGAAGCCCATCGCAGCTTTTCAGCTTCAGCAAAAGAAACTGGCCGAAATGATAACCGAGATAACAAAAGCCCAACTACTGGCCTACAGACTTGGGCAACTAAAAAACGAAGACAAGGCGACTTCTGCTCAAATATCCATGGCGAAACGCAATAATGTGGATATGGCAATAAAAATTGCACGGGAAGCCAGGCAAATTCTTGGCGGTATGGGTATCACAGGAGAGTACAGCATTATGCGACATATGATGAACCTGGAAAGTGTGATCACCTACGAGGGGACACACGATATTCACCTGCTTATCACCGGACTGGATATTACCGGGCATAACGCCTTTAAATAATAGCGTTACATTTTATACGCAAAGGCTCCTGAACGGGAGCCTTTTTATTTTTATGGTTTGCGAAAGCAGTTTCAAATTGTATCTTTAGAAAAAGAAATCGCATGTCCTCCCGAAAACGTTTTTCGAGGGCTTACAAACAAGCTCCGCGAATCCCCTTCGACGATACCTCCAAATTTATAATCTTCAGCGATTGCCATCGTGGAGATAATAGTTTTGCAGACGATTTTGCCAATAACCGGAACACTTACTATCACGCTCTATTGTACTATTACAAGGAGGGATTTACCTATTGCGAATTGGGGGACGGGGACGAATTATGGGAAAACCTGGAGTTTAAATCCATCTTCGAGGCACATAAGAATGTATATCTCCTGATGATGCAATTCTATAAAGAATGTCGGCTATACAGGCTACTGGGTAACCATGATATGGTGTACAAGAACGAACGCTACGTGGAAAAGCATCTTCATAGTTATTTCAATAAGGTTACAGGAGAGGATGTGCCATTGTTTCCCGGAATTCAATTTACTGAAGGCCTTGTTCTTGAGCATAATGGATCGGGACAGGAAATTTTTCTACTACACGGTCACCAGGCGGATTTCATGAATTACGCCGGCTGGAAATTCAACCGTTTTATGGTGCGAGCCCTATGGAGGCAATTGCAGATCTTCGGAATCACTGATCCCACTAGTCCGGCAAAGAACTACCGGGAACTAAAAAAAGTGGAACGGCGTACCAAGAACTGGATCATTGAGAACGACAACATCTTTACCATCACCGGCCACACTCATCGTCCGCGTTTTCCGGAACCGGGAGAGATCGCTTTTTTTAATGATGGTAGCTGTGTTCATCCGCGCAGTATCACAGGAATCGAGATAGATCAAGGAGAGATCTCCCTAATAAAATGGCATATTACCACGACCGACGACGGCACATTAAAGGTAGATAGGAAATTACTGGAAGGACCCAAGAAAATAATCGACTATAAGACCAATTAACTTTCTGGCGCCAGCTGTACTTTAAGGCCATCCAATTGTGGAGTGATCCTGATCTGGCAGCCTAATCTGCTATTATCTTCTACATAGAAGGCTTCGGCAAGCATGGCTTCTTCTTCATCACTCTTTTCGGGGAGTTCATGGTCGCTCAGCACATAGCACTGGCATGACGCGCACATAGCCATTCCCCCGCATATGCCTATGGTGCCTTCCGGGGCAAGCTCATAGGATCTTACAATCTCCATTACATTCAAATTCATATCGGTGGGAGCATCGACCAGGTGTTCTTCTCCGTCTCGATCGATAATGGTAATTTTAATATCCTGCATTATTCAATGGCTTTAACAACAGCCTTAGGGGCCTCTTTCTTACTTCCGTCGAAACCTTCTACACCACCCACGGTAGTGTATTTCATAACATAGCGCTTATCCGGATGAATGCGCTGATAGGCACTTTGGCACATTAGCGTAGCTTCGTGAAAACCACACAAGATCAACTTGAGTTTTCCCGGATAGGTATTCACATCTCCAATGGCGTAAATACCGGGAATATTTGTTTGATAGTCCAAGGAGTTATCAACTTTAATAGCGTTCTTTTCAATTTCCAGACCCCAATCGGCAATAGGGCCTAATTTAGGAGCCAGACCAAAAAGAGGTATAAAATGATCACATGACCGATTAAAAATATCGCCATTTCTTTTTACAGCAACAGCTTCTACTTTTTCGGCTCCAATAATATCCACCACTTCCGCAGGGGTAATAAGCTCTATTTTGCCCAGGTTCTTTAATTCCTGAACTTTCTCCACACTGTCCAAAGCTCCACGGAATTCATTTCTTCTGTGAACCAGGGTCACGCTTTTGGCAACATCGGTTAAGAAGATGCTCCAGTCCAGTGCAGAATCACCACCACCGGCGATCACCACATTTTTATCCCTGTACATTTCTGGGTCACGTATAATATATTCCACCCCGTGGTCTTCGTATTTTACGATATTGGCAATAGGAGGTTTTCTAGGCTCGAAACTTCCTAATCCGCCGGCAATTGCCACTACAGGTGCCCGGTGTTTTGTTCCTTTATTGGTGGTCACTATAAAGGTGCCGTCTTCCTGTTTATCTATAGTTTCTGCTCTCTCTCCCAGAGTAAATCCCGGTTGGAAAGGTTCTATTTGTTTCATCAGGTTTTCCACCAATTCTCCAGCGAGAATCTCGGGAAATGCGGGTATGTCGTAAATAGGTTTTTTAGGGTAGATTTCCGAACATTGCCCTCCGGCCTGGGGCAGCGCATCGATGAGATGGCATTTTAGTTTAAGTAGTCCTGCTTCAAAAACAGTGAAAAGCCCCGTGGGGCCAGCTCCAATTATTAAGATATCAGTATTGATCATAAAAAAAATCCGATTTGCAGCGTAAACTTAATCGCTTTTTAAAATTGAAAAAATGACCATTCTCATTTATACACTCAGTACGGTTTCTATTTGAGGTGCATGCTTTTTAATTGTCATTTCCACACCGCTTTTTAAGGTCATTTGGTTTACACTACATCCCACACAGGCTCCTTCAAGCTGTACTTTTACAATTTTACCGTCGTCGATAGAAACCAAAGAAATATCTCCCCCGTCACTTTGAAGAAAAGGTCGGATCTCATCCAGAGCAATTTCAATCTTATCTTGTAATTCCTTATCTGTCATCTTTATTTCTTTACGGCACTACAGCCAGCCATAGTTGTTATTTTAATTGCTTCGGTAGGTGGAAGTGCTTCGTTCCTTCTAACAGTCTCTTCAACCACCCGGCGCGTTACCTCCTCGAAGGCAGTTTCGGTAGGGGTTGCCACCTGCAAAGCTGCAGGGTGTCCCACATCACCGGCTTCACGGATGCTCTGTTCCAATGATATCTCCCCAAGGAACGGTACTTTTAGGTCTTCAGCTAAATTCTTTGCACCTTCTTTTCCGAAGATATAATATTTATTCTCAGGCAGCTCGGCTGGTGTAAAATAGGCCATATTTTCTATGATTCCCAACACGGGTACCTGTATACTTTCCTGCTGGAACATCGCTACCCCTTTACGGGCATCGGCCAATGCTACATTTTGTGGAGTGCTCACTACCACCGCTCCTGTAATAGGCAGGGATTGCATGATACTTAAATGAATATCACCGGTTCCCGGAGGAAGATCGATGAGCATAAAATCCAACTCACCCCAGGCTGCATCGAAAATAAGCTGATTTAGTGCTTTAGAGGCCATGGGGCCTCTCCATATCACGGCCTGGTCCGGCTTCGTAAAAAACCCTATCGACAGTACTTTCACGCCGTAATTCTCTATGGGTTTCATCTTACTCTTGCCATCTATTTCCACCGATAAAGGACGAGCTTCGGCCACATCGAACATAATGGGTATGGAAGGCCCGTATATGTCTGCATCCAGAACACCTACCTTGAATCCCATTTTAGACAGGCTAACTGCAAGGTTTGCGGTTACCGTAGATTTTCCCACACCTCCTTTACCAGAGGCAATGGCTACAATATTCTGTATGCCGGGTATTGGCTTTCCTTTTATCAGGTTCGGATTTGCCTTTGCTTCGGCTTCCACTTTGATATTTACCTGTACTTTGGCGTCTTCCGAAACTTTTTCTTTGATGGTTTTAATAATATCCGATTCCGCCCGCTTCTTAATGTGCAGGGCCGGAGTAGACAAAACAATATCAACCACTACTTCATCGGCAAAGGTCATCACATTCCTAACGGCACCACTCTCCACCATATTCTTTCCTTCACCGGCAATGGTAACCAATTCCAACGCTTTTAGTATATCTTGTTTCTTAAAGCTCATACTGTTCTCTTTCAACTAATTTAGATTAATTCTAAAGTGCAAATATACGCCTTAAAGTTTGTAAAATAAAGGGGGAATATCGATTTGCTTTATGGTAGGATTATTATATTTTTTTTCTGAACCTGCTATTGCGAAATTTCCTCTAAAGCTCTTTTCCCGGATCCCAAAACAGGCTGTCGAAATTCATGATCTGATTATCGACCACCTCAATTCCTTCACTTTCGAGTAATTGCTGCATGAGGTTGGTTCCATCAAAATGATGCTTCCCGGTAAGTAACCCCTTGCGGTTAACAACGCGATGTGCCGGGATATCGGGATCATTATGCGAAGCATTCATCGCCCAGCCAACCATCCGGGCACTTCCCGCTGCCCCCAAATACCTGGCAATGGCTCCGTAAGAGGTAACACGGCCGTAAGGGATCTGTTTAGCCACCTGGTAAACCTGGGTGAAGAATCCGTCGGTTTTCATTTTAAAAGTCGTTTAAGATCTTAATGAATGTGATCACAGCAATAACCGCGGTAATAAAGCCGATAATGTAATTCATGTTCCATTTGCGTTTTTTAGGTTCTTCTTTTCTTCTAAAAAACTGAACGTATACAACTAACATGGCAAATGTTCCCATCCCCGATGCGAGGACAGCAGCCCAAATCCCCGGTTGCTCGAATGTGAACCACCCGAAACCTGCGAATGTTATACTAATGTAGACCCAGTACGGCAAGGGCAACAGGTTGAGCACGGCAAGTAACATCCCTGCAAAATATCGATTGGTCTTGGATCGGTTTGTGTCCTCCGGTAGAGGCCTGCGCGTATCTTTTGCAATAAAGAAAAAGTAAATGGTGATGCAAATAAAGATTCCCAGCGCCACCTTTTGCAACATATCCACATACTCGGGATGCTTATCGAGAAGCCTTGCAAAAATAAGGGCGATATAGGTTTGTAACATCACCGTAACACATACGCCAATGGAAAACAACAGCCCCTTCTTCCTACCTTCCTTCATGCTGATCTTTGCGGCCGACATATTAAGTAGACCCGGGGGAATTACCCCTACAAAAGCTGCCAGAAAACCAATGAGGAAATTTGTTATTAGGGTCATTAATAAATGGTTGGTTGGGTTAAATTATAAAAGCTATTTCAATTTAAACCGGATGTAGGTGATTTTTTTTCCTTCTTCCAGATACTGACTTTCATAATATGTCTTAATTGAGGTTACTTCTTCTGGTGTATAATCGTTGCCGTAAACATCGTGATGAGCGTATAAAACCTCATGTTCCAGGCCATGTAATAGCCCCAGCGTATATCCATGCATGAACTCACTATCGGTTTTTAAATGTATGATGCCTTCCGGGATCAGGATCTTTTTATAGAGCGCGAGAAATTTTTCGTTGGTAAGCCTGTGTTTTGTACGCTTGTATTTAATCTGGGGATCGGGAAAGGTGATCCAGATCTCATCTATTTCGCTCTGCCCGAAGAGATGGTCCAGTAATTCGATCTGTGTACGTAAAAATCCAACATTTGGCATTCCCTCATCCAGGGCTGTTTTTGCGCCCCGCCATAATCGGGCTCCTTTTATGTCTACACCAATAAAGTTTTTTTCGGGATACTTCTTCGCCAGGTTTACGGTGTATTCGCCTTTACCACAACCAAGTTCAAGTACAATAGGATATTCGTTCTTAAAAAATTCACTTCGCCATTTCCCTTTTAATTCAAAAGTGTTCGAAAGTACTTCATCGCGTTCCGGCTGGACAACATTAGAAAAGGTTTCATTCTCCCTGAATCGCTTCAATTTATTCTTACTTCCCAAAAGTGATGATTTTTTAAGTATTCGGTAAAATTAAGGAATTATAAGCTGTAATTATTATGAGTACTTTTGTTTTTACAGGCGAACAAACTCACTGATAAACACTCCCGGTTGAAGCAAAAGAAGAACATCCTGGTTGCCCCATTACACTGGGGTCTTGGGCACGCTACACGTTGTATCCCTATTATCCAAGCATTACTGAACAGTGATTATCGTGTTACATTGGCTTCAGATGGGGCCGCACTAGCCTTATTAAAAATGGAATTTCCCTCTCTGGAAAGCCTGGAGTTACCTTCTTACAATATTCAATATTCGCGAAAGGGCGCCTTCCTTAAAATGAAACTACTCTTTAGTTTACCACAAATTCGCAGAACCATTTCAGAAGAAAAAAAATTGATAAACGGCCTGGTAAAGAACGGAAAGATCGACGGAATTATAAGCGACAATCGCCTGGGGGTATATTCGAACAAAGTGCCTTCAGTTTTTATAACCCATCAATTAAACGTACTATCCGGGAATACCTCCTGGTTAAGCAGCAAAGCCCACCAAAGAATTATCATGAAATTTAACGAATGTTGGGTTCCGGATATAGATGGCCCCGGGAGTTTAAGTGGCAAATTAGGGCATCTTAAAAGACATCGTTTCCCGGTGAAGTATATTGGCCCGCTTAGCAGAATGAAACCTCAAAAAGTCCCTGTAAAATACGACATTCTTTGTTTGCTTTCTGGCCCCGAACCTCAACGTGAAATGTTGGAAAAACGACTAATTAACTGCTTACGGAATTCGGGTAAAAAAGTGGTAATAGTGCGCGGAGTTGTAGAGGAAGTTATACGTAAACAGGAAGACTCTAATCTCACCATAATAAACTTTTTACCTTCAGAAGAGCTCGAAAAGAATATTAATGAAAGTGATCTCGTAATTTGCAGGTCGGGCTACACCTCCATCATGGATCTGGCCATCATGGGTAAAAAGGCCTTCTTAATCCCTACGCCCGGGCAATACGAGCAGCAATACCTGGCAAAACGACTCGCATCAAAAAAATGGGTTCCGTATTGCAAACAAGAGGATTTTAATCTGGCAAAACTGGATATGGTATCCAATTATAAAGGCTTACAAGCCTATCCAAGTAACAAAAACCTTGAACATTTATTTCGCCTTTTCGAGCGTGAATGAGAATTCGGAGCCAATTCCTAACTGACTCTCAACATAGATCTTCTCGGAGTGGGCTTCAATAATATGCTTTACAATAGCAAGTCCTAATCCGCTACCACCTTCTCTTCTGGACCCACTTTTATCAACCCTGAAAAAACGTTCGAAAATCCTGGGAATATGATCTTTTGCTATGCCCTCCCCATTATCGGAGATCCGCACTATTACTTTGTTCTTAATAAGATCCTCTATGCTCACTTCGGTAGTTCCGCCTTCTTTGCCGTATTTTATGGAATTTACAATCAGGTTGGACAACACTTGCTGAATTCGTTCTCTGTCTGCCATCACCATAATACTATCCGGGTAAGGCTTATCGAAAGCGAGTTCTATCTTTTTCTTAGCAGCCTTCATTTCCAGCAGGTCGAATACATTTTGAACCAGTTCTATAATGTTATGCTCCTCCTTGTAAAGATTGAGGTCACCAACTTCCAACTTGGTGATCATGTCGAGATCCTTTACTATATAGATAAGCCGTTCCACTCCCTTATTGGCGTTCACAAGATATTTTTTACGAACACTCTTGTCTTTCATGGCGCCGTCTAGTAAGGTAAGGATGTATCCTTGTACTGTGAACAGGGGGGTTTTAAGTTCGTGCGATATGTTTCCTATGAATTCTTTTCTGTAATTCTCCCGTATCTTCAGACCCTCTATCTCCAGTTTTTTGTCCTGGGCAAATCGCTCCACTTCCTTGGTAAGTGTTGCCATGTCTGTTGTGATCTGGTTTTTACTCAAAGACGAGGCTTCAAGCAGGGACACATCGTCGTATATTTTCTTGATACGCTTATAGATAAATCGTTCCACCCGGTACTGAATGATAAAAAAACAGCTGAGATAGCACAAAATTGCGAAGCCGGCAAGGATAAAGAAATTGAGGGAACTAGTTGCATAAAAAAACACACCCAGGCAGAGTGTGAGTACAACAGTGATCGCAGCCGATGTATACCCGGCAAATTTATAGGCTTTCTTAAAATTGGTCGACATTAGACTACAAACTTATAGCCAACCCCTTTCACAGTTTTAAAACGTTCATCGCCAATCTTTTCGCGCAATTTTCTAATATGCACATCGATGGTTCGGCCGCCTACAACTACTTCATTACCCCATACCCTGTCTAATATATCCTCTCTTTTAAATACTTTACCGGGCTTGGAAGCTAATAGGGCAAGCAATTCGAATTCTTTTCTGGGTAGAATGATCTCCTGTTTACCTTTCAGGATCTTGTATTCTTCCCTGTTGATGGTCAAGTTACCAATTTTCATGGTACTTTCTGCCTCCGAATTCTCTTTAAATCGTCTTAATAATGCTTTTACCTTACTAATAAGAACCTTTGGCTTTATCGGCTTGGTAATATAATCGTCTGCTCCCGCCTCGAATCCTGCTACCTGTGAATAGTCTTCCCCGCGGGCAGTAAGGAAAGTAATTACGGTTTCGGAAAGCTCGGGGATAGCGCGAATCTTTTCACAAGCTTCGATACCATCCATTTCGGGCATCATAACATCCAGAACAATTAAATGAGGCTTTTGCTTTTTGGCCTTTGCAATTGCTTCTACTCCGTTTTCGGCAGTGCTTATCTGATAGCCTTCCGAAGAGAGATTATAACCGATGATCTCAAGGATATCCGGTTCGTCATCTACTAACAAAATGCGTGTGTCTCTTTTCTTCATTTTCGATTCCTGTGTTATCAAAAGCTAAAGATACTATTAATTCATTTTTCTATATCTATTGAGTTGATTGTTAACAATAATGTAACATGCATGGCCGACAGAACAAAATATAAATGTAGAGCACTTCCGTTTAATAATTGTTTATTTTTGAAATGCCCATCGTTAACTTTTACATGTCTGCATATCACATTTTCAACATTACAAATGAGGACGAATTTTGCGAACTCGCATTAGAATCGTTTCAATACCAGTATGAGAATGTTCCGTTATACCGAAAATTTTGTGACACCCTTGGTACCGATCTAAAGAAGGTCAGTAAAATCACCAAAATTCCTTTCCTGCCAATAGAATTCTTTAAGTCGGAAAAAATCCAGCACTCAGCCAAAAAAGAAGAGATCATTTTTTACAGCAGTGGTACTACCGGTACTAACAGAAGTAAGCATTACGTGGCCGATCTTGATCTGTATCGACAGAGCTTTCTCAGATCTTTTGAAATGAATTTTGGCGATCTGAAAGACATCACCATCCTGGCCCTCTTACCTTCCTATCTCGAACAAAAAGGATCTTCACTTATCTATATGGTGGACACGCTCATCGAAAAAACCGCAAATCCGGACAGTGGTTTTTACTTACACAACACAGACGAATTACGCCAAAAGCTACTGAAGCTTGAAAAAAAGAATCGGCCAACCTTACTGATCGGGGTCTCTTACGCCTTACTCGACCTGGTGAAAAACCACAAGTTCGAACTTAAAAATACGCTTGTTATGGAAACCGGCGGCATGAAAGGCCGTCGCAAAGAAATGATACGGGAAGAACTGCATTCCATCCTGAAAACAGGCTTTGGTGTTTCCCAAATATATAGCGAATACGGGATGACCGAACTCCTTTCGCAGGCGTACAGCAAAGGTGAAGGGGTCTTTACCTGCCCTCCCTGGATGAAGATCCTCACCCGCGATCCGGAAGATGCGCTCAGTTATGTTGAAAATAAAACGGGAGGCATTAATGTGATAGATCTTGCCAACCGTTATTCCTGCTCTTTTATCGCCACCCAGGATCTTGGCAAAGTAGACGCGCAAGGTAATTTTGAAATTTTAGGTAGATTTGATACCAGCGATATAAGAGGATGTAATCTAATGGTCATTTAATGAATGTAACCCCTGCAAAACGAGCTAACGGCTGCCTTTGGCTAATCGTCATGATGATCATTCTTATCATTTCCTTTGGGGTGATTACCGTTTCACTGGCTCTGCCGGTATTGATCACCCTGTTCATTTCTACAGGAGCAGCCATTTTCATCGCCCTTAAACTGGTAGGCAAACCCCGGTTAAAAGGGATTATAACAGGTTTAGTGGTGGCTGTAGTGCTTATTGGGATACTTACGGCCGGATTAAGTTTTCTATTCACTCTGTTACAACCCCGAAGTGAGAGCACGGCTTTTAAAGTTGAAGAATTTGTAAAGAAAACATACAGGATAGAAGGCACAGATTCTGTCGAGGTCTTTGCTTCAAATAGGGTCTGGCGGGATAATTTCGGGAACAATTTCAATGCCACCCTTAGCGTTCGGGTGAAGGATTACAACAGACTACGGGATCATATTTCCGGCTATCAACCCGGCAGAAGCGGGAATTTTTGGGGAGACCTTTACGATTATATCGAGCGAACAGACCGGCCTGCCCTGGATATCATCATGGATAGTTTCAGAATAATTCAGCAAGAAAAAAAATTAAACCAAATGGAATTTGCAGAGATGGTCGTTTCCTGCATACAGGACATCCCCTATTCTTTCGTCTTCCAGGAAGCCTGCCTGGCACCAAATAACTACGAGCAATCCATACGGGAACTACTGCAAAAATGTCCCGATTGTTGTATAGGTAATATCGCCTATGGTATACAAAATCCGGTGTCCTTCATGGGTAACCTGAAAGGCGACTGCGATACCCGTACCGTTATGATCTACTCCATATTGAAATCGTTTGGGTACGACGTGGCCATACTAAACAGCGATTTTTATCGCCATTCTATCCTGGGGATCAACCTACCTGCATCTGGATTATCTAAAATATACAATGGCAAAAAATATATGTTGTGGGAAACCACGGCAAAATATTATGCGGCCGGTAACCTCCCGGCAACCTATAGCGATATTTCTTATTGGGATGTCGTTTTAACCAGTAAATAAGTAAAGATGAATACTAAACTACTCACCCTCGCAATTCTTGAAATTCTAATCTCGATAGGGATCACCGTGGCTATAATCTTTGTCTCTTATAAGATCCTGAAATTGCTGTTCTTTCGCAGCTCCGATCTAAGAGGCGATAACATGGCATTCACCATTTTCACTTCGGGTATCATCCTGTCTATAGGCCTTATCCTTAGCGAAATCTTACCCTCCATTACCAATGTGATCAGGCTTAGCACCACTCAAACCGAGACTGTGGATACCACCACCATAATTTCGTATTCAGGACTGTACCTGGCTATTGGCTTTGTGATGGCGGTTTTTATAAATGCAACGGCTTTTCTGCTCTTTTCCATGTTAACCAAAGGCATTAACGAATTTAGAGAGATCCAGCGAAATAATGTGTCGGTAGCTATTTTGGTGGTGACCATTCTACTGAGTATAACCCTCATCGTAAAAGAAAGTATCGCGCTATTGATAAGCGCTCTCATCCCTTATCCGGAACTAACAAATTATATGTAAAACCGCTGTAAGTTTAGGAGAAATAAACCGACCAATATGCCATGACGATGAAGCTATGAAAAAGATAGATTCATAATTGGTTGGTTAGTTAATTTTGAAGCCCCCGAACTTTCTTTTGTTTTGGGGGCTTCATATTTTATATTGCCTTAATGATAAAGTAGTTCTTCTTACCTCTCTGCAAAAGAATGAACTGATCATTGATAAGATCTTCGGAAGTTAATTTATGGTCCTCGGAGACTTTTTCTTTGTTTACTGAAATGGAATTCTCCTTCAGGGCTCGTCTTGCCTCTCCATTCGATTTAAGGAAACCGGTACGCTCGGCAAGTGCCGAAACAATTTCCACTCCTTCCGAAATATCCGCGGCAGCAACTTCTGCCTGAGGTACCCCGTCGAACACATCGAGGAATGTAGCCTCGTCCAGTGATTTTAGATCCTCGGAGGTGGATCTCCCAAAAAGGATCTCGGAAGCCTTCACAGCATTACTGAATTCTGCTTCCCCATGAACTGTGGTGGTCACTTCTTCTGCCAGTCGCTTCTGAAGCAATCTCATATGCGGAGCCGCCCGATGCTCTTCAACAAGTGCTTGGATGGTCTGCTTATCGAGGAAAGTGAAGATCTTTATATATTTTTCGGCGTCTTCATCGCTGGTGTTCAGCCAGTATTGATAGAATTTATACGGCGAAGTTCGTTTAGCATCCAGCCACACGTTACCTCCTTCACTCTTACCAAACTTGCTGCCATCGCTCTTAGTGATAAGTGGACAGGTAAGCGCATAACCCTTCCCTCCGCCAATACGACGTATCAATTCGGTTCCAGTAGTGATATTACCCCACTGGTCGCTACCTCCCATTTGCAGGGTACAGTTATAATTTCTGAAAAGATGAAGGAAATCATAACCTTGTACCAACTGGTACGTGAACTCGGTAAAGGACATGCCTTCGGTTTCCTCTCCCTTTATCCTGTTCTTTACAGAATCTTTAGCCATCATATAATTAACCGTGATATGCTTTCCAACGTCGCGAATGAAATCCAGAAAGCTTATCTCCTTCATCCAATCGTAATTGTTAACCATCACTGCCTCATTCTCCTTCCCTGAAGAAAAATCCAGAAATTGTGAGAGCTGTTCTCTAACACATTCCTGGTTGTGACGTAAGGTTGCTTCATCCAGAAGATTTCGTTCACTCGATTTGCCTGAAGGATCGCCAATCATCCCGGTTGCTCCGCCAACCAGGGCCACTGGTTTATGACCGGTACGTTGAAAAAATGCCAGCATCATAATAGGCACAAGATTTCCAATATGTAACGAATCTGCGGTCGGGTCGAAACCAATATATGCAGAACGCATTTGTTCCATAAGATGCTCCTCGGTCTCGGGCATAACATCATGGATCATACCTCGCCAGCTAAGTTCTTTTACAAAGTTCTTCAACGCCATTTTTAAAGTTTCAGCAAATATAGGTTGTCCCCCCAAAAGATAAAAGAATACTTCAAAAAAGACTATTTTTATGAAATGGTTCTAGTCACCGGAGGTACCGGCTTAGTAGGTTCGCATTTATTGTATTTCCTTCTGAAAAAAGGAGTGGCAGTACGTGCCATTCACCGAAAGAGCAGTAAGCTGGAATCGGTGCGCAAGGTATTTCAGTATTATACCGAAGAGGCAGACTCCCTATTTAATGCGATCGATTGGATGGAAGCCGATGTTACGGATATCCCAGCACTGATAAGGGCATTCGAGGGGGTAACACATGTCTATCATTCGGCGGCTTACATTAGTTTTAATCCCAGGCATTTTCAGAAATTAAAAAAATCCAATATAGAAGGCACCGCTAATATTGTTAATCTCTGTATAGAAAATAACATTTCCAAACTATGCCATGTAAGTTCTATCGCGACACTTGGAAGTACCACAGATGGATCCCTTATCGATGAGCAGGTGGCATGGAATCCCGAAGCCAACAACAGTGTATATGCTATTACCAAATACGGAGCCGAAATGGAAGTTTGGCGCGGCACCCAGGAAGGCGTGGACGCTGTGATTCTCAACCCCGCCCTGATCATGGGTTCGGGCCATTGGAGTTCCAGCAGCGGAGTTATATTGAAGATGGTTGCCAATGGAACAAAATATTACACCTCGGGGGGAGTGGCTATTGTAGATGTGCAGGATGTGGTAAAAGCAATGATCATGCTTATGGAAAGTGAGATCAAGAATGAGCAGTTCATTCTGGCTGGGGAAAATTTTAGTTATAAAGAGCTACTTTCCAAACTTGCTAACGCTCTTGAGGTAAAACCACCATTTAAATTTATCCCAAAATGGAAGTTGGATCTTGTGCGCCGACTGGACTGGCTCAGTGCCAGGCTAACGGGGAGCCGCAGGCGATTATTAAAAGCAACAGTAAATTCGATGTATAATGAATCGTATTTCGATGGAGGGAAGATCACTCGTTTCCTCGATTTTAAATATACTACCACCACTGAAACACTGGAACGTATAGGAAAGAATTATCGCAAATGATCACTCGTCTGAAGATGCAGGCTCGATCAATTCCCTGGCTTTTCGCAAACTATCTTGTTTTTGTTCGATCTTACTCTTTGGCTTAAAATTCAAGCTATCTGTCCTTCGTTGCATTTCGATAAGACGTTGTTCGATCTCAACAAAGATCTCCTTATAAGTATCGAGGTCTGCGTTATACCAGTTATGACTTTTTACAAATTGCACACTGTCTATATCGTATTTCTTGTAAATGAAGGAGTCAAGTTTAATCCCCTTCTGCCTAATAACCTTATTGTTCACACTCTTGGCTGCATTGCTTAAATAGACATCTGTAAGTATATCCACCATCATATCCCTAGCGATGAGGTTGTCCGGCTTTTCGGGCCGTTCTACATGCTGGCATCCCAGGAAAGATAGCAACGATATGACTATACAAATTCTTCGCATTAGCGATTAAAGTTAATTCGTTCGCCTTTACTTCTGTTAGGAAACTTGAGGTTTTCATAAGCCAGGCAACCATTTACGATCGTATGTGTTACACGCGACCTGAAGGTTCGTCCCTCATATGGGGACCAGCCGCATTTATAGAGAATGTTCTCTTTAGATACCGTCCAGGGCGAGTTACTGTCTACTAACACCAGATCGGCCTTATAGCCTTTGCGTATATATCCCCTATCCTTGATCTCGAAAAGGATAGCCGGATTATGGGCTGTTTTCTGAACAATAGTCTCCAGACTTATTTTTCCGTTATGGTACATTTCAAAAAGCGCGGCCAGCGCATGTTGTACCAGGGGTCCTCCCGAAGGAGCATTAACATAGTTATTATTCTTCTCTTCCAGCGTATGAGGTGCGTGGTCTGTTGCGATCACGTCAATTCGTCCGTCGTTCAGGGCCTTTAAAAGTCCGTCTCTGTCTTTGGCTGTTTTAACCGCCGGATTCCACTTTATCCTGGTTCCTTTGGCTGTGTAATCTTCATCCGAAAACCACAGATGGTGTATACACACTTCGGCGGTGATCTTCTTTTCCGAAAGCGGTTTCTTCTTATCGAAAAGCTCGGTTTCTTTGGCCGTTGAGAGGTGAAACACATGCAAACGAGCCCCTGTCTTTTTGGCCAGTGCAATAGCGCGGGAGGAGGATAGATAACATGCCTCTTCACTGCGAATCTTCGGGTGAAATTCTACTGGAATATCGTCCCCGTACATCTTACTGTATTCGGCCAGATTCTTTTTGATGGTCGACTCGTCCTCACAGTGTGCCGATATAAGCAGATCGGTTTTACTAAAGATCTCTTCAAGCACCTTGGGGTCGTCTACCAGCATATTTCCTGTTGAAGATCCAAGAAAGAGTTTTAGGCCTGCGACCTTGGTTTTATCAACTTTCAGGATTTCATCCAGATTATCATTGGTACCTCCAAACATGAATGAATAATTAGCCCATGACGTTTTCGCGGCTATGGCAAATTTTTCTTCTAACAGTTCGATCGTGGTTGCCTGAGGGACCGTATTAGGCATCTCGATAAAGGTTGTGATCCCACCCGCGATCGCTGCTTTCGACTCTGTCTCTATAGTAGCTTTATGTGTAAGGCCTGGTTCACGGAAATGCACCTGGTCGTCTATCATTCCGGGTATCAGAAATTGTCCGTCTGCATCGATCACCCTGGTGTCTGCAGATTTCACGCTGATACTTCCACCAACTTCCGCAATACGGTCTCCTTCGATCATCACATCGCCTTGGATAATCTTGCCTTCATTTACAATGTTGGCGTTCTTTATAAGAATTGTGCTCATTAAATCTCGTTAAAATCGGAACTACCGAATAAACTCCTGAATTTCATTTTTATTACACCAAAGATGGCTTCAGAAATAATTCCCCCGCTCATCTTGGATTCCCCCCTGGTACGATCGGTAAATACTACCGGTACCTCAATAATTTTACATTTTGCCAAATAGGCTTTAAATTTCATTTCGATCTGGAACGCATAACCTACAAACCGGATCTTTTCCAGGTTGATCTTCTCCAAAACATGTCTGCGGTAACAAACAAAACCGGCTGTGGTATCATATATCCTCATTCCGGTAATAAAACGAACATATTTAGAGGCCAGCCAGGACAGTAATACTCTGCTCATGGGCCAGTTAACAACATTAACCCCTCTCACATAGCGCGATCCAATAGCAAGGTCATAGCCTCCCTTATCACAGGCATTGTACAATCGTATCAGATCGTTGGGATTATGAGAGAAATCGGCATCCATTTCAAAAATATACTCATAGTCCCTTTTCAATGCCCAGCGGAATCCTTCAATATATGCGGTTCCAAGCCCCAGTTTTCCACTTCTTTCCAGGAGGAACAATCGTTCCTCGAATTCTTGCTGAAGGGTTTTTACCGTAGCTGCGGTCTCATCCGGCGAATTATCATCGACCACCAGAATATCGAAAGCGCGCTGAAGAGAAAAGATATTGCGGACCAACCGCTCTATGTTCTCTTTTTCATTATATGTAGGTATTACCACGAGGGCATTCGACATAGACCGCATTTTCGGCAAATGTACCTCTTTTTATGAAAATAAACTGTGCAATTATAGCCATTAGAATTCT
>QQUG01000062.1 GCA_008501705.1 Flavobacterium sp.
GCACGGGTTTAAAAGTAGCGGACCTCAATACCCCTATATTGCTACAGAGACCATCCGCGTTAATAGTATGATAGTCCTGGACCATGTGGCCAAGGTCACTAATCTTGATCTGGATGAGCTCACTTTCCTTAACCCTTCCTACAAACACCAGATCATCCCGGTGGTGAAGGACGAAGATTATGTGTTGCGCTTACCGGTGGATGCAGTCGGTAAATTTGTTGCCAACGAAGAAGCCGTTTATGCTTATGCCGCCGCCGAATTTAATCAGCGTGAGAAACCATTACCCCAGTTTTTCGAACAATCCGATCGTATTCGGTATCGTGTGCGAAGCGGAGACTACCTGGGTAAAATAGCAAGCAAATACGGTGTTACCGTAAATCAGATAAAGCGATGGAATGGCTTGCGCAGTACCCGCCTGCGAATAGGCCAGCGTCTCACCATTTACCCACGTGGAGGAGGCCCTAAAAAGTCGACTATAACCAGCACGGCTAGCGCCAAGGCTAAGACAGGAGAACAAACATACACTGTAAAGAACGGCGATTCTTTATGGAGTATCTCGCAAAAATTTCCGGGAGTTACCGTAGAGAATATCAGAAAATGGAACGATATTAGCGGTAACAAATTAAAACCGGGGATGAAACTTAAGATTCAGAAAGGCTAATCTCCCCACAAACACTCTTAGATGAAAATTTTACGATTTGCCCTATTAGGGCTGATTTTTGCGTTGTCTTCTTGCGAAAATTCCGCAAATCAGAACGGCTATTTGTTAAATTCACTGGGTAATATCAACACCCTCCAAGTGATCATAGAAAACGATCTTTGGAATGGCGAAGTGGGGGAAGAAATACGAGACTACTTTGCTGCGCCTGTGGATGGACTTCCGCAGGATGAACCCTTGTTTTCCATGAACCAGATGCCCCCATCCACTTATACGGATTTCGCTCGAAAATACCGTACTTTCCTGCATGTCTCTATAGGTGATACAACCGGAGTTGCCATTAAGAAAAACCCTTATGCCAAGCCACAAACAGGAGCATTTATTGTTGGGAAGGATGCTGCGGATATTATAAGATTGCTGGAAAACAATCACCAACAGATCATTTCGGCTTTTAAGGCTTCAGAAATAAAAGAAAAACAAAGAAGAATTAAGATCTCCCTAAAGAAAACCGACTCCCTTAAGAAACACTTCGGGGTAAGTTTACGGGTTCCGTCGGCCTATCGTACAGCCCTGGCCAATGAGGATTTTATCTGGTACCGAAAGGCACTAAAATCGGGAGAGACAAACATTGTAGTTTACGAGGTTCCGCTAGGTCTTATAGGAAGTGATAGTACAAGTGTGGCAGATATTATAAAGATTAGAGATTCAATTGGTGGCGACTTCATGCCGGTAGAGGAAGGCGGCCGGTTTATCACCGAAGCGGCCTACGCCCCGTATATATTTAAAACTAAGATAGACGATCGCTTTGCCTACGAGACCAAGGGTATTTGGGAAGTAAAAACCCAGTTTATGGGAGGCCCTTTTGTTAATTATGCCGTGCGAGATTCTGTGAACAACAGATACCTGATCATTGAAGGGTTTGTGTATGCACCGGCTACCAGTAAGCGAGACCTTCAGTTTGAACTGGAAGCCATTTTAAGATCCTTGAAATTTGAATAAAAAAAGCCGGTCTAATGAACAGGCCGGCTTTTTAAATATATTGTAAAAGGAAGTTTATTCCTCTAATTTTTTATCGTTAGGTTCTTCTTTCGAAGCTTCTTTAAACTCTTTTATTCCGCTACCCAGTCCTCGCATTAATTCCGGGATCTTTCGCCCTCCGAAAAGCAATAAAACAATCACAACAATAAGTACAATCTGCCATGGGCCAATTGCAAGGGGTAAAAATAGTGCAGTCATCTTTAAGAAATTTATAAGACAAAGGTAACAAGAATTCCTTAGATACAACGTTTTCAGGGTAAGTTTAGCATACTCCCTGGGCGTTTAATTATATTTGCAATCGAAGATAATCCACAATATGGCCGACAAAAATAAACGGACAAAAAAAATTAAAAGAAAACTACTGCATAAGTATCGTCTGGTAGTTTTAAATGAAGACACTTTCGAAGAGCGGTTCTCTTTTAAACTGAACCGGCTGAATGTCTTTGTTTTTAGTACGATTTTCGCAGTTTTTCTTATTGCCGGCACCACCCTACTTATAGCCTTTACCCCTTTAAGAGAATACATTCCGGGCTATTCTTCTACCGCTTTAAAGCAGCGCGCTACAGATTTAACATACAAAACAGATTCCCTTCAACAAGTGATCAATATCAACGAAAGTTACCTGGCTTCGATAAGAAAGGTGCTTACAGGGGATGTAAAAACAGTCGATTTCAATAAAGATTCTATTTTGGAGCTCGCCAGCAGAACACCCGGTAGCGTAGACCTGGCGCCTTCCAGGGAGGATTCCCTGCTTCGTGAAAAAGTGATGCAGGAAGACAAGTATAATCCCCTGGCCGATCCCGGGGCAGTTAAAATTGTGCTGTTTCCGCCGGTAAAAGGGACAGTTTCTGAAGGGTATAACCCCAAAGGTAAGCACTATGCCGTCGATATAGTGACCGCTAAGGACGCACCTGTGAAAGCAACCGCCGATGGAACGGTGATCTTTGCCGAATGGACCGCAGAAACCGGTTATGTGATCATACTGGAGCACAGCAATAACCTAATCTCGGTATACAAGCATAATGCTTCCCTGGCCAAAGAACAAGGGGAACTTGTTAAAGCCGGAGAAGTAATTGCAACCGCCGGAAATACAGGCGATTTTACCACTGGGCCACATCTTCACTTCGAATTGTGGAGCGAAGGATACCCCTTAAATCCGGCTAACTTTATAGATTTCGATTAGAACTATATGTCAATAAAAGCTATTGCTGCCAGAATCTTTGCCAATCAAGTTGCTAAACGCAATAAGAAATGGTCGTCACGACCTCTTGAAACCCAACAAAAGGTCTTTAAAGATCTTATTTCCCAGGCTTCTCATACTGTGTTTGGGAAAGATCACCAGTTTGGGCAAATTAAAACCCACAAAGACTTCGTAAAACAAGTGCCCATTAGAGATTACGAAGAGCTGAGGCCCTATTTCGACAGGGTTGTAGCCGGAGAGAAAGATGTGCTGTGGCCGGGAAAACCAATATATTTAGCCAAGACCTCAGGAACTACTTCCGGAGCCAAATACATACCCCTTACCAAAGCCTCGATGCCGGGGCATATGAAAGCCGCCAGGGATGCCATCCTTGCTTATATACACGAAACCGGCAATACCGCTTTTGTAGATGGCAAAATGATATTTCTACAGGGGAATCCGGGCTTAAAGGAACAAAACGGCATAAAACTAGGGCGGTTGTCCGGTATTGTGGCCCATTATGTACCCTCTTATCTTCAGAAGAACCGATTACCCTCCTGGGAGACAAATTGCATTGAAGACTGGGAAAAAAAGGTGGATGCTATAGTGGAAGAAACCCGAAATGAGGATATGACCGTAATTAGCGGGATCCCTTCCTGGGTTCAGATGTATTTTGAAAAGCTTATCCAGGTATCCGGGCAACAAGTTGGCGATCTGTTTAAAAATTTCAGTCTCTTTATCTATGGAGGGGTGAATTATGAACCCTACAGGGCTAAATTTGAAGCACTTATAGGGCGGAAAGTGGATAGTATCGAACTGTTTCCGGCCAGTGAAGGATTCTTCGCCTACCAGGATAAACAGGATGAGAAAGGCATGTTGCTTTTGCTGGATTCGGGGATATTCTATGAATTTGTTGTAGCGGAAAAGTTCTTCGATGAAAACCCGGCTAGACTTACCCTGGAAGACGTTGAATTAGGTGTAAATTATGTTATGATAATCTCCACTAACGCCGGACTTTGGGGCTATAATCTTGGGGATACCATCCAATTTACGTCATTAGAGCCTTTTAAGGTCATCGTTTCAGGAAGGATAAAGCATTTTATTTCGGCCTTCGGTGAACACGTGATCGGGAAGGAAGTGGAAGAAGCCATGCAACAAGCGATCTTGGAGCATGGGTTTAGCATTACCGAATTTACCGTGGCTCCGCAGGCAGATCCCGTAGATCAAGGCCTTCCGTATCACGAATGGTTAGTGGAGTTTGAAAATGAACCGGCCAACATAGAGGCAATTGAGGCTACCCTGGATCAACAGATGCAGCAGCAAAACAGTTATTATTTCGATCTTATCACAGGAAAGATTTTAAGGCCTCTAAAAATTAAAACGCTAAAGAAAGACAGCTTTAATTTATTGATGAAGAGTCAGGGAAAGCTGGGGGGTCAGAACAAAGTTCCCAGGCTGTCCAACGACCGTAAAATTGCGGACAAGTTGTACAAATTGCAACCATAAATAAGTACTATCTTTGCAGCCGAATGAACCCATTAAGAACACATAAACGAACAAGGGCCCAGGAAAGTTCGGGAGCCATAGAGCGCATGTATATTACAATGCGACACCTTTTCAACCGTGGATTTTACAAACCTATGGGGATTTCGGGTGAGACATTGCGCGAATCCCTGCTCATTTTAAGCCCGGAGATCTACGGATCCATTTCAGAAGAAAAAATAGAACTGGAAGGCCTGCTTTATGTGATAGATCGTCTGCCTTATGGCATTGAAGAATGCAGGTATATCAATTTAACTTCAGATGAAGGCTATAAAAACTCGCATTTTAAGCCTATTATTCCCGCCAAACGTCGCCGTAACTGCTACCGGATCGATGAGGAGCAAATGAATATAGAAATTACCCGCGGCCGATCTGAGATCTACGATATTCTCACCCATCTAACCTTTCTCTATATAGAATCGCATAAGATCATGAAGCAGGTTTTGATCAATGATAACGGAGAGGTGATCCGGGATTGGAAAAAACTGGAAGAGGCTGTCATGGTAAAGAAGGAACTAACCAAGCATGAAAAGGAAATTGCCCTTACACACACAGCGAATTTCTTAGGGAGAACCTTTGAGGAGGTAAACGCCATCTATCCTTTATTTGAGTGTGAAGGCATAAAGAATCGTTTCCTTAACATCATCTATTACCTGGGAAAACGCGCTATGGAGGAAGTTCTGGAGGATAATCAGCGATTAATCACCTTCAGTCCGGTTTTAAGGGAGCGTCTGGGGCATCATATTCATGGAGAGCAATGGGCCCGGAAAGTGAAGAAAACATTGAACGACAAAGGGCTGTTAGTGCGGCCACTTCACATTATCAGTGCGAACATGCACTCTGTGCAAAACAGCTTATTCGCTAAAAAAGCACTTGCATCCGAATTTAAGAACATAGAGGAGATCACCATATTTGAAAAGCTTAGTAGCCCTAAAAGCATTAAACTTCAGCAAAAAGTAGCGAAATATGCATTGGCAAATGGCATGACATTCATTGAAGACGACTCCGGAGCTAATATCAATGTGCAGATCTTCGATTCGCAATATTTCCACGATAGCCCACAGGGGCTTGCTCCCGAAGAAATGCCGGTGATCATTGTTATGGACTACGCATTTGGCGAGCAAGCATACGAAACCATGGACGAACTGCTAAAGCCTTATAATAATAATGGTTCAAAGCAGTTACTGAATGTGAAATCCATATCCATTATGGGTAAAGCAGGTATTTTAAGCGGGAAAAAGGGAGATATAATGATACCAACTGCTCATGTTTTTGAAGGAACGGCAGATAATTACCCGTTTAAGAACAAATTGAAGAAATCTCATTTTGACGATGTAGATATTCAGGTTTGTGAAGGAACCATGATCACAGTACTGGGGACATCCCTGCAAAACAGGGATATTTTGAAGTTTTTCCATACCTCAACCTGGAATGTTATTGGTCTTGAAATGGAAGGCGCTCATTACCAGAAAGCAATTCAGTCTGCCTCTAAGATAAGAGGCAGTATTAGTCCGAAAGTAGCGGTGCGCTACGCGTATTACGCATCGGATAACCCATTAGAATCGGGAAGTACACTGGCTTCGGGCGGATTGGGAACCGCAGGGGTAAAACCTACCTACGCCATAACCGAAAAAATGTTAAAACAGATTTTAGTTTAATCTAAAAATATATTTTGAATCACAGTAACATATTGATTACAGGGGGAGCAGGCTTTATTGGCTCAAATTATGTCGCCTATTTAATGGAATCTACTTCGGCTAACGTATTTGTGCTGGATAAGCTAACTTATGCGGGAGATATGCGAAATCTCGAGTCCGTTGCCGGCAAATCCAACTATCATTTTATTCAGGGGGATATTTGCGACAAGGATTTTATTGATGAAATGTTTAAAAAACACGAATTCGACCAGGTAGTTCATTTTGCCGCCGAATCTCACGTGGATAATTCTATCAGTGGTCCTGCAGCCTTTATTGAAACCAACATCGTAGGAACCTTTAATTTGCTCCAGGCATCCTATAAAACATGGATGGACGGACCGGGAAAGGCGAAAGAAGCTTTCAGCCATGCGCGCTTCCTGCATGTTTCCACCGATGAGGTTTACGGCACCCTGGGAGAAACTGGCTTATTCACTGAAGAAACGCCTTATGCTCCCAATAGCCCGTATAGCGCCTCTAAGGCTTCCTCAGATTTTATCGTACGCAGTTACTATCATACCTATCAACTACCGGTGGTTACTACCAATTGTTCCAATAATTACGGCCCTAATCAGCATAAAGAGAAATTAATTCCAACCATTATTCGTAAAGCCCTGGCGGGAGACCCTATCCCGATCTATGGCGATGGCACGAATGTAAGAGACTGGCTTTATGTGATAGATCACTGTAAAGGGATAAAATTGGCAGTAGAAAACGGAGAGCTGGGGGAAACTTATAATATTGGCGGACGTAATGAGCGAACCAACCTATATATTGCGGAGACTATTTGTAACTTATTGGACGAACTAGAACCAGCAGACCAACCATATAAAAAGCAGATCTCCTTTGTAACAGACAGGCCCGGGCATGATTTCAGATATGCGATCGATGCCTCGAAGATTGAAAATGACCTGGGATGGAAGGCTGAAGAGAATTTCGAATCGGGCATATTGAAAACCATCAAATGGTATCTAAAACACAAGGAAAGACTATAAAAAGATGAAAGGAATAATACTGGCCGGCGGATCCGGAACCCGTTTGCATCCCATTACACTCGCCATAAGCAAGCAGCTGATGCCTGTTTACGACAAGCCTATGATATATTACCCCCTCTCCACCCTTATGTATTCGGGTATTAGGGAAATATTGATCATTTCAACACCACAAGACCTCCCTTTATTTAAAAAACTATTGGGAGATGGTACTAAATATGGCTGTTCATTCCAATATGCAGTTCAGGAAGAACCAAGGGGCCTGGCGGAAGCCTTTATAATTGGTAAAGATTTTATTGGTAGTGACAAGGTTGCGCTTATCCTTGGCGATAATATTTTTTATGGTTCCGGCTTGAAGGAACTCCTTATTTCCAATAACGATCCGGACGGAGGGGTGATCTATGCCTATCACGTTCATGACCCGGAGCGATATGGGGTTGTAGAATTTGATGAAAGCGGTAAGGCCCTGTCTATTGAAGAGAAACCAAAGCATCCCAAATCTAATTTCGCCGTACCGGGGATCTACTTTTACGATAATTCGGTCGTGGATATAGCAGCGGGAATCAAGCCTAGCGCACGAGGTGAGCTCGAGATCACAGACGTTAACAATGAATATCTGAAAGCCGGGAAACTAAGCGTTAGTATCCTGGATAAGGGCACAGCCTGGCTGGACACAGGAACCTTTGCTTCGTTAATGCAAGCCGCTCAGTTTGTAGAAGTTATTGAAGAACGACAGGGACTAAAGATCGGCGCCATCGAAGAAGCGGCCTATGCAATGGGCTATATTTCGGCAGAACAGTTAAAAAAATTAGCCAAACCACTACTAAAGAGTGGCTATGGTAAGAACCTATATCACGGAAAATAGTTTTGGAGAAGATAGAAACCCCGCTTAAAGACTGTTTTATATTCAAACCAAGGGTGTTTGCGGATGCCAGGGGGACCTTTTACGAAAGCTACAATAGGAAAACTTTCGAGCAAATTACTGGTTTGGACGTGGATTTCGTTCAGGATAATCAGTCGATTTCATCCTATGGAGTGATTAGAGGCCTTCACTTCCAAAGAGGCAACATGGCACAGGCCAAGTTGGTTAGGGCTGTAAAAGGGCGTGTCCTGGATATTGTTGTTGATATCCGGAAAGGATCGGAGACTTTCGGAAAATCATTCAGTGTAGAACTGAATGAGGAGAATAATCTTCAGCTGTTCGTGCCTCGCGGATTTGCCCATGGTTTCATCACCCTTTCAGAAGAAGCTGTATTTGCATATAAATGCGATAATTATTACGACAAGGAATCGGAGAGCGGTATTATATACAATGACGCAACCTTATCCCTGGACTGGCATCTTCCAAAGGAAGATTTTATAATTTCGGATAAAGACCTGGAACTTCCCGGATTTGAGGAGGTAATTTCATGAAAAAAGTATTGGTAACAGGGGCGTTCGGACAACTTGCTATGTGTATAAAACAGGCGGCTCCAAACTTCCCCGATCTGGATTTTACTTTTGTAAACAGAACGGAACTGGATGTTACGGATCCCGCTACGGTCCGCTCGTATTTTAGTGAGCATTCGTTTGATGTTTGCATAAATACCGCCGCCTATACGAATGTTGAAAAGGCTGAAACCGAAAAGGAGCAGGCATTTGCTGTTAATGCAGCTGCAGTGAAAACCCTGGCCGAAGTCTGTAAAATCCATAAAACGGTTTTAATACACGTATCCACAGATTATGTGTTCGACGGGACAAAAACATCACCCTATATCGAGCAGGACGCTACCAACCCAATCAATGTATACGGGGCATCCAAGCTGGCAGGGGAAGAGGAACTGGCTGCTCATTGCAGCCGATACTTTATTATAAGAACTTCCTGGTTGTATTCGGAGTATGGGCATAATTTTTTTAAAACCATACTAAGGCATGCCAATGAAGGAAACCCGCTAACAATAACCACCGAACAGCTGGGCACTCCTACCAACGCGAACAACCTGGCCGAAGCCATCCTTTTAGTGGCAACTAGTGAAAGCAGTGCCTATGGCTTGTATCACTATAGCAATTCGGGAGAGGCAAGCTGGTATGATTTTGCCAAAGCGATTTTACAGGAGTCGGGACAAATTGAAACCGTAAACCTTGCTAAAACCGACCATTACCGTACTTTTGCAAAAAGACCGGTTTACAGTATTTTAAACAGTACAAAATTCTGCAAAGCTTTTAAAGTGGATACCATCAACTGGAGAGAGAGCTTAAAAACATTATTTGTAGAAAATAATAACCATAAATAAAAACGAATGGCACAGAACAATCAGGAAGAAGTAGATCTGTTTGTAGTATTAAAGAGACTAAATAAGGTCTATCAGGGATTCCTTGCCAGTGTGTACAAGGGCATCCGTTTTGTAATAAAGAATTGGATCGTCTTAACGATCTTGATCGTTGGCGGCTATTTTATTGGCGGCTGGTGGCAAAGGTCCTTAACCCCTACAAAAGAGGCGGTGATGATCGTTCAAAACAACTTCGACAGCTCGAATTATGTTTACAATGCCATCGATCTGTTGAACGTAAAATACAAACAGGGCCATAAAAGCTTTGTGAAACAATACGGATTCGACACCGAAAATCCCGATATCTCGGAGATCGTAGTCGAACCCATCGTGAATATCGTGGAGCTTCTCGAGAAACAAGAAACCAACGACCGAAACCTGGAATCTTATTTAAGCAGGGTTACCTTCGAAGAAGATCCCTTGTTGTCTGAGATCTACTTCCCCGAATATACCTTCCACAAGATCACCATCAGTACCGAGAAATCGGATCCGGCGATCATAGACAAGGTGCTCAATTATCTAAACAATAACGAGATCTACAATAAGACAAAGGATGTTGTTGTTTCAGAAACACAATTGAGAATTCAACGAAACGATGTGAGTATTGCCAATATCGACGCTATTTTCGACGAGTACTCAGGAAAGAATGCAGATGGTTCTAAACCCAGCGAGATGAATTTCCTAATTCAGGAAAATAACAACCTGCATCAACTGCTGGATAAGAAAAAGGAACTTATAGAGGAGAACGAATTTCTCAAGAAAGAACTCATAAAATACGATAGTGTGGTTTCTTTGCTCAACAGTCCAAATTTTTATAATTCCTCCGATTTCTTTAGCAAAAAGAGAACCCTGTTGCCTATAGCTCTGGTATTGCTGTATATAGGATTCTTCGTGATACGTAATATCTATCTCAAGGGAAAGAAATATTCGGAAGAGATATCTGAAGCCTGATCCTATCGGTGATACGGCAAAGAAGTATAAAACATTAATATATAAATGTTCAGCTGTGCATTCGGATAAAAGGGAAACACCCTATAAAGTTCTGAAGGCCTTTCATTAATGAAATTACGTGCTACCATAAGGGATCTGTTTAATAACGCGATGGTTTTTAAAAGCCTTAACGTTCTTGCATTACGTATTGCAGGAATGTTTCTGTTTTTTGGACTTACCCTATTCCTCACCAATAATTTTGAAGCCGGATTAGTGGGTCAATACGATTTTAGCAGGGCCTTGTTAATCTTTCTGGGAGGAGCCTGTGTTTTTGGTATGCACCAGTCTGTTATCTATTATGCCGGATACCTTAAGTCCAGGAATTCGCTTAGCTACCTCAAGAAAATATACGCTAAAATGCTGGTGATCGTATTTTCGATCGCCTTTCTTTTTTTTTTAGCGGTATTAGTCATCTCCCCTTCTTTTATTGACGGCCTCTTCGATAAGGAAGTTTCCAAATTGGTGAGTTATTCGGTATTTGCACTGTTCTTCTATGGAGTTACTTTGCTGAACATCGATGTATTCCGGGCGATCAACAAGATCTATATTTCCGAATTTTACCGCAATGTGATGCGTTATGCTCTGTTTTTTGCAGCCATCATTTATTTGTATTACAGCGGGAATCCGCAATTCCTTGTTGAGGTTTTTCTTCTGAATTTTACTTTTCTCGCCTTGCTTTCCACAGCCTATCTTTTCTACTATTTTTCGAAGATAAAAGTAGAGTCCACTTCCGAAGAAATCGGGTTTAAACAAATTTTAAAACGTTCGGGCCCTATGGCGATCAGCGCCATAACCTATCTGTTAATGCAAGGCGTGGATATTATCCTGTTAAGTAAGTACAGTAGTTTTGAACGAGTAGCCTTTTATTCGGTGGCTATCAAACTCACCACAGTTCTTTCAATAGTCCTGGCATCGGTGAATACCGTTTATGCACCTTCCTTCGCCGAATGGTACAGTAAGAATGATATGCAAAGCCTTAAACAAGGCATTAAACGAGCCACCCGCCTCATTTTCCTTTTTACATTCCCGGCCATAGTACTGGTATTCTTTTTCTCCAAAATGATACTTGGTTTTTTCGGCCCCGGCTATACCGAAGCGCGCTGGGCACTCATTATCCTGCTTATCGGACAGGCGGTGAACGCCTTATGTGGATCGGTAGGGGTTTATATGAATATGACGGGGAAACAGGTGGTTTTTCAACGAATCCTGGTGACTGCTTTTACAATCAATGTGGTGCTAAATCTTGTGCTCATCCCAAAATACGATCTGCTGGGAGCCGCTATTGCAACAACAATTTCTACGGTATTCTGGAACATTGTAACAACAGCTTATATCTATAGAAAAGATAAAATAATAACGTTTTTAACCCTAAAATGAAACAGTTAAAGGTAGATTTCTTTGTTTTAGGTGTTGCCCGCGGGGGAACAACTTCCCTGTACAATTATATGCAGCAACATCCGGCGATCTTTCTTCCAAAAGTAAAGGAGTGTAATTTCTTTTCTGAAGTAGATTCGCAGGATAAAGAAGTGTATCTGGATCCCGACCCCGGGAAGGAATACCACATGAAGATCATAAAGGATGCGGCCATCTACCAGAATTTATTCGAAGCCGCAAAACCAGATCAGATCAAGGGAGAAGTGAGTCCGTCCTACCTGTGGGACCGAAATACCGCAAAAAAGATCCATGATCATAATCCTGGCGCAAAACTATTAATAAGCCTTAGAAATCCTATAGAACGAGCCTTTAGTCATTACCAGATGCACTATCAAACAGGGCACGAAAAAGAAGACAGCTTCGAAGCTGCGATCAAAGCACCGAAGAACGCTATCTGGGGCGGGGGCAATATGTACCTGGAAATGAGTTTGTATTACGATCAGTTGAAGCCGTATTTTGAGCTTTTCGATAGAGAACAAATTAGGGTACTGGTTTCCGAAGAATGGACCGCCAGAAACGGCGAAGCCCTGAATGAGATCTATGATTTTTTAGGGCTCGAACCATTCTTTGATTATGAGACGGATGTTCCGCTTAATGCGGCCAGGGAACTTAAAAATAAGGGGCTATTAGCATTTTTACGATCGGATAAAGTGAAGCGCCCAATAAAATGGTTACTACCCGAAAGCGCCAAGGATAAGCTTAAAGATAAGCTGTTTTACAAAGAGGGTGAGAAACAGTGTATTGATCCGGAAACTTACACATCTTTAAAAGATTATTTCAGGGATGACGTGTATAAAACAAGCCAATTAACCGGGATAGACCTTCATAAGATCTGGGAGTTCGAAAAAACAAACGAGGTAAGCCCATGATAAGCAGGAAACATAGCACTTTATTTGTTCATATTCCCAAAGTAGCCGGGCAGAGCATCGAGACCATTTTTCTGAAAGACCTGGGGCTGGACTGGCACAGCAGGGGCGAGTTATTGCTTCGGAAGAAAAAAAAGGAGGAACCGGGCCCCGAACGTCTGGCTCACCTGAAAGCGAGAGAATATCTGAAATACAACTATATAGACAGAGCAAGCTTTGACAGCTATTTCAAGTTTGCCTTTGTTCGAAATCCGTATTCTAGAATGTTGTCTGTATACAATTACCTGGGTTATGGAAAGATCATTTCTTTTAATGCCTTTATTGAAAAAGTGGTGAAGCAGCAACTGCAAAAAAATAATTTTTTCTATTGTTCGCAGTATGACTATCTGTACGATGAAAAAGGCGAGTTGATGGTAGATTATGTTGGGAAACTGGAAAGTCTGGCAGAGGACATGAAGTTGGTATTGCAAAAAACCGGACTGGAAGGACATGAGATCCCACACGTAAATAAATCGGAAAAGGGGCGTAAACGAGGCCTGGCAGCGCTGTTAAAGAATCCAGGACTCTGGCCGCATTTTAATCCGGGATTGCTATTTTCTTCAGAAAAGAAAAAATCACTAAACGAAGCAGAAAAACAAGCGGTTTACCAGCTTTTTGATAAAGATTTTGAGCATTTTGGTTATGAACGATAAGAAAAACATATTCTTTATCAGCATATCCTGCGATATGTACGGATCTTCCAAGGTCCTGCTATCGCTGGTGCTTCAGTTAAAAAAAAACAGCAAGGAATATAATCCCATTGTTTGCCTGCCACCCGGACCCGGACCTCTGAGAGAAAAGCTTGTGGAAGCCGGGGTTGAAACGATTGAAATGCCGGTAGTGAAACTAACCCGTTCCATGCTGAAGTCGTTAAATTTCATCAAACTAATAAAGGAATACCTAAAGGCAAAGCGCGCTTTTAAAGCACATACAAAAGGCCGAAGTGTGGACTACATTCAATCCAACACCCTGGCTACTCTTTTCGGAGCCTGGTATTGCAAGTTTAGAAAGACGAAGCATATAATACATGTGCATGAGATCATGGACCGGCCGAAGATAGCCACCTGGTTTTTTAAATTGATCCTGAAATATTTTTGTGATGAGGTGGTCTATAATTCGGAAGCAACGGCAGCCTTTTACAACCAGGTCTCACCGGCCCTGAAAAGGAAATCGCGAACCATTGTGAACGGCGTAGACCAAACCGAAGACCGTATTTCAGAAGAGAATAAGAAACAGATACGAACCGGCTTATTTGGTGCCGGTGAAAATGAAATTGTTATTGGTCTTGTAGGCAGGATCAACCGATTGAAAGGACACGAGTTAAGTCTGAAAGCATTTACACGGCTAAGGGCGGCTTATCCAAACCTGAAACTTTGTTTTATTGGTTCTCCCCCGCCCGGACAAGAGCACTTTTTAAGTAACTTGGAGGCAAGGATCCAACAAAATGATCTGGAGAAACGGGTGCGCATCATTGGGTTTCAGAACAAAGTATTCTCTATTATGGAATCTCTCGACCTGGTGGTAGTGCCTTCCACCGAGCCGGAGTCGTTCGGACTCGTAGTGGTTGAGGCCATGATGGCGGGAAAGGCGGTAATTGGGTCTGATATCGGCGGAATCTCCACCATTATCAATGACGAAGAGAACGGTTTACTGTTCGAGCCGAATAACGAAGAGGAATATGTTGCCGCTATCAGGAGATTGCTGGACAATAAGGAACTGAAGACACGGTTAGAAGAAAATGCCAGAGTGTATGCCCTGGAAACCTATTCTTCTAAGGCCATGTATACTAAGTTTAAACAATTGTACGATACACTATCATAAATGGGACAATGGTTTTATAAAATATGTTTGATCTTGCTCATCTGGTCATTGCAGAAGGCAAATATCGAATTGTCCTTTGCCGTCGCGGCTTTCGTCACCCTGGTGTCCTTCCGCGCGAAATTATCGAGCCAGGCTTTGCTGCTTATCATTTTCCTTTTTTCGCTGGTGATCATAGGGTGTATCACGGTTTTTAACCCGGAGAACGATTATTATTTCTTCTTTAAAGACCTTATCTATTTTGTTCGTCCTATCCTGGTGATCCTTGCGGGGTATTTTATAGCCATGCGGTTTCACAATAAGATGAGTTTTCTCAATATTATCGTACTCATGGGCTTTTATTTTGCCGTAATGCACTTATTGAGTTTTGTGTGGTATTTCAATATTATCCCCGGGCATACCAGTGGGATCCGAAATATCTTCGGGCGTTATAACCATGTAGAAACCGTAGCCCTATTACTCATTTTATGTGTTAAGGGACTGCCGGTGAAACGTTCGCGATTTAAGTTCTTTTATCAGGCATTTGTGGCCTGCCTGGTATTGTCTGTGCTGCTATATTTTTCCAGAACCATGATGATGGTGATCTTACTGGGAAGCCTGGCGTACTACGGATATCTGAAACTCAACAGAAAAGGGACCATTGCCCTTGGGATCATAGGCCTCCTGGCCGGAGCCTTCATTTTGTTTTTACAGGCCTATCAGCCTTCATTGGAAAACCCCGGCGTGGTGGATACTTTTTTGCTGAAGATCAAAAACTCGGTCAATGAGAGTTTTAGCCTTGAGAATGTAGACGTAAATGACCTCGACAGAAGAAAGTTATGGAAACACTGGCGCGCTTATGAAGCGTTCAAGGTATATGGAGAGATCGAAAAGGAAAAACAATGGGTAACAGGGCAGGGATTTGGATCTACTGTAGATATAGGTTTCGAAGCCAGGCTGGATGGAGAACTAACCCAGCATTTGTCCTTAACACATAACGGCTTTGCTTACCTCTACCTAAAAACGGGGATCTTAGGATTGATTATATATGCTTTGATGGTACTTTTCTTATATTCTTTTTCATATTCCCCCAGGAAAGGGACAATTGCCGATGTGGGGAACAAGCTGCTAGTGGCCACTACATTTTATATATTGATAACAAGCTTTGTAGTAACCGGGATATTTAAACCGTACGATATGGCTACACTGCTTATTGGTGGAGCTTTTGCATTAAAACAATTTAAACCAAGTGAAGATAGCGATACTGGGAACCAGAGGGATACCCAATAATTATGGAGGATTTGAGCAATTTGCAGAGTTTTTTTCAGTTTTTCTGAAGGAAAAGGGGCATGATGTATGGGTTTATTCGTCCAGCGCTCACGAGTATCAGGAACCAACCTATAAGGGCGTTCAACTTATCCATTGTAAGGACCCCGAACACAAGATAGGAACGATTGGTCAGTTTGTGTACGATTTCAATTGCATTCACGACGCCAGGAAGCGAAATTTCGATATCATTCTTCAACTGGGGTATACAAGCAGCTCGATATGGAGAAGATACCTTCCGAAGAGATCTATGATAGTAACCAATATGGACGGCCTGGAATGGAAACGAACCAAATTCTCAAAAAAGGTGAGAAGCTTCCTGAAATATGCCGAATCTCTGGCTATAAAAGGCAGTGATCACTTAATTGCAGACTCGATCGGGATACAGGAATACCTTAAAAAGGCCTATGGAGTAGAATCTAAATACATTCCCTACGGATCGACAATCTTTAAGGATCCCACCCCCTCTGTGCTAACTAATTACAACCTCGAGCCACAGCAATACAATATGCTTATTGCGAGAATGGAACCCGAAAACAGCATTGAAGTTATTTTGGATGGGGTTGTGAAGAGTGGAAGTAAGTTGCCATTTCTCGTGGTAGGCAAGCACGACGCGAATAAGTTTGGGCATTATTTAAAAGAGAAATTTAAGGACTATCCGTCGATCCGATTTGCGGGAGGAATATACAATCAGGACCACCTGAACAATCTCAGGTACTATTCGAATTTGTATTTTCACGGGCATACTGTTGGAGGAACCAACCCATCCCTGCTGGAGGCCATGGGAAGTAATTCACTGATCGTGGCGCATAACAATATGTTCAACGCCGCTATCCTGGAAGATGATGCGTTTTATTTCAAAGATGCAGATGAGGTATCCAGGACCCTGGAAAATGTAGATAAGAAAGAAGACTACGCACATTACCTGGAAAATAACACTCAAAAGATAAAAGAAAAATACACCTGGGAATTGATCAATCTAACCTATCTGGACTACTTCGAAGAGACCTATGCAGCTTTTAAATAAAATAGTCGTTTCCGAAAGGACTTATGTAGTGCTTATCGCGGCGCTGCTTATTTCATTGCCGCTTTCTTATGGATTCGGTACCGGGATACTAATCGCGCTGCTTGCAGCTTCCCTGGTTTCGGCTCGCTATCACAAGATCCATTTCAGAAGAAGCTACCTGGCACCTATGCTGTTGTACGCTTTGATGATAGTATCTCTTTTCTGGACCAGCAGCACGCATAATTCGTTGCGCGGACTTGAACGCCAGCTGGCCATGATCATCATTCCATTGGCCTTTATTCTCATGCCCGAAATTTCCATGAAATCTCGGAACAGTATATTATATGCCTTTTCCATGGGCTTGTCACTATTTGCCCTGTACTTCTTTGCCTTGGCGGGAGTAGATTATATAGAGACCGGCCGTGTAAACAGGTTCTTCTACCATGCCCTGGTTTCCCCTCTCGAGTTGAATGCTATCTATATTTCTGTTTTGGTTTCGCTTAGTGGCTTGTTTCTGCTATTTGTGGAAAGGAAAACCATGATCGTAATAGCTCTGCTGTTCATTCATGCGATATTTCTGGTGTTGCTGGCTTCTAAAATAATAATTGTGATCACGGCATTGGTTGCTGCAATAGGCATCATAGGAAGATTCCGAAGGTCACGTATCATGATCCTGCTTCCGGTACTCCTGCTGGGCTTGCTCATTTTAATGCTAACCTCTAATCCGGTAAAAGAAAGATTTGAACGGGAGTTAACGGCCTCTAACATAAAAGAGGTGTTGCAATGCGAACGATTTAATAAAGTTTACGACTGGACCGGCACGACCATCCGTTTATTTCAGGCCAGAATATTTGTGGAGATGTTCGAGGAGGACCAGGTTTTCTTTACGGGATACGGGATCAACAACTCCAAGGATAAGATCATTGAAAAACAGAAACATTACAACCTGTGGCAGGGGTATTACGAGTATAATTTTCACAATCAGTATATCCAGACTTTCGCCGAATTGGGGGTCTTCGGATTTATTTTTCTGTTGATATTGTTGGGGGTAATACTTTGGTATTATCTGAAAACCCGTGATATCATGTTCCTGTCCTTATTCCTCGTCATGATGGTGGTTTTTTTAACCGAATCCTATATCTGGAGACAGAGAGGGCTGTATCATTTCCTGGTTTTGTATTGTTTGTTGATAAAAACTGCACCCAATCTACCTAAAAGCAGCAGGGAATAAACGAGAATTGAACTCCTGTTAACTACGATTCGCCTACTATTAAAGAAGACTTTTATAATACAAAACCGCACCCAATAATAATCAATCTCGTATCTTCTATTCACCTTAAAGCTACTGCTTCCTATTCTGTTTTTAACGTGAATATTTAAAAGCAACCAATTAACCAGCTGCGCGTCATTTATATTAAAATAGATACCTTTATGGGCGATTAGTGCGAGGCTAAGGCGTCAACATTGCTAAAAAAAGTGTTATATAACATGCGTACCCGAAAAAGCTGAAATGAAAGTCTTACTTAGAGCGATTTACCCGTATATCTATCTGTGCTTGTTCTTAACGATTCCATTCGATAATTATGTGCGGGTTCTCCCCAATATCTTAATGGCGGCTTTGGTACTTATCTTCCCCTTTGTTGTAGATAGAAGCGATTGGAAAAAACTACATCGTGGGCCTGTAGCCGCGTTTTTGGTGTTCCTCTTATACATAGCACTAAACGCCTTTATCTTTAACAGGTTTGAAGAAGATTTTGTCATTTTTAAGAAGATCGTCCTTGCCTTTGGGCTAGCGATATTGTATTTACCCGTTCAGGACAGACGAAAGATTAGTATGGCCATTATATTTTCGTCCCTGGCAGCTATTGTGTTCTCCATTGTAAAGATCATTATCATTATTAATGTTTCTGAAGTAATTGCCCTGGGTTATTCTCGTGAAGTGATCGAAGCCCTGCTTATCGACCGCCTGTATCTGGGCTTGCTTAGCGTATTGAGTATTCTTATTTCCTACCAGTCCATCAGCCGAAAATATCACCCCAACAATCAGTATCATTTAATAAATATCATTATTAATGTGCTATTCACCTTCCTGATGGTTTCCAAGATCGCGATCATTGTCCTGGCCATTCTGTTCTTGTTAAGACTATTGTATAGCAGTAAGATCATAGTGAGGATATCGGCAGTGGTAATTGCCATTTTTTGTTTGGTTATATTGTTTACAGCAATTCGAAACCTGGAAAAAATCGAGTCTCCAATGGCCGGGAAATCTAATGCCGAACAAACTTTTCTCATGAATACGCTAACCTGGGAATTACGTACCACGGTGTGGAGGTGTGCAGTTTCGGTTTCTAATCAGCAAGGCATAATTGTACGAGGACTTGGCTTTGAAGGTACCCGGGATTCTTTATTGGAGTGCTATGCAAATAAGATAGACGATAACTGGAAAAGAAACAGGTTTGTAACCATGGGCTATAATTCACATAATCAGTTCATCGATCTGTACCTTATGTACGGGATCGTTGCCCTGGCGCTGTTCGTGGTATTTCTCCTTGTTACCTTAGTACGGAATAGAAAGCACTATTTCACCATCGCATTACTCGTTACCCTGATCTCATACGCGCTTGTGGAAAATGTCTTTCACCGGCAAATAGGAGCGTATTATATTGGCTTCATCTTGATTGTACTGCTATCCAGGAATTTCCACGGACAATTGAATGAACTAAAAGAGGATTAAAATGTAGGCAAATTGTATTTTTGCCGTCGTGTAAAACAAAATTGATCGAGAAATCGAATTATAGTATATGAAAATAGCAGTTATAGGAACAGGATATGTGGGATTAGTAACCGGAACTTGCCTGGCCGAGACCGGAAATGATGTGATATGTGTAGATATTGATGCAGACAAAGTTGAAAAGATGAAACAGGGTATTGTTCCTATTTACGAACCACACCTCGATGTGTTGTTTGAAAGGAACATAAAAGCCGGCAGACTCGAATTCACCACCTCCCTCGATGAAGGCCTCGCTCATGGCGAAATCATCTTTCTCGCTCTTCCAACTCCCGAAGATGAAGATGGCTCGGCAGACTTGTCTTATGTTCTGAAAGTTTCAGAAGAAATAGGAAAGAAGATAGACAGCTACAAAGTGATCGTGGACAAGAGCACCGTGCCTGTTGGTACTGCTGAAAAGGTACAAGCGGTGATCGCAAAAAATGCTAGCACCGACTTCGACGTGGTTTCCAACCCGGAATTCCTGAGGGAAGGATATGCTGTAGATGATTTCCTGAAACCAGAACGAATCGTTATTGGTTCGAGCAGTGAAAGAGCTACCCAGTTAATGCAAAAATTGTACAGTCCATTTGTACGCTCAGGCAACCCTATTATTACTATGGATGAAAAGTCGGCAGAGCTTACTAAATATGCCGCCAATTCGTTCCTTGCAACCAAGATCACCTTTATGAATGAAATTGCCAACTATTGCGAGAAAGTTGGTGCCGATGTAGACAAGGTGAGGGTTGGTATGGGTACCGATTCGCGAATTGGGAAACGATTTTTATTTCCCGGGATTGGATATGGAGGCAGTTGCTTTCCGAAAGATGTAAAAGCACTATTGCATGCCGGGTCTCTGGTTGACTACGATTTTAAGATCCTAGATTCGGTCGTGACCTTGAATCAAATTCAGAAACAAATTCTCATTCCCAAGATAACAGAACACTTCGGGGCAGATCTTAGTGGTAAGAAGATCGCTATCTGGGGTCTGGCCTTTAAGCCGGAAACAGATGATATACGAGAGGCTCCGGCCATTGATATAATGAATAGTCTGTTAGACCTTGGTGCCGAACTCACAGTGTTCGATCCGGAGGCCATGAATAATATCCGGAAGCAATTTGGTGACAAACTCAACTATGCCGATGGAATGTACGACGCCCTTAAAAGCGCAGACGCTGTAGTGATCTGTACAGAGTGGAGCATTTTCCGGTCCCCAAGTTTCACCAGAGTTAAGGAGTTGTTGAATTCCCCGGTAATTTTTGACGGGCGCAACATTTACCAGGTGGAAGACATGGCGAAAGAAGGATTTAAATACGTCTCTATTGGTAGAAACCAAGCAAACTAGTTATATGGATAATCGCAGGAAAAGAGTATTAATTACGGGAGCTGCCGGGTTTTTAGGTTCGCACTTGTGCGACCGGTTTGTTGCAGAAGGATTTTCGGTAGTGGGGATGGATAATCTTATAACGGGCGATCTAAAGAATATCGAACATTTGTTTAAAAAGGCCGAATTCGAGTTCTACCACCACGATGTTACCAAATTTGTTCATGTTCCGGGCTCCGTGGATTATATCATGCACTTTGCATCTCCTGCCAGCCCTATCGATTATCTGAAGATACCTATCCAAACCCTAAAAGTTGGCTCGCTTGGAACCCATAACTTATTGGGTCTTGCCAAACAGAAGAACGCCAGGATCCTTATCGCTTCCACATCCGAGATCTATGGCGACCCTTTGGTACACCCTCAGAGTGAAGAGTACTATGGAAATGTAAATACTATCGGCCCCAGAGGCGTTTACGATGAAGCAAAACGATTTCAGGAATCGATCACCATGGCCTATCATAGATTTCACGGACTTGAAACACGCATCGCGCGAATATTTAACACCTATGGTCCGCGAATGCGGCTAAATGACGGACGAGTGATCCCGGCATTCATCGGGCAGGCGTTAAGAGGGGAAGACCTCACGGTTTTTGGCGATGGAAAGCAAACCCGATCATTCTGTTATGTTAGTGACCAGGTGGACGGCTTGTTTAAATTACTCTTAAGCGATTACAGCTTACCGGTTAATATTGGCAATCCGGATGAGATCACTATTCTGGATTTTGCCGAAGAGATCATTAAGTTAACCGGCACCGATCAGAAAATTGTATTTCAGGATCTTCCTAAAGATGACCCCCTACAGCGTCAACCCGATATTAGCAAAGCCAAGGAAATCCTGGACTGGGAACCCCGTGTTTCCAGGCAGGAAGGAATGGAAAAGACATTCGCTTACTTTAAAGGCTTATCGGCCGAAGCGCTTTTTGATAGCGAGCATAAAGATTTCTCAAAGCATAACAGGCGGTAAAAATGATCTATAGAACGGGAAGATATTCAGGCTATTTGAGACCCATTTCATATATCATTGATCTGGGGATCATCCATATCCTGGCGTATCAGTTCTTTAGTTCCAGTTTTCATTTTATTAATTACACCATATTTATTAGCCTTGCGTGGATAATACTCTCGCTTAGGTCTCATTTTTACGAGATCTACAGGTTTACACGCCTTTCAACCATACTTTCACTGGTGGCCAAACAAGGGGTCCTTTTTACGCTTTTGGTATTTGCTTTCTTCGGTTTTTACCGTGAACTGCAGGTAGAACCACTATCGATCTTCCGCTATGTTTTACTGGCTATTCTTTATATCACCATTGTGAAAGTGGGGATCTATTACCTTTTGAAGAAATACCGGGTAATATTAAGGGGAAACCTCAGGCGGGTGGTCATCCTCGGGCTCAACCAAAAAACAGATCAGCTACGGAAATTCTTTGATGACAATCCGGAATACGGGTACAAACTGCTCAATATTTTCGATCTGAGCGGCCCCAACAAAGTTACTATTGAAGACTGCCTGGATTATATTCAGAACAATAAGATAGATGAGATCTATTCGTCCGTGGGGGAATTGAGCAATGAAGAACTCACCAAACTTACAGATTACGCCGATAATAACCTGAAGATACTTAAATTCCTTCCCGATAATAAGGATATTTACAGCAAAAGACTCGATTTTACGTACTACGGTTACCTTCCCATTTTGTCGATGAGAAAGATCCCTATCGAGGAGCCATTTAATAAATTTGTGAAACGAGGTTTTGATATAATTCTCTCTCTTATTATCATAGTAGGCGTACTCTCATGGCTTACACCTCTCCTAGGACTAATCATCAAGTTAGAGTCTAAGGGGCCGATCTTTTTCAAACAAAAGAGAAACGGACTGGATTACCAGGAATTCTATTGTTATAAGTTCAGATCTATGCGGCCCAACCCCATGGCGCATATTCACCAGGTTCAGAAAAACGATCCGCGCGTCACCAAAATTGGGAGGATTATCCGGAAAACGAGTATAGACGAACTCCCTCAGTTTATAAACGTCCTTAAAGGGGAAATGAGTGTTGTGGGGCCCAGGCCTCACATGGTTAGCCATACTCATATGTATGCCGAACGCATCGATAAATTCATGGTGCGTCATTTTGTAAAACCGGGAATTACAGGATTGGCACAGGTTAGTGGATATCGCGGGGAAGTTGAAGATGAGAACCATATAATTAACCGGGTGAAATACGATATTTTCTATTTGGAGAACTGGTCGTTGTTTCTCGACTTGAAGATCGTCTTCCAAACTGTATACAATGCCATCAAAGGAGACAAAAAAGCGTACTAAAGAGGAACAATCACCTCTCATCTCCATTATAACGCCGCTTTATAATGCGGAATCCTTTGTTTCAGAAACCATAAAAAGTATCCTCGATCAAACGTACAGCAACTGGGAACAGATCATCGTAGACGATGCTTCAACCGATGGTTCCCTTCAGGTTGCACTTTCTTTTGCTAAAAAAGACGAGCGTATTAAAGTTGAAAGATTATCACAAAACCGTGGTGCGGCCTATTGTAGGAACCGGGCAACCGAGCTTGCCGCCGGTGACTATATCGCCTTTCTGGATGCGGACGACCTCTGGCACCCCAATAAGTTAAAGAGCCAATTAGAGTTCATGCAGGACAACCAATGCGATGTTTCTTACACCAACTATCTACATATAAATGAAGAAGGTGAACTGTTGGGCAAGCGGATAAAAGCCTTGAAGAAATTGAGTTTTAACAAGCAACACCGCAATAATTACATCGGTAATTTAACGGGGATGTATCAAGCCCGGACCTTGGGAAAGATCGCATCACCAAATATCAGGAAACGACAGGATTGGGCAGTCTGGCTGGAAGCGATCAAACGCAGCCCGAAACCCGCCATGGGCCTACAGGAGGATCTGGCATTCTACAGGGTTAGAAAGGATTCTATCAGTTCTAATAAATCCCGGCTTGTAAAGTATAATTACAGCTTTTACCGCGACTACCTTGGGTATTCCGGTCTAAAGTCTTTCGGTTGCCTGTTGGTCTTCTTTTACGAATACTTTTTTATTCGTCCCGGGCAAATTGAGAAATTATAAAAGAGAAGTAAATTGTTTCAGCTTGCCGCGCTTGCTTCTGTCCAACACCTCCCGTCGTTCGAAGGTTAGCCGAAGTTCCTTTTCCAAATAAGTATACAAGGCGTTTTTTATGGTATTTTTTTCTGAAGACGTGAGCTCATTTTCAGAAACATAAATTATCTTAAAGCTATCCAATGCGGTCTGCTCTATGACGAACTCCCTCACGTTCCCGTCATCTTCGATCACACTTTTTGTAACATAATAAAAGGTAAGGCCGGGTACTGTTTTGCCTCCAGGCAATCTGGCAATATCATTGGTTCTTCCTATCAGTTCGGCTAAAACAGGCTTCTTCAAAGTACTCTTGGGATCGATCACTCCCGTATCGCCAATGTCGTAGCGTATCATGGGGTGTGCTTTATTGTAAAGAGAAGTAATTATTATCCTGCCGGGGGTGCCGTGTGGAACGGGCTTGTTGTTTTCATCTACAACCTCAACGTAGAGCGTCTCACTGTTCAGGATAAATTCTTCGGCCTTGTTGGTGAAAGCGATCAGGTCCAGTTCACTTGCACCATACTCATTGATAACCGGTACACCGAAAGTTTCCTCCATCAGTTTCTTGTCGTGATCATACAGCATTTCACTGGTAACAACACAGTATTTTAAGGAGGGGCATATGTCGGTTAATAGGATCTTACGCGATCTCAGATATTTGGCAAATAAAACTATAGAGCTGGTATACCCGTTTATGTGATCAAAGGGTTTTTTTCTGAAGTGACCCAGGAATTCTTCGAGTTTCGCGTCGGAAAGATCGAAGATAGGAAAGCGATATCGACTTCCCAGCCAATCTTTGAAACGCTCCTTTTTGTACCCGATCTTGCCCAAGGGAATCCCATAGAACCTCGCCTGGTAGGATTTATTGAAATCCAGTCCGAACCAACCAAACCTATCAATGATCTCCGCCCAGGTAAGGGCGTGGCAAAATTTGTCCTTGGCAAAGATAAAAGGATGGCCACTGGAGCCAGAGGTCTTGTTCACATACACCTTCTTCTTTGCAAACCCTTTTGAAAGTCGCTCGCCTAAGGGTTTCTGCAGGTCACTTTTATGCATAACGGGCAGGTCTGACCACCGGCTGGTATTCCTGCTACCGATAAATTCTTTATAGAACGGATTCTCCTCCAAATGATGTGCAACAATCTCCGATCTTGCTTTTTCTACATAGTCACCAAATTCGCTTTCGGGAATCTGCTGGATCTTTTCCAAAAACTGCCTGGCCTCGGTAATTGGGAAGCCGTTTAATTTTAAGGAAAGTTCGAATAAATTCAACGCGAAATAATTAGGGCTTCAATTTACAAACAATTATTTTTGAAGGCTAATTAAAACAGCATAGCATGAACATTCTAGTCTTGGGTTCGGGAGGCCGCGAACACACTTTTGCCTATCAGATCGCACAGAGTAAAAACTGCTCAAATTTATTTGTCGCACCGGGAAATGCGGGAACGTCTGCTATTGCGACCAATCTCCCAATTTCTGTAAACGATTTCAATGCGATAAAAGAAGCGGTGCTTGAGTATGCCATCAACATGGTAGTGGTTGGTCCTGAAGACCCTTTGGTGAATGGGATCACTAACTTCTTTGCTGAAGACGATGCGCTTAAGGACATTATGATCATCGGGCCCTCGAAGAGAGGAGCCTTGCTGGAAGGAAGTAAAGAGCGCGCAAAAGAATTTATGATGCAGCATAATATTCCTACCGCCGCTTATGCGAGTTTTACCAGTGAGAGTCTGGACGCAGGGAAAGAATTCCTGGAAACCTTAAGCGCTCCTTATGTGCTCAAAGCAGATGGGCTGGCAGCAGGCAAAGGGGTTTTAATATTAGACTCACTGGAAGAAGCAAAAACCGAACTTGAGAATATGCTCGCACATCAAAAATTTGGTGAGGCCAGCGCCAAGGTGGTGATTGAAGAGTTTCTGGACGGTATCGAATTAAGTGTGTTTGTGCTTACAGACGGAAAGAACTATAAGATATTGCCTACTGCTAAAGATTACAAGCGTATTGGGGAAGGAGATACGGGCCTAAATACAGGGGGCATGGGAGCGGTATCCCCTGTGCCATTTGCAGATGCCGAATTAATGAAAAAAATAGAAGACCGGATCGTGATCCCAACGGTAAATGGAATAAGAGAAGAGCAGATAGACTACAAGGGTTTTATTTTTATCGGGCTGATAAAGGTAAATAACCAACCCTATGTGATCGAATATAATGTACGCATGGGAGATCCCGAAACCGAGGTTGTCTTACCCAGAATAAAAACAGATTTGGTAACATTGCTTCAAGCGACCAGCCTTCAGCAATTAGATAGCGTTCAATTGGAGATCGACCCGAGGTCGGCAACCACCATCATGGTGGTGTCCGGTGGTTACCCGGAAAGCTATGAGAAAGGGAAAGAAATTACAGGGATAGAGAATATCACAGATTCTATCGTTTTTCATGCCGGAACGGCTATAAAGGGCGATAAGATAGTAACTAATGGCGGACGGGTGATCGCCATTACGTCCCTGGATAATGACTTCAGAAAAGCCATAAAAAAATCCTATCAAAACATAGAAAAACTATCTTTTAACAGGATGTATTACAGAACCGATATCGGTTTCGATCTATCCTAAGAAAGAATGTGAAGTTGAGCTACGGTCTTCTTCGCCACTAGCGTTAAAATCGGACAGCTTTCTCATCCAGTACAGGAATGCAACAAAGCCAATGGCCAGAAACAACCAGCTAATCATATTGGCACCCCACCAGCTATCCAGTTCCATCGCCCGAAGCATATCATATGGAGCAAACAAATAATCTACAAATAGTGTTTCTATACCGTAAAAAAAGTCCTTCATAACTGTATCTTTATACTGCAAAAATATAAATTACCCACAATGCTTACAAGCTTTTTCAGTAAATCTAATCCGGTTAACTTTCTTTTATTGGGTGCGACACTGGGAATAGGGTACATAATTTCTTTAATTCTTCAGAAGCAATTAGACTTCGACTTGCTATTTATCCTGGAGATACTGGCTGTTACAGGGCTATTGGTCTTTACTATCTTACTTCTCAATTTTATAGTTAGAAAGAACAATCTTACCCGCAAGAATACGTTCGCCGCTCTTATTTTTACAGCCTATACGTTAATGATCCCTTCCATTTTTGCTCATACAAAAATCATAATTGCTGTTGTTTGCTGTCTTTTCGCCTTGCGCAGGATCTTGAGCCTGGCCTCCGAAAAGAACGTAGAGAAGAAAATACTGGATGCATCTTTATGGTTGGCATTGGCGTCCTTTTTCTACTTCTACTGTCTGCTGTTCTTCATTGTGGTGTATTTTGCTATTGTAAGACGTCCACAGACAAGTTACAGGTACTTGCTTATCCCACCCCTGGCTATACTCGCTGTACTTAGTATTACAACCTCTTATTTTTATCTCACCGAAAATTCTTTTGCCTGGTTCGAACGTCACATTACCAGTATAAGTTTAGATTTTGGCGCATATAATTCGTTTGCTTTACTTATCCCTGCCTCGCTATTCCTTAGTTCGGTGCTCTGGATCTGCTTTTACAGAATTGGGAAAGTTGGAAGTATGATGCGGAAAGAACGACCTAACTTCCTGGTGATCCCGGTTATATTAATTTCGGCTTTTGCCGTTTCCCTGGGGTCGCCCTTAAAAGATGGGAGCGAATTGTATTTTCTTATACCACCCCTGGCAATAGCCACTGCCGATTATATCGAGAACCGAGAGGAATTGTACATAAAAGAAATTTATATCTGGCTGGTGATCCTGCTTCCGGTTGTGCTGCTTTTCATATAAAATGTCTAACCTACTCTTAGGAATAATACAAATGAAATATAATACCTTTGCAGCCAGCATTCTCTACTATTCATTGGGAAGCTGTAAAATTGAAAATTATGTTTAGTGAAAAAGCAAACAGTATATTCCAGGAAGTCATAGAAACCTACCATCGTATCGACAAGGTGGATCAGCCTTTTAAAAATCCTTATGATGGAGAATCTCAATTGATCGAACACCTTTTATATCGTAAATGCTGGATAGATACGGTTCAATGGCATTATGAGGATATCATCCGCGATCCCATTATAGATCCGGTTGCCGCACTTAGCCTGAAAAGAAAAATTGATGCTTCAAACCAGGATCGGACCGATACTGTAGAATATATAGACAGTTATTTTCTGGAAAAGTATAAAAATGTGGAAGTTGCCGATAATGCTACTATCAACACGGAAAGCCCTGCCTGGGGTATAGATCGCTTATCTATTCTAGCACTTAAGATCTATCATATGAACGAAGAGGCGAACAGGACCGATGCCAGCCCGCAATACCTGGATACCTGCAAAGCTAAACTGGATGTACTTTTGGAGCAGCGGGTAGATCTCAGTACAGCGATAGATCAATTGCTTAACGATATAGCTGAAGGAAGCAAATACATGAAAGTCTATAAACAGATGAAAATGTATAACGATGATGAAATGAACCCGGTTCTTCGTAACCAGAAATAGACCGCGAAGACAGGGCGTCACAATTCGACTCCTTTCAAAGACACTCCTAAACTTCTACCAATGGCATTGCCCAATCACATACTTGTAATTAGACTGTCGGCTCTTGGGGATGTGGCCATGACTGTGCCGGTGCTTAGAGTAGTTAGGAAAACTTACCCGGAAATAAAATTAACAGTAGTTTCTCGCAATAGATTTTCGGCCTTGTTCGAAGACATCGAAGGTGTTGAATTTATGGAGGCTGACGTCTATGGAAGGCATAAGGGGTTCGGACTTTTTAAATTGGCTTCGGAAGCGAATAATTTGGGTATCGATGCTGTGGCCGACCTCCATAACGTTATTCGATCTAAAGTGGTAAGGCTACTGCTGCGGATGCAGGGCATAAGGACACGCTCCATCGATAAAGGCAGGACCGAAAAGAAAAACCTCACCGTCGGTCTTAACCGGGACCGGGCCTTACTAAAATCTACTCACGAACGCTATGCCGATGTTTTCAGGGGGTTGGGGCTCAATATTGATCTGGCAGACCATAGATTCCCGCCAAAAAAGGACATTTCACCCAGAATTCAGCATTTCTTCGGCAGAGAACCTAAAAAAGCCATTGGCATCGCCCCTTTCGCTGCCTACGCAAGTAAGATGTATCCTATCAACCTTATGAAAGAGGTGATCGCAGAACTGAACCGCACCAATCAGTTTAAGATATTCTTATTGGGGGCCGGGGCAGCGGAAGTTTCGGTACTAAAAGAAATAGAGAACGATTATAGTAACGTCACCAATGTGGCCGATCAACTCACTTTCGAGGAAGAACTTTCCCTAATCTCCAACCTGGACCTTATGGTCTCTATGGACAGCAGTAACGGGCATCTGGCTGCGATGTTCGGGGTGCCGGTGATCACCCTTTGGGGTGTTACGCATCCCTGTCTTGGTTTCTCACCCTTTGGGCAGCCTGAAGAAAACCAAATTCTTTCCGATCTTGAAAAATACCCTCTTATCCCTACCTCCGTCTACGGGAATTCCTTCCCGCTAGGATATGAGAATGTGATGGACAGCATTAGGCCGTCCCGGATCGTAGAAAAAATAAAACAGACAGTTTAGTTAGACATCATCGTAGTCGATTCCCAGCGTTGGCGTGCTGGGATGAGCCTGGCAGGTTAAGATAAGACCCTCGGCTATCTCCTCGTCTGTTAAGATCTGGTTTTTCCGCATTTCGGCCTTGCCTTCGGTGATCCTCGCAATACAAGTACTGCAAATTCCACCCTGACAGCTATACGGAGCATCCAGGCCATGTTTGAGGCTGGCTTCCAACACCGAAGTATCCTGAGGCATTACAAAGACCTCTGTTTCATCATCCAGGGTTACAGAGATCTTGGTGAACCCATCATGTGGTTCGTCCAGCTGGCCTTCCTCTGTTGTAGTAAAGAGTTCGAAATGAATTGAGTCTTCACTTGCCCCCCTTTCTTTCAGCAGATCGGAAATGGTGTGGATCATATCTTCCGGACCACATAAATAATAACTGTGATAGGTTTTATGGTTTAGTTTTTTGTTCAGCAGATAATTGGCGGTGGAACGATCGATCCGGCCAAAGAGACCAAAATCTTCTTTTCTTCTACTAAAGAGATATTCCACAAAGAAGCGTTCGGGGTACGTTTCCCGTAGTTTGGCAATTTCATTGGCAAACATGGTCTCCTCCAGGGATTGATTTCCAAAAACAAGAGAAAAGGTACTTCCGGGCTCCTCTTCCAGAACCGATTTCAGGATAGAGAGAATTGGGGTGATCCCGCTTCCGGCGGCAAAAGCAAGATAATCCTTAGCATTGGCAGGATTGGTGTTCAGAATAAAATTGCCTTCCGGTGGCATAACTTCCAGGGTGTCGCCCGGATTCAATTCGGTATTAGCAAAAACCGAAAAAGCCCCGTTTTTTACTTTTTTAATTCCCACAGTTAAGGAGCCATTGCCCGGGCTACTGCAAATTGAATAGGCCCTTCTGATCTCTTTTTGCTTTACCAGGTGCTTTATGGTTATATACTGTCCGGGTGTGTAAGTGAATATTTCTGAAACGTCATCAGGGATTTCGAAGCTTACTCTAACCGAATTTGGAGTTTCTTTTTTTACTTCTGAAACGGTTAACGTATGGAAGTTGCTCATAGAATGAATTTTCAGCAAAAATACAAATCCTGAATCTGAAATAACAGGTGAGAGGCTGCAATATCACTGAAATTTACCCTAATTACGCAGACAGTTATTAAAAAGAAATGTATTTTTACCGTTCGTTTCTTATTTTACATACTAAACACGAAGGTTTTAAGTTAGAATATCATATAAACCGAAACTATTTTGAAGGGCATCTATAAAATTACCATTTTCTTATTGGCAGTTGTTTTATTCGCTGCGTGTTCACGAAAGAAAAATACTTTTTTAAGTCGGAATTATCATGCTGTCACTGGAGAGTATAATGCCTTGTACAATGGTGGCGTTGCTCTGGACCAGGGCAAGACCGAACTCACCCTTACATATCGCGATAATTTCTGGGAGATCCTTCCGGTAGAACGCCTGGAACCAATCGACGAATTGGACCTGCCTGGTGAGACCGGGAATCCTAATTTCAATCGTGCTGAAGAAAAGGCCGCTAAGGCAATACAAAAACATTCTATTTACCTGGATGGAAAGGAATACAATCCTCAGACCGATGAGGCATATATGATGCTTGGGAAAGCGCGTTATTTTGACGGGCGTTTTATTCCTGCTTTGGACGCCTTCAATTTTATACTGAATAAGTATCCCACCAGTAACAGCATTAATAAGGCAAAGGTCTGGAAGGCCAAGACAAATATTCGTCTGAATAACGAGGATATCGCAATAGAGAATCTCGAAAAGATGATGAAGACGGTAGACCTTGAGGATGAGGAGCTTGCCGATGCCTCGGCTATCCTGGCACAGGCGTTCATTAACCTGGATTCTATCGATGCCGCACTTCCCTATATAAAGCTGGCCTCCGAATACACCCGCGACAATGAACTGAGAGGGCGTTACGCTTATATTAAAGGACAGATTTATAATCGCCTGGATCTTAAAGACAGCGCCAACATGGCCTTCGATGAGGTGATAGAACTTAACAGGAAATCCCCAAGAGTTTACATGATCAATGCCTACATAGAGAAAGCGCGTAATTTTAATTATGAAAAGGAAGATCGGGCAGCTTTTCTTGAGCTATTGTTCGATCTGGAAAAGAACCGAGAGAACCGTCCGTTCCTGGATAGGATCTATAACCAGATAGGAGAATACTACAGAAGTACAGAGAATATAGACACCGCGGTGATCTATTACAACAAATCCATCAAAAACTATAAGGATGACCGGGTGATGCAGTCTGTGAACTATTCAACTCTGGCAGAGATCAATTTCGACAACGCCGAGTATAAGCGTGCCGGAAATTATTACGACAGTACCCTTACCTATCTCGAAATAAACACCCGTGAGTGGAGACGCGTAAAGAAAAAGAGAGAGAATCTCGATGATGTGATCAAGTATGAGGATATTGCTACTTTAAACGATAGTGTATTGCGATTAGCTGGGATGAGTGAGGCACAACTACTTGCCTATTTCACCGAATATACTTCGAAGTTAAAACAACAAGCTATCGAGGACTCTATAGCAGAGGTTAAAATCCAAACGCAGATCGCCAATAACGAATTCTATCAGAAGAACAAGGGCAGTAACAACAAAGCGCAGAGCGGAGGAAAATTTTACTTTTATAACACCAGTACGGTTGCCTACGGAAAGCAGGAATTTAGAAAAGTATGGGGAGACCGTAAGTTAGAAGATAACTGGCGTAGATCGGACAGAAAGACCTCAGGTTTATCGGAAGAGATCGCGGTTGAGGATGACACTCCTATCTCTGAGAATGAGCGATTTAAGCCTGAAACCTACATCGTACTAATCCCGAAGGATGCTGAAGTGATAGACAGTCTCACTAAAGAACGTGATTTTGCCTATTACCAGTTAGGCTTGATCTACAAAGAGAAGTTTAAAGAGTACGGCCTTGCAGCCAATCGCCTGGAGAAACTTCTTACCTACAATCCTGAAGAAAGATTGGTTTTACCTTCAAAATACAATCTCTATAAGATCTACCAGCAAATGGAACGCCCGTCCCTTGCCGAGAAGTATAAAAATGATATCATAAATAATCATCCCGAGTCTAGATATGCCGAAATACTGCGAAACCCCAATGCCATATTGGCAACAGATGAGTCCAGTCCGGAGTTTAAATACAAAGCACTTTACAAGGAGTTCGAGGCTAACAACTACCAGCAAGTGATCGACACCGCCGAGGAGTATATCACTATTTACAACGGTAATGATATTGTTCCGAAACTGGAAATGCTGAAGGCTACTGCCCTTGCACGTAAGGATGGGTTCGAAGCGTATAAGAAAGCATTGAACTTTGTAGCCCTTAACTACCCAAATTCCGAAGAAGGTAAAAAGGCACAGGAGATCTATTCCAGGGTGTTGCCACATTTGGCGGCTAAGGATTTTGTGGCCAGTGCAGACGACCCGAGCAACGAATGGAAGGTGGTATATCAGTTCTCTGCCACCGATAGAGAAGCGGCAACCGAATTACAGGAAAAAATAGATAAATTTATTACAGAAAGAAGATACGACAGCGAAATGTCTACTTCTATAGATTACTATGATCCGGAGACTATATTTGTTATAATTCACGGACTGAACACTAAACTTGGTGCCCGCGGCCTTGCCCAGGTACTCAATGAAGACAAGAAATATAAGATCAAGAAACCATTTTTCGAGATATCATCTCCAAATTACAAGATCGTTCAAATCCATAAGAATCTGGAAGATTATTTGAAGTTTGATACTGTCGAATAGAAAACGTTAATCCCCTTTAATTAAACTAACTATGTTTTCAGACAAAAAAGACAAAAAGAATATGGAACCAACAGCAAGCCAAAACAGAATTAACGAAGGAACAAAACTTAAGGGAGATATCCAGTCGAAAGGATTTTTCCGCATCGATGGCGAGATCGATGGGAATGTGAAAACACCTTCCAAAGTTGTTATTGGAAAGACAGGAACGATCACAGGAACATTAACTTGTGAGAATGCGGATATCGAAGGATCTTTTGATGGAAAACTGGATGTTTCCGGAACGCTAACTTTAAAGGCTACCGCCAGGATCACCGGCGATGTGATGGTTGGCAAATTAGCTGTCGAACCGGGAGCCACTTTTAACGCATCCTGTGAGATGAAAGGTTCGCAAAAAGCCAAAAGCAACCTAAGCGTTGACGCTACTGATACGGAGGACAAAAAATCTCAAAACCACCCTTTTGACAGAACCCAAAGAATCCAAAAACCAAAAGCGGAACAGCAGAATTAATAGCTACGCCCGCTTTTCGGGAATTGCATTTCAAATGATTGCAATTATTGTGCTGGGTACCTTTGGGGGAATCAAGCTCGACGAGATCTATCCAAATGAATATTCTTTATTCACGATAATTTGCAGTTTACTGGCTGTAGGGATCTCTATGTATTTTGTTGTGAAGCAAGTAACCGACTTTTCGAAAAAGCAAGACAAAGATTCATGAAAAAAGATCTACCCATTTTCCTTATCAAATGGCTCGGTTTTACCCTCTTGCTTTTTGCCATTCATTTCTATATTTTCCTGACTTTTTTTCCTGAAATCACCTTGTATTTTCCACTATGGGCGATCTATACATTTAATGCTGTCCTGGTGTTGCTGGTCTTTCTTATTATTAGAACACTGATGGCCAGGGGATATACTAAGACCTATAACTTATTTCTCATCCTTACCATTTCTAAAATGGCACTTGCCATTGTCTTTCTATTGCCATTATTTGCTGGTAAAGCAGAGAATGCAGTGGTGGATGTGATCAATTTTTTCATCCCGTATTTTTTGTTTTTAGGATTCGAAATTTTTCAACTGAACATTTTTTTCAAAAAGGAGGAAACAAACTAGCAGATAGTTTGTCAATTCATTTACTATTAGTACATTTGCACCGAATTTCAGAACCGCAAACGCACTACATTGAAAACTACGAATTTTACTATTGTTAGAAGCCTGTTTATCGGGCTGTTTTTTATGATATCAGTTGGCTCGGTTTTAGCGGCCCCAATTACTTCTGAAGTAAAAAACGAAAGAGCCGAAGACGAAGAGTTCAATGTTACTGAAATGATCATGCACCACGTTACAGACTCGCATGATTTTCACATTTTAGACTGGAAAGGTCACGCTGTTTCTTTTCCGCTTCCTGTGATCCTTTGGACTGAAAATGGCCTGGTATCTTTTATGTCCAGTGAATTTCATCATGACGATTCTGGAAAGGTCGTTGTTGAAAAAGACGAGCAGAAATTTGTAAAATACCACGAAGAAATATACTACGCCAGCGAATCTCCTAATGCCGATGGATCGTATATAACGATGGGCGAGGGAGATCATCCCTCGAATGCGGCACCCATGGATTTCTCCATTACCAAATTGGTTTTCTCCATGTTCTTTTCCATTCTGCTGCTTGTCCTGATATTTGGATTGTCTGCCAGAAAATACGATAAGGCGGGTGTACCTAAAGGAATTGCCAAGTTCACAGAGCCCCTTGTGGTCTTTATAAGAGATGAAGTGGCTATCCCTAATATTGGAGAGAAGAAATACCAAAAATACATGCCATTCCTGCTTACGTTGTTCTTCTTTATCTGGATCAACAACATCATGGGACTGATTCCTTTCTTTCCCTTCAGTGCCAATCTAAGTGGAAATATCGCATTTACCTTTGTACTCGCATTGATCACTTTTGTGATCACTACAGTGGTAGCGAACAAAGATTACTGGAAGCATATCTTCTGGATGCCGGGTGTACCTGTACCAATGAAGATCTTCCTGGCTCCTATAGAATTCTTAGGAATATTTATAAAACCAATCTCGCTCATGATTCGTTTGTTCGCAAACATCACCGCGGGACATATTATAGTACTTAGTTTGATCTCCCTGATCTTTATTGCGAAGACGGTATGGGTTTCGCCCGCATCGGTATTCTTTTCGGTATTCATCAGTGTGATAGAAGTACTGGTAGTAGCCATTCAGGCCTACATATTTACCATGCTCTCTGCCTTATATATAGGTAGTGCCATGGAAGAACATGAACATTAATTAATCTTTAATAAGTAAACACTATGAGTAGTTTAGCATTAATTCAAGACGTAGTAAGTTACGTTCCTTTCGCAGCCATTGGTGCTGGTCTTGCAGCTATTGGTGCCGGTATCGGTATTGGTAGAATTGGAGGATCTGCAATGGACGCAATCGCGCGCCAGCCAGAGATGCAGGGAAAAATACAAGCTTCTGCAATTGTACTTATCGCCTTCGTTGAAGCGGTAGCACTTTTCGCGGTAGTAGTATCACTTATTGCAAAATAAAAAGGAACGGTGCAACGGTTGGTTGCACCGCCTTTTTTATTAAAACTTTAAAGATTAAAAAAACATAGAAAATGAATTTAGTAACTCCTGATGTTGGATTGATTTTTTGGACTTTCATCTCCTTCGCTGTTCTATTCTTCGTATTGAAGAAGTTCGCATGGAAACCTATTGTAGGAACTGTGAACAACAGAGAGCAATCTATTCGCGAAGCTTTGGCTTCGGCTGAAGCCGCAAAAAAGGAAATGGAAAATCTAACGGCCGATAACGAGCGAATCCTTAAAGAGGCGCGTTTGGAACGTGAAGCCATGCTTAAGGAAGCCCGTGAGATCAAGGCAAAGATGATCGCAGATGCCGAAGGTGATGCCAAAGAAAAGGCCGATAAATTGATCGCCAATGCGCAGGCTGCCATTGAGAATGAAAAGAAAGCCGCCATCGCAGAATTGAAGAACCAGGTAGCTATCATGTCTGTAGACATAGCCGAGAAAGTGGTGAAAGCCGAACTTTCAAACAAAGACAAGCAGCTTAAACTGGTTGAGAATATGTTGGACGAAGCCAAGCTAAACTAATTTAGGAATGAAGGGAAGCAAAGCAGCCATACGCTACGCGAAAGCAGTTTTACAACAGGCGCAGGAAGATAATGTAGCCAAGGATGTATTTGGCGATATGCAGGATGTTTTAAACACCTTGCGAGGAAGCAAAGAATTGCGTTCTGTACTTCAGAGCCCGGTGATCAAAGCCTCCGATAAGAAAGCCTCCTTGCTGGAGATCTTCGGAAATAAAACCCAGAACACTAAAAACCTAATCAATACTTTGGTTGAGAACCGAAGAATAGGTCTAATGGGCGGGGTTGCGGAGAGCTATGTGAAATTATACAACCTGGCCAAAGGCGTTATTGTAGCCCAGGTGACCACGGCAGTTCCTTTGTCTTCCGAAATTGAAGCCCAGGTGCTTTCCAAAGTAAAAGATCTAACAGGAAGCGAATCGGTTTCCCTTGAAAACACGATAGACGAATCTATCATCGGAGGATTTATCCTTCGCGTTGGAGACTTGCAATACAATGCGAGTATCTCGAATAATTTAAACAAACTTAGAAGAGAATTTACAGTAAATTAAAGATCCGGCCTTGATAAACCGGCCTAAAACTTTTATAAAATGGCAGAAGTAAAACCAGCTGAAGTTTCAGCGATTTTAAAGAAACAACTTTCAGGTTTTGAAGCGACCGCTTCATTAGATGAAGTAGGAACAGTTCTCACAATTGGGGATGGTATTGCTCGTGTATACGGACTTGCAAATGCTCAATACGGGGAACTAGTTGAGTTTGAAAATGGTTTAGAAGGAATTGTACTAAACCTTGAAGAAGACAATGTTGGTGTCGTATTATTAGGCCCTTCTAAAGAGATCAAGGAAGGAGCTACTGTAAAACGTACTCAGCGAATTGCTTCTATCAATGTTGGTGAAGGAATCGTTGGGAGGGTTGTAAATACATTGGGAGAACCCATCGATGGAAAAGGCCCTATCGCCGGAGAAACTTACGAAATGCCATTAGAGCGTAAAGCTCCGGGTGTAATTTACCGCCAGCCGGTAAATGAGCCACTTCAAACGGGTATTAAATCTGTAGATGCCATGATCCCAGTGGGGAGAGGACAGCGTGAGCTTGTTATTGGTGACCGTCAGACAGGGAAAACCACGGTTTGTATCGACACCATCATTAACCAAAAAGAATTTTTCGATGCCGGAGAACCTGTTTACTGTATCTATGTTGCAGTTGGACAGAAAGCTTCAACGGTTGCGAACATTGCTAGAGTACTTGAAGAGAAAGGTGCTTTGGCTTATACAACCATAGTTGCTGCAAACGCATCAGATCCTGCACCAATGCAGGTATATGCTCCTTTCGCCGGAGCAGCGATCGGGGAATATTTCCGCGATACGGGAAGACCGGCACTTATTATTTATGATGATCTTTCTAAGCAAGCGGTAGCATATCGTGAAGTATCTCTACTTCTTCGTCGTCCACCGGGACGTGAAGCCTATCCAGGGGATGTATTCTACCTTCACTCAAGATTATTGGAGCGTGCTGCGAAAGTTATCGATGACGATTCTATCGCACAGAACATGAACGACCTTCCGGAGTCTATTAAAGGACTGGTAAAAGGAGGAGGATCTCTTACTGCACTTCCGATCATTGAAACACAGGCGGGAGACGTATCGGCATATATTCCTACCAACGTAATCTCTATTACAGACGGACAGATATTCCTGGAGTCGGATCTATTTAACTCCGGTGTTCGTCCTGCGATCAACGTGGGGATCTCTGTATCCCGAGTAGGTGGTAATGCCCAGATTAAATCCATGAAGAAGGTTGCCGGAACCCTGAAACTTGACCAGGCACAGTTCCGTGAACTGGAAGCATTTGCCAAGTTTGGTAGTGATCTGGACGCTGCCACAATGAATGTTATTGAAAAAGGTAAGCGAAACGTTGAGATCCTGAAACAGGCTCAAAACGACCCCTTTACCGTGGAAAACCAGGTAGCGATCATCTACGCCGGTTCTAAGAACCTGTTGCGTAACGTTCCTGTAGAGAAAGTAAAGGAGTTTGAGAGAGATTATCTGGAATTGCTAAATGCTAAACACAGAGACGCCTTAGACACACTAAAAGCAGGAAAACTTACCGATGAGGTTATCGATACACTTTCTGCAGTTGCTAAAGACGTTTCAGCAAAATATAACTAATTCGAATTCGTAACTATACGCTAAAAGATGGCTAATCTTAAGGAAATACGAAATAGAATCACCTCGGTAGGATCGACCATGCAGATCACCAGTGCCATGAAAATGGTTTCTGCTGCAAAGTTGAAAAAAGCCCAGGATGCTATTACTGCCATGCGGCCGTATGCAAATAAACTTACCGAACTACTTCAAAATCTAAGTGCTACACTGGATGGAGACAGCGGAAGTAAATTTGCAGACCAGCGCGAAGTGAATAAAGTACTTGTAGTTGCCATAACTTCCAACCGTGGACTGGCCGGGGCCTTTAACAGTAATATCGTTAAAGAGGCCAGAAGAACCATGGAAGAGGACTTTGGCGGGAAGAAGGTGGATTTTGTTACCATTGGAAAAAAAGGAAATGATATTCTGTCCAAAACCGAAACGGTAGTTGAGAATAACAACGCGATCTTTGATGATCTTTCCTTCGAAAATGTTTCTACCATCGCCCAATCGCTAATGGATCAGTATGCAGAAGGGAATTACGATAAGATAATATTGCTGTACAACAAGTTTAAGAATGCAGCTACACAGATCGTGATGAATGAGCAATTCCTGCCCATATTACCTCCTGCTACGGATGCAACCGAACAAAAAGGGGCCGCAGATTATATCTTCGAACCTAATAAGGAAAAGATCGTAGAGGAATTAATTCCGAAAAGTTTAAAGACGCAGCTCTTTAAAGCCATCCGCGATAGTGTTGCCAGTGAACATGGTGCCCGAATGACGGCCATGCACAAAGCAACAGACAACGCTTCCGAATTAAAAGCAGACCTTACCCTCGAATACAACAAGGCCCGACAGGCTGCCATTACAGGCGAGATCCTTGAGATCGTTGGTGGTGCAGAAGCGCTTGCCGGATAAAAGCTTTTTTATAATACTTGAAGAAGCCTTCCGCATTTACGGAAGGCTTTTTTGTACCTTTATGGCAGGGCTTTTTATTTCCACCCGTTATGAAAACATATTCACATTTCTTACAGTTCTTTACGCCCGTATTTTTTATGGTATTATTTGCCAATTGCGGAGGTGGTAAATCCGGGAACGGGGCTTATAAACTGGAACAGGATCCGCCATTTAGCATCAAGGACGCCTACTACCAGGACTGGGTTGCCGGGATAAAGGAAGGAGGCTCCGGAACCAATGTTTATATAACACTCGAAAATTTTACAGACAATGTGGTGATAGAGAAGATCTACTTCAGAAAAAAAATTACAGAAGCACAAATTTCACCACAGACCCGGAATCAATACGCTGGATATTTTAAGAATGATGATAAAGATATGATCATGGATATAGACCCGGTTAAAGAGGCTGTAAATACTCCACCTGAACCCTTTCCATTTAATCTTGAACACAATGAAGCGGTTATTGCTTATCGGTATATGGATGTACTGAAATACACTATAGTTCGCGATATGCGCAGGAAAGAAATGATCGCATACCCCTCTACCAGACCAAAGAACGAAAACTAGCCTCCGAAAACTTTGAGCATTTTCAGGAAATTATTCAAGCAGACTTTTATCTACGGACTAGCCACCGTTTTACCCAGAGCGCTTGGGATCGTTTTGGTGCCACTCTATGTTTCGGTTTTAGGGAAGGAACAATACGGCGTTTATGCCACCCTAATGGCTTTCCTCATATTAGGGAATGTACTGCTGTCCTACGGTATGGAAACTGCCTTTTTTCGGTATATTAATAAACATGATAGCCAGAAAGCGCTGGTCCAGTCTACTGCTTTAACATCGGTTGCGATCTCCACAGCTGTTTTCCTCGGCATTACGCTGTTTTTCAACAATTCATTGGCTGCTTTCCTGGACTTTAGAAGCGAATTTATTACCTATGGCCTTATCATCCTGGCACTGGACGCATTGGCTGTTCTGCCATTCGCCTGGTTTCGCGCCAACGAGAAACCCATGCGTTATGCGGTTATCAAGATCTTCAACGTGGCCATCAATCTCGGCCTTAACCTGTTCTTTTTCCTTGTATTACCGGGCTGGACCGAAAGCAATCCCGGATCATTTTGGGAATCCATTCTGTTAACCGATACACGAGTGGCTTATGTATTTATCGCCAATCTTATTGCCAGCGCTATAACCCTACTTATAGTGTCTCCGCTGTATATACGTATCGGATTTAAATTTAGCCCTACTCTCTGGAAAGGAATGATTAAGTATGCGATGCCTGTCCTAATCGCCGGAATTGCCTTTTCAATTAACGAGGCCTTCGATAAGATATTACTGAAGTATCTGCTTCCTGAAGATATTGCCGACGCAGAAGTTGGGGTTTACGCCGCCTGTTATAAACTGGGAGTTTTTATGACCCTTTTTGCCACGGCGTTCAGGCTGGGAATAGAACCTTTTTTCTTTAATCACGCCAGCGATGAGAATGCAAAACAGACCTATGCCACTATTACCAAGTACTTTACCATCTTCGGAAGTGCGATCCTGTTATTTGTGATCGTATATATAGATATTTTTAAGCGAATACTCATTCCGGACCCCAAGTTCTGGGACGCCCTGGTTGTTGTCCCCATCATTCTGCTGGCCAACCTGTGCCTGGGGATCTATCACAATCTATCCGTTTGGTATAAAGTTACAGACCGAACCCAGTATGGGGCCATAATTTCGGTAGTTGGGGCCATGATCACACTTATTCTTAACCTCTTACTCATTCCCGTGATCAGCTATAAAGGCTCTGCCATTGCCACCCTCGCTGCCTACGGCAGTATGATGGTTATTTCGTATATCTTAGGTCAACGAAACTATGCAGTACCTTACAAGCTGAAAGCAATTGGAGGATACTTGATGTTATCGGTAGGTTTTTCGGCCTTGTCCTTTTATGTTTTCGATGGAAATTTAATCATTGGCTCAGCATTATTATTGGTATTTTTGTCCTGGATATTTATTTCTGAAAAGAAACAACTTAAGCGCATATTGAAGAGATGAAGATTAGAATAGTAAATACTTCGGAACATCCACTTCCACATTATGAGACCATTTATTCTGCCGGAATGGATCTTCGGGCCCATGTCCCCGAACCGTCCACTTTACAGCCCCTGGAGCGCGCTATTGTGAAAACAGGCTTATTTATCGAGCTGCCTATTGGTTACGAAGCCCAGGTTCGTCCAAGAAGCGGCCTTGCTGCCAGGAAAGGCATCACGGTATTGAATTCACCAGGGACCATAGATGCAGATTATCGTGGCGAGATAGGGGTTATTTTGGTTAACCTTTCCAACGAGCCATTTACTATCGAGAATGGTGAACGGATCGCCCAGTTGGTCATTGCGAAACACGAGCGCGCCATTTGGGAAGAAGTGGATGAATTATCGGAAACCGAGAGAGGAACAGGAGGCTTTGGAAGCACCGGAGTACAATAAAACGTAAGATTAATACTGAAACTAATTTATGAAGATCATTGTCCCAATGGCTGGCCGCGGATCGCGACTACGCCCTCATACCTTAACAATTCCTAAACCGTTAATTCCCGTTGCCGGACGCCCCATAGTGCATCAACTGGTTACAGAAATTGCTCATATCCTGAAGGAGGAGATCGATGAGATCGCGTTCATCCTGGGAGATCCGGCATTTTTTGGAGATGAGGTTGTGGCAAATCTTGAGAAACTGGCTAACGAACTCGGGGCCAGTTGTAGTATTTACAGACAACTGGTTCCCAAAGGCACCGGACATGCCATTATGTGTGCCGAACCCTCACTTTCGGGCCCGGCGGTGATCGCATACGCAGACACCCTTATTCTTGCCGATTTCGACCTTGACAGGGAGGCCGATAGTGTGATCTGGACCAAGAAAGTAGAAAATCCGGAGGCCTACGGAGTGGTAAAACTAAACGAGAGGAACGAGATCGTTGAATTGGTAGAAAAGCCCTCCCAATTTGTGAGCGATCAGGCCGTAATAGGTATTTACTACTTTAAGGATGTAGCCGTTTTAAAGAATGAATTACAGTATGTACTGGACAATAATATCATTCATGGCGGGGAGTATCAGATAAACGACGGGATCTTGCGAATGATCGATAATGGGAAAGTGTTTAAAACAGGAACTGTGGACGAATGGATGGATTGCGGAAATAAGGAAGTTACTGTTGAAACCAATGCCAGAATGCTCGATATTCTGTCTAAAAAAGACGCATACTTAGTAGCAGACAACATCACTACCGAAAACTCACAGATCATTCCACCTTGCTTTATTGGTGAAGGCGTTGTTCTAAAAAACACCGTGCTGGGGCCTCATGTTTCTGTGGGAGAAGGCACAATAATTGAGGATAGTACCGTTAAGAATAGTATAATTCAGACGGAGGCGGTCATAAAAAATGCTACTTTAGACAATGCTATGATTGGCAATTACGCCACCTTCGATGGGAATTTCACCAATGTAAGCATTGGAGATTATTCAGAATTAAAATGATAAAAAAACACTCATATCTGCTTCTATTATTGGTTGTGGTCTTCCATATTACGGGCAGTATGTTCGCTCAGGAGGAGGAACCACCTACCGACGATCTGGGAAATGTGAGTGACGCTTTTCAGGAGAATTTCTTCGAAGGCCTGAAACAAAAGGGGATCGAGAATTATGAATTGGCATTAACCGCACTTCGAAAGGCGGAAATGGTTGCCAAAGGAGACAAAGAGAATACTGCTGTGGTTCGTTTTGAAATGGGAAAGAATTTCGCCTATTTAAAGCAGTATGAAGAAGCCGAAAGTATGTATAACCTGGTGTTGGAAAGTATGGGCGAGCGTCTGGACGTACTTGAAGCCCTTTACGATGTGTATTACCAGCAACAGAATTATAATGCGGCTATTCCCCTGGTTGAAAAACTTACCAAATACGATACCGATTACAAAGAGGATCTTGCCAATCTATACCACCTTACTCAACAATATGACAAGGCATTGGAGATCCTGGATGAACTAGACGAGGATTGGGGAGAAAGTGTTCTTCGGAATGCACTGCGCCGCCAGATCTATAAAGTTACAGGAAATACCGAAGGAGCCATAACAAACCTGGAGGATAAGATAGATAAGAACCCCAAGAAAGAACAGGATTACCTTAATCTGATCTTTCTATACAGTGAACAGGGTGATTCTAAAAAAGCATATGAAACAGCTCAGCAACTCTTGAAGAATCAACCGGACTCCGAATTAGTGCATCTGGCACTCTATAAATTTTATCTGGACGACGGGGAAGTAGAAAAGGCCTTACATTCTATGGAGATAGTGTTCTCCTCTAATGTAATAGACAAAGACAGCAAGTATCGTGTGCTGGGGGATTTTATAGGATTTGCTAACCAACATCCCGGATATGAGGACAGACTGGAGGCCGTTGTTGGGTCTTTCAGCGATGAAAATTCCGGACAGGTTTACGAACAGCTGGGACTTTATTACCTGGCTAAAGAACAAAAGGAAAAGGCGCTTCAGTTTTATGAAAAAGGAATGGCTAACGACAGAGATAATTATAGCCTGGTGAAAAACACCTTGTTATTACAGATCGAATTTAAAAAATACAGCGAAGCAGCCGTCGCCAGCGCCGAGGCTCTGGAGATATTCCCTGCGCAACCTTTGTTATATCTTATAAACGGAGTGGCTAATATAGAATTGGGAAATCCCGATGAAGCGATAGAAAGTTTAGAAACCGGAACCGATTATCTGTTAGACGATCTTAAAATGGAAAAGGATTTCTATGAACAGTTGAGTATTGCCTATTCTAATAAAGGCAATGAGGCAAAAGCCATATCATTTGCAAAGAAAGCTTCAGAAATTAACATAGCGAATTGATCATGAGAAAGAGTTTATTATTTCTGTTTATACTTGTGCTCTTACATTCCTGTAAAGGGCTGAAAGGGGTTAACGGTACCGAAACTGCTAATGCATCGCTGCAGGCAAAGGACATAATCTCTACCCACAAGCTAGCCTCGCCAAAATTCTCTACCATGGCGGGCAGGATCAAAGTGGAATATGAGGATGAAAAGAAATCGCAAAGCATGACGGTTAGCCTGAGGATGGAGAAAGATAAAAAGATATGGATAAAAGCTTCGCTGTTGGGAATTACCCTTGCAAAAGTCTTTATCACACCCGAAAAAGTGAGTTATTACGAAACTATTTCAAACACCTATTTCGACGGAGATTTCAGGTTGCTAAGTAAATGGTTGGGAACCGATGTTGATTTTGAAAAAACCCAGGCTATATTACTGGGCCAGACGATGTTCAATATGAATAAAAGCACCTATACTTCAGAGGTAGTGAACAACAAATACAAGCTATCTCCCAAACGGCAGCTCGAGAATTTCATTCATAGCTTATTCCTCAATCCGGATAACTTTAAAGTTGCCTCTGCCAGCTTGTCCCAGCCTCAAGCTAACAGGATGCTAACAGTGAACTACGGCCCGTATCAGCAGATTGAAGGAGCATTCTATCCTTCAGAGATTTCGATCAACTCTAAGGAAGGGGATTCGCGAACAAAAATAGAGGTCACTTACAGAAAAATAGACCTGAACGTTTCGGTGAGTTTTCCTTTCGACATACCACAGGGTTTTGAACCAATAGACCTTGGCCGATGAAACAGATAAAGTTATTCCTCACAGTGCTCTGCTGCCTGATTCTCGCTACGGCCTCAATGCATGCTCAGTCTAAAAAACAGCAGGAACTGGAAGCGAAGAGACAGGCTATCATGGAGGAGATCAAGCAAATAAACTCACTACTTTTCAAGACCAGGGGTGAGCAAAAGTCTGTGTTGACCCAGGTAGAGGACCTAGATCAACGCATCAGGGCTACAGAGAATCTCATTCGTGTTACCAACCAGCAGGCTAACCTGTTAACCAGGGAGATCAATGATAATCTCAACAAAATGGAGACGCTTAGGGAAGAGTTAAGGTCTCTCAAGGAGGACTATGCCGCTATGATCAAGAAGTCGTACAAAAGCAGGTCCCAGCAAAGCAGGGTGATGTTTCTCTTGTCATCAGACGACTTTCTGCAGGCGTATAAAAGGCTTCAGTATATGAAACAGTACGCCAAGCATAGAAAAGAGCAGGGAGAAAGAATTAAAGAAAAGACGGACCAGCTCCAGCTCCTTAATGCCGGACTGATCGAGCAGAAGAATCAGAAGCAATTATTAATAGAGCAGAATAAAAAAACCAGGCTAACCCTGGCTAAAGAAAAGAAGGATCAGGAGGCGCTAATAGCATCTTTGAAGAAGGATGAGGGTAAATTTGCTGCTCAGATAAGAACCAAGCAACGGGAAGCAGATGCTATCGATAAACAGATCGATGCCATCATCAAGGCTGCTATTGCCGAATCTAATAACAGCTCAGACACCAAGGTAACCAGGGGAACGGCCGAAACTTTTGCCATGACCGCCGAGGCAAAAGCCCTGGCGGCAAATTTCAGTACCAACAAGGGCAAATTACCCTGGCCGGTGGAAAAGGGTGTGGTGATACGCCGATATGGAAACCAGAGGCATCCTCAATTACCCAATATAACCACTTTTAGCAGCGGTGTTGAGATCGCCACCGAAAAAAATGCAAAGGCCAGAGCTGTATTCAATGGTGAAGTCTTCCAGGTACAGAAATCGAAACAAGGTATTATGGCTGTGTTTGTAAGACATGGAAATTATATTTCTGTTTATTATAACCTGGAGAGCTTGGCAGTAAAGAAAGGGGATAAGGTAAGTACCAAACAGGAATTGGGGACAATTTTCACCAATGGACTCACCGGAAAAACCGTATTGAAATTCCTCATCTATCAGAACAGCAGCCGTTTAAATCCTGCCGATTGGGTTTATAAGATGTAATAAAAAAAGGGAGCCATTCGGCTCCCTTTTTTTATTGAGAATGATCTCTCTTATTTGATCACCAATTTCTTGGTTGTTGATTGTCCGTCAATTTCAATAGTAACAAAGTACAACCCGGTACGATAGCTAGACACATTAAGTGTAGCTTCACTTGTACCATTTAGGGCTTTTTCGTTAATTGTTTGAAGTGTTTGACCGAGACTATTAACAATTGTAATTTCAAAATTGCTAAAGTTGGTATCGCTTAACGAGATAGTTACCTGGTCTGATGCAGGGTTAGGAGACATCACGATGTTTCCTAAAACTATATCTTCCACACCAAGAGGATCGCAATCTAACAATCCACTAGAATGAATTTTGGCAACTGTACGTAGCGTTCTCCATCCTTCGGTTGTGTTTCTGGCTACAACTGCATACCAGAAATCTGTGTTCTCACCGTCAACGATAGGAACCGTAATTTCGGTATCTGTAGTTGTTCCAACAACTTCCATATACTCGTCACCAAGCATGTACAGATCGTATTCCTCTGCGTCTGGAAGTGCTATCCAACTAATAGTTGCTGTGGTTTCACAAACTTGAATGGCATCTACACCACCCACTATGCCGGCTAATGAGAATACATCGTCGCTGGTATCGGAGAATGCACCACTGGAAATTCTAACCAGAGCTTCTCCGGTTACATCATTAGGAACACTCCACTCATAGTTTGTTACTGTAGAAGCTGCGTTACCAATAGTATTCCAATTAGAACCATTATCTGTTGAATATTCAAGAAGGAAGTTACCAGTTGTATTTGTAGCATCCCAGTGAATGATATGAGTACCAACATTAAGAAGTGCTTCTCCGCCATTTGGATAGGTAAGCACCAGGTTATCCGTGATTATCTCGTATACTACGTAGTAGTCCTGAGGTCCTACTGGTACATTGAAACCTGTAATGTCGATATCGTAGTCTCCGGCAGCCGGGTTGTTGATCAATACCTGTTCCATATTGTTCAGGTGATCAGGACCATTGGTTGCAGGAGTATCAAGATTTACGGGATTAGGCGTATGATCAAGTACCCATGGTAAATGAGTTCCTGAAGATGGATCTGTAACTACAAGATCAAGATCATTTACCAAGGCAGGGTCTGCACCGGGCGTTGCAGCCGGATCAGACCAGTATACCATAAATCTCACTTGTGTGGTATTTGCTGGCACGTTGATCGTGTGTGTATTAGTTAAACCTTGAGCAACTGTACTACTTAGGTATCTGTCATCCTGAAGTAAGAGTGCTGCTCTGTTGGCATTAACAAGTCCCCATCCAAATTTGAAATCGGGACCTACATTACCCATATCGTTGGCAGTATTCAATAAGGCTGCTTTTATAAGTGCAGATTCTGGAAATGCTCCCGCATTTTCTTCCATATAAACCTGGTATAACTGAGCAGAAACACCGGCAATACCGGGTGACGCAGCAGAAGTTCCACCAAATGTCTGATAGGTGTTATTTTGGTTTGTAGAGATCTGTCCTTGTCCGTGAGCAGAGATATCTGGTTTGATTCTTCCGTCATGAGCAGGACCACGGCTACTTGAGCTTACAAGTACTCCATCTTCAAAAAGGTTGGCAGTAGCGATTACGTTCTTTCCTTGCTTGTGACCTCCAGTGATATTACCCCACTGATTTCCTGCTCCATATCCACAGTCAAGACCGTTGGAATTTCCGGCAGAGAATACATGCAGTAAGGTAGGAATGGTATTAATTTGTGTATCTACAGTTTGTGTAATACTGGTATAACCCGCATTACATCCATTACTGTAAGACGAATTAGTTACCTGAACATCGCCATTGTTAATTAGTGTTACTGTATTGCCATCAAGGAAATTCGCGGCATATTGAACTACAAAAAGATCTGATCCAGCGGCCATTCCCCGGTTGAGTGCATTTAAATTACCTGCACCGGCCATAATTCCGGATACACCGTCACCATGACTAGATCCATTGGCAACTGGATTAAGCGGGCCGTTATGACGTCCCTGGAAATCGATATGAGGTCCTACAGGGCCATCATCACGACACAGAGTTCCTACACCCAAACCGGTAAAGTTGTTTCCTCCTGGGGTTTGAGTATCCAGAAGGTTAGCTCTGTGGATCGTACGACCTTTTTCACTATCGGGAACCGAAGGCGCAACAATAACCTCCACCCATTTAACATATGGCTGGCTTGAAAGCGTCTCAAGGCAGTCGTTAGGAATTACAAGATCGATATTATTTGATCCGGCATACTGTTGCTTTACTGAAATCTGCTGAGTTGCCAGGTCGGCAATTACAAACTGAGCGTCAACATAAGGATAATACTGTAACGTAACTACGTAATTTTCGCCATCTGTAGCCCAGTTACCAATATTGCCGTTTTTAAGGTCTTCCGAAAGCTTAAATCTGCCTTCCACAGGTACTATAGATCGAACCCCATTGTTCTGTAAAAAAGAAATAGAGGTGTTTTCCGGAAAACGGAATAAGTAAGTGTGGTGCGGAATATAGCTGATCAAATCAAGCCCATTTGCAGCAAACAGGTCCTGAACACTTTGCGATGGCGTTTCATAGAATTGAACCCAACCGATGTAGCCGTCGCGCAAGTGCGCAGATTCGGGAAATTGATTCCACTGAAAGGTATCAATATTCTCCGGCATTTCGATTGTTTCATCCTGAAACGTGATCGTGTATGAATTTTGGGCAGATGCTAATGCGAAGGCAAATATCATGACCAAAAAACTTACACTTTTCCGATTAATCGAGAAAAAGGTAAAGTTTTTCATAGTTGATTTTTTAGAAAAATTAGAATTAGAATTAGAATGTATAGTTTTCAAATGTGATCAAAAAAAACATAAGAATTTCAAATATATTCAAAAGTGATAAAATAACAATAGTTAAAACAGTTAAAAAACAGGAACTATGACAAGCTAATACTCTATTAATCAACTGGATTTATTCTATCTAAAATCCTTATTTAAGCCAGCAGTTCGGCAGGAGATTATTCGAACAGAGCCTTGAGTTCGGTCGCATCTTTTGGCGCCATTTTTCCAGCGAGGACAAGGCTAAGTTGTTTTCTTCTCAATGCCGCATCGAAACGTTTCTTTT
>QQUG01000029.1 GCA_008501705.1 Flavobacterium sp.
TCTATAGCATCAAGATCCCAGCTAGCCGCTTCGGCAAGGGGAATGGGTGCGATGGTCTTTTGACCGTGAATTACATCAAAACCAAAAATTAAAGGGATGCCCAGACGTGTTTCGTTTACAACGATCTCCTGTAATTTTCTCGCGTTTTCCGTTCCACGAACATTGAGCATAGAACCAACCATCCCTGTTTTAAGATGTTCGTATTTTAATTTGGCGTTACCTTCCTTTGGAACAGGTCCGGTGATATTCCAGAAACCATTGTATTGATTCATCTGGCCGACTTTCTCTTCCAGGGTCATTATCTTTAGCAACGAGTCTACTTTTTGGTCCATGTTCTTATCCTGGCTATAGAGGTTACTGTTGGTAGTAAACATTAAGATTATTAGTGTTTGAAGTATTTTTCGTGAAGCGTTTTTCATGAAATTCTTTTTAAGCGTTGAGCATGGATTTTAATTTTTCGTTTTTATTACGCAGGTCCAGGCCGCCTTCGTAGATCGATTTCAGGTTTACCAGATAAAAAGACCATCCACTATCGCATCCCAATCTGGTGTTTATTTTATTTTGATCGTCTGTGGGGATGTTCTTTTGTGATAACGAAACCACCGTATAATCATCCATGGTAGAAAGGTTAATATCTACCAAGCATTCGCCCGCGAAGGTAAACTGCAGGTGGTCCGTCCCATTCATTTCCTTTACCTCACCTTCTTCGGTTCCGTCCCAAAGATACCATTGCCACTCATAGCGGTCCCCAACAGAATAAGTAGAATCTTTATCAACCTTTTCGCCATTACTGTTATAGAACGTGGCATCGCTAAGGAACCATCGTTCCAGTTCGTGGGATCTTGTCCAGGCGTCGTAAATAACCGGCATTGGTGCTTTCACAGCGATCTTACGTGTAAACTGCGTCCAGTCGAAATTTTTCATATTATATATGATTTGGGCAATGCATCAATCGTCATGATGCACCACCATCCATTGAATTCCAAACTTATCCTTGAGCATTCCAAAATTATCCGATATAGGGAAAAGCACCTGGCCGCCATCCGAAAGTTTATTAAAGACCTCGGTTTTCAATTCAGCGTTCGGAAATACAACATACAAGGACATATTACTACCTTGAGTGACCGGGTGGGTTGGAAGATCATCCGATGCTTTTATCGTAATGCTGCCTGCCTTTAGTTCCGAATTAAAGATGCGGTCCTGTATTTGTTCCGGTACTTCCATGGGCGCTTCAGCAAAGGACTGCATTACGGTAATACGTCCATTGAGCGTGTCTGCATAGAACTCCATGGCCTCTTTACAGGTGCCGGGAAAAGCGATATAAGGAATGATGCTGTTCATAGATAGGTGTTAAGTTATTATCCGAATTAGGATTCGGGATTTTGCTTGAGGAACTCATCGGTAAAATGTGCTCTGTGTTTTTCTTCTGAAAATTTTTTACGATTGAAGTTTTCCGATCTTCCCTTCGGAATGGATAAACTTTTCCAGTGTTGATCACGTATCATTCTACCTACATATACGATCTGCCCGATGTGATAGGCGTAATGCGCCAACTGTCTGTTTATCGCCTCAGGAATGCTGTGCTCCTGGTTCCTGATATACACCATTTGATCTATATTGCCTTGATTAACAGAATCCAACGCCTGATATAAACAGGCCCAGCCTTCTTCCCATTTCAACATCATCTCTTTTTTGCTCTTTATCACTTCCTCGAATTCGAGATCCCGCTCGCGCCAGGATTTTTCACCATCCGAGCTGAGAAATTCTGTCCATCGCGACATCATATTACCCCACAGATGATTCACCATAACAGCTATGGAATTACTAGCTTCGTTATAGCGCCAAAACAGATCTTCTTCGGATAATTGATCGAAGGTGCGTTCGCCTAAAAGTTTGTAATACTCGAATTGTTTCCTTAGGCCTGAGAGGTAATTTCGCTCAAAATTTTTCATCACCTAAAGTTAACGAATTCTTTCGGGAAAGTTTCAGAAATCCAATACCTTCTGTCTTACGATTAAGTCATCAAAAGTCTCCCGCTCTCTTATAACATGCGACTTCCCCTTGTGCCAGAGAATTTCGGCGGGTCGGTAACGACTGTTGTAATTACTCGCCATGGTGAAACAATAGGCTCCGGCATTGTGAAATGCCAGGATATCTCCTTCTCTAATCTCAGCAATTCTTCTGTTATTGGCAAAGGTGTCTGTTTCACAGATATAACCTGTAACGGTGTAGAAACGTTCCCTGCCCTCCGAGTTACTAATATTGCTAATATGGTGCTGTGAACCGTAGAGCATGGGCCGGATAAGATGATTAAACCCACTATCCACCTGGGCAAAGACGGTCGAGGTGGTTTGCTTCACAACATTCACTTTGGCGAGAAATTTTCCCGCTTCACTAACCAGGAATTTTCCGGGTTCAAAGGCAAGGGTAAGTTCTCTTCCGTATGATTGGCAGAATTCATTGAATCGTGTACTCAGTTTTTCCCCAAACTCTTCCACATTCGTCTCGATGTCTCCATCGCGATAGGGTACCTTAAATCCGCTTCCGAAGTCTATAAATTCGAGATCTTTAAAATGTTCGGCTGTTTTAAAAAGTATTTCTGAAGCGTATAAGAATACTTCAATGTCCAGAATATCACTTCCCGTGTGCATGTGTATACCGTTTATCAACATGCCCGTATTCGCTACAATACGTTTGATATGGGGTAATTGATGAATGGAAATTCCAAATTTACTGTCGATATGTCCCACCGAAATATTTGTATTTCCTCCGGCCATCACGTGCGGGTTGATCCTGATGCAAACCGGTGTTTTTGGATGCTTTGTTCCAAATTGTTCCAGAACGGAGAGGTTGTCGATATTTATCTGAACCCCTATGGAAGCAGCTTTCTCTATTTCTTCCATAGACACTCCGTTAGGTGTATAGATGATCTCCTCGGCTGGAACGCCGGCTTCCAGGGCCAAACGTACTTCCTGAATAGAGACCGTATCCATACCAGCACCTAGTGAATGAAGATATTTAAGAACAGAGATATTAGACAGGGCTTTTACCGCATAGTGCACGCGTATTTTATTTACACCTGTAAAGGCTTTTTGTAAACGTTTATACTGGGCTTGCATTACGGCTGTATCGTAAACATACAACGGACTTCCATATTCCTGAACTACCGATAAAAGTTCCTGATCATTCATTTCAGTGTGTGTTTTTAATTGAATCGACAAAATTAGTAGATTATGAATTGCTTTTTATTAATTTTCTCTGAAAATATAAAGGACGGGCAATCTTTAAAAAACATTAGTCCATTCTCAGGGCATTTAGTATTTTTGTCCAGCCGAAAAACAGACAAAGCATGAACTTACACGAATATCAGGGAAAAGAGATCTTACATAGTTTTGGCGTTGAGATTCAACGCGGGATTGTAGCAAGTACGGCAGCTGAAGCCGTGGCTGCTGCTAAAAAATTAACCGAAGATACGGGTACCGGCTGGCACGTTATAAAAGCCCAGGTACATGCAGGGGGCCGCGGTAAAGGAGGCGGAGTGAAACTTGCTAAGAATCTCCAGGAAGTTGAAGAACTGGCTGGACAGATCATTGGTATGAATCTCATTACCCCACAAACCAGTGCAGAAGGGAAAAAAGTACACCAGGTACTGGTGGCAGAGGATGTTTATTATCCGGGCGACAGTGAACCGGAAGAATATTATATGAGCGTTTTGCTCAACAGAGGGAATGGCAGAAACATGATCATGTATTCTACCGAAGGAGGAATGGATATAGAAAAAGTGGCCGAGGAAACGCCACATTTAATTTTTCATGAAGAGATCGACCCTGCCGTTGGTCTATTACCGTTTCAGGCACGACGAATTGCCTTCAACCTCGGGTTAAGCGGAACTGCCTTTAAAAAGATGACCAAATTTGTGAGTGCCTTGTACACCGCATACATTAAATCTGACTCCTCCTTGTTTGAGATCAACCCGGTACTGAAAACCAGCGACGACAAAATAATTGCTGTAGATGCTAAGGTTACTCTGGACGATAATGCACTATTTCGCCATAAGGATTACGCAGAATTACGAGATGAACGAGAAGAGAATCCAATCGAAGTAGAAGCTAAGGCGGTCGGGCTTAACTATGTAGACCTGGATGGAAATGTGGGTTGTATGGTGAACGGAGCCGGATTGGCCATGGCCACAATGGACCTTATAAAACAGGCAGGAGGAGAACCCGCCAACTTCCTCGATGTAGGAGGTACGGCAGATGCAGAACGAGTAGAGACCGCTTTCAAGATCATTTTAAAGGACCCAAATGTAAAAGCGATCCTGGTTAACATCTTCGGAGGTATTGTACGATGCGACCGAGTGGCACAGGGAATTGTGGATGCTTACAAGAATATGGGTAATATCAATGTACCAATAATTGTTAGGCTACAAGGAACTAATGCCGATATCGCAAAAGAGTTAATAGACAATAGCGGATTGGATGTGCAAAGCGCGATCGAATTCCAGGAGGCTGCCGATAAAGTACAGGCTGTGCTGTCTTAAACAGAGAAAATACAATGTAAAAAGCCCTTCAGAAGAAGGGCTTTTTTTATACTCTGAAGTTACAGTTAATGTTAATGAAGGTTAAGGTAGCGTTAAAACCGGCCTGATAGAGTAACATAAAATTTTCTAATGCGTCTATAGTATATATAAATCATTCAGTCAATCAATTATTCATTAATCTTAAAACGAACAACTATGAAACGATTCAAATTGTTTTTACTTGCCTTAGGGCTTGTTGCCAGTACGACAGCATTTGCTGCGAATCCCGCTCCTATTGAAGAAGGTACGACCACTTCAAAAGAACTAAAGAAATTACTAAAGAATCCTGAGTTCATTGTTGAGCACGACATGGAGGCCCAGGTGCTTTTTACCTTAACGGCCGAGAATGAGATCGTCGTTTTATCTGTCGCCACAGAGGACAGTGAAGTAGTAAGCTATGTAAAATCACGATTAAATTATCAGGTTCTCGATTCTGAATTGGAACACGGTAAACAATACGTGATCCCATTAAAGATCAAATCTGAGAAATAAACAGAATTTTTTCAGAAGAACCCCGGCCTAATCGACCGGGGTTTTTTATTTTTGCGGCATGGAGACAGCAAAGAACCACGCGTTAATAAGCGACCTGATCGTACTTGCAAAGGCCGACGACAAGATCATGGCCTCCGAATACGACTTCATATTACGAATAGCATCCAGAATGAACGTTTCCCAGGAAGAGGTAGATCATCTTATTGAAGATCCATTACCTTCTTTGCCAATTGTTTCGGAGATAGAGCGGATCACACATTTCCATAAGCTTATATTACTCATGAACGTCGACTGGGAAGCGCATCAGAAGGAAGTGGAAGTCGTGCGTAATTTCGGTTTAAAACTCGGGATTCGTCCAGGGGCTATCGACCAGATCCTTCTAAGAACACAGCAGTACGAAAACAGGGTTATCCCTGCAGAAGAACTCATACAGATATTTCAGACCTACTATAATTAAGAATTGTCCAGCGCTTTAATTCTATCGATGTCTGTAGAACTTTCGAAGGTATCTATGGCATTGTCGAATAATTTGATCTCCCGCTCGATACATTCTTTATTTTTTCTAGTATAAGCTTTATGTTCCTACAAGTAATTCAAATGAATAAAAGTAATGTGCCTATTTTAGATCAACTTGACAAAACGACAGTCGTATGGCTTGATTTTCAGTCATTTTGACCTATAACTTTCTTTGGACTTTATTTTGCTAGTGTAATAATAAATTACGCACATTAAAATAAAATGATATGAAATTAGTTAAAAGAAATACAGGATGGATCCCGTCAATTTTTGATGATTTTTTTACAGAAAACAGGTTAGATGTACCTAATTATGAAAACTTTAGCATCCCAGCTGTAAATATTCAGGAAAATTTGGCGAATTTTGTAATCGAATTGGCAGCGCCCGGTTTAACAAAAGAAAAAATTGCTATAGAAGTTGAAGAAAATATTTTAAAAGTATCTTCAGAGGTTGCTTCAGAAACCAATTCAGAAGATAAAGACAAGAAATTCACAAGACGAGAATTTAGCTTCCGAAACTTCACAAGATCATTTACATTACCAGAGACGGTTGATGTTGAAAATATAACTGCTTCTTACACGGATGGGATCTTATATATCACTATTCCGAAGGAAGAAAAGCAGAAAGCATTGAAGAAAATGGTTGAGATTTCATAATTGAAATTTAATTTGGTTAGTTAGTTGAAAATGACCGCACATTACTCAATCGGTGTGCGGTTTTTTTATTCCTAAAACCTGACAGACCCAAGCGATACACATATTTTCGCAAAATTCCTTAACGTCTTCGCCTTTTGCCTCCAGTAGACTGATCACGTTCTACTTGAGGGACATTTTTCGATTCGGAAACAGCAGCTTTCAAGCCTTTTAATTCTTCAGATGTAAGATCACGCCAGTCTCCGGATTTCAGGTTTCCCAGCTCTATATTCATGATCCGGATCCGCTTTAATTCCTGTACTTCGTAACCCAGATATTCACACATTCTTCTAATCTGCCGATTCAGCCCTTGTACCAGAATGATCCTAAAAACATATCGGCTTAATTGTTCAACTTCACACTTCTTGGTTACCGTATCCAGGATAGGAACACCATTTCGCATGCGTTTTAGAAAATCGGGAGTGATAGGACGGTCCACCTTAACGATATATTCTTTCTCATGGCGGTTACCCGCCCGAAGAATTTTATTTACAATATCCCCGTCGTTGGTCATTAAAAGCAATCCCTCACTGGGTTTATCTAACCTGCCTACATGGAAGATACGCTCTTCGTGCCCAATAAAATCAACCACATTTCCGGGTATCCTCCTATCGGTGGTACAGGTGATGCCTACAGGTTTGTTCAGCGCAATGTATACGAGGTTCTCATTTTCAGTGATTGGTTCTCCATTCACTTTGATCACATCTTCCGGCATAGCACGGTCACCCAGGGTTGCCACCTCTCCGTTAATGGTGACATGGCCCTTTTCAATCAGGACATCGGCTTGCCTGCGCGAGCAATAACCACTGTCACTGATGGCTTTATTAATGCGAATGGAGTCAGGTTTATTCATAGTTTAAATTCTGTCCTTACAGATCTTGCCTTTGAACCAATAGGTTTCACTGTTCATAGTGAATGAAGACTTAAAATCATAACAATTGTCAATAATTTCCATTAAATATACCTTAATCCCGCCACCCTCGTTTATCAATCGTTCTTTCTCACTAAAATTGGGTTGGGTATGATCCAAGGTAATTACATAGGAACAATCGTCCATCCATTTTAAACCAACCTTCATTGGATCCATATTCTCATAAAATTCCTCCTGAAAATCAGGATAGCGGATGATATCGTATCGCATGATCCGCCCGTTTAGGTTGGCTTCAATATAAAATGCACCTTCCTTAAAATCAGAACAGCTAAGTTCCTGACCAAAGATCCCTTTGGTTAGTAAAATTGAGACAAAAGCTAAGATCATTTTTCTCATACTTCCTGAAGTTGCTTCTGAAGTGATTTGATCCTGTCCCTTAATTTGGCTGCCATTAAAAAGTCAAGCTCCTTGGCAGATTTTTCCATTTCCTTCCGCGTGTCCCGTATCTTCTTTTCGATCTGGGGTTTGGTGAGATATTCATTTTCGGTTTCAGCAGCCAAAGACTCCGCAGTTTCCAAAATGTATTTCTCTGTCTTCTTATTGGTCAGGGCATTCTCCAGGGATTTCTTAATGGCGGTAGGCGTTATTTTGTTAGCTGTATTATACGCAATTTGTTTTTCCCTTCTGTAATTGGTACCATCTATAGTGGCCTGCATACTACGGGTGATCTTATCCGCATACATGATCGCTTTTCCATTTATATGCCTTGCCGCCCGACCCACGGTTTGTGTCAGGGATCGATGAGAACGTAAAAATCCTTCTTTATCGGCATCCAGGATGGCAACCAGCGAAACCTCTGGCAGATCCAGTCCTTCCCGAAGCAGATTAACTCCTACGAGTACATCAAACAAGCCCAATCTCAGATCCTGCATGATCTCTACACGCTCTAGCGTATCAACATCACTATG
>QQUG01000038.1 GCA_008501705.1 Flavobacterium sp.
CCCACCAGAGCTTCGAACACATTACCATGTATGTTCCCGCCAAATTGTTCGGTGGGAATAGAAGTTTTCAAGAGGCTGATAAGGTTAAGATCGCGTCCCAATTCATTCAAGTGTTCCCGGCTTACAACCTTGGAGCGCATTTTTGTAAGATAGCCTTCGTCTCCATCTGGGACCTCCATAAATAAATGAGAAGCAATCACGGCGCCCAACATAGCATCTCCAAGGAATTCCAGGCGTTCGTAGTTTTGTCGTACGCCGTTACTATTTTTCTCGTTCATGGATCGATGCGTGAATGCCTCCTCGTAAATGGTGATGTCTTTAGGTTTGAACCCGAGTATTTTTTTAATAGTAACAAAAAAATCCCCGTCCTTTTCAGTACGAGGATTGAATATGTCTTTAATTGAAGCCATTTACATGGGTTAGTCTTCGATCTTCCTGAAAAGTACACAGGCATTATGACCTCCAAATCCGAAGGTATTGCTCATGGCCACTTTAATTTCCCGTTTTTGCGCGGTATTTAAAGTTAAATTAAGGGAAGGATCTATTTCCTCATCAACGGTCGTATGATTAATGGTAGGGGGAACAATACTGTGTTGCATTGCCAGAATGGAAGCAATCGCTTCTATTGCACCTGCTGCTCCCAGCAGATGACCCGTCATCGACTTGGTAGAGTTTATATTTATATTTTTAGCGTGTTCTCCGAAAACGGCAGTGATCGCTTTAAGTTCGGCTACATCTCCAAGTGGGGTTGCCGTTCCGTGGGTATTAATTGCATCAACATCGGAAGGCTCCATATTGGCATCCTTAAGGCAGTTGATCATTACCCTTTCAACTCCAATTCCATCGGGGTGTGGGGCCGTCATATGATAAGCATCACTCGACATTCCACCTCCTACTACTTCGGCATATATTTTTGCTCCCCGTTTTTTGGCGTGTTCATATTCTTCAAGGATAAGTGCTCCTGCGCCTTCACCTAGTACAAATCCATCCCTGGTAGCATCGAATGGTCTGGATGCGGTCTCAGGACTATCGTTCCTGGTGGAAAGAGCGTGCATAGCGTTGAACCCTCCCATTCCGGCCTGGGTTACCGCAGCTTCACTTCCTCCTGTAACTATGATATCACATTGTCCCAGGCGAATATAATTAAGTGCATCGATCATGGCGTTCGCCGAAGATGCACATGCAGAGACTGTAGTATAATTTGGGCCCATTAATCCATGCTTGATGGAGATATTACCTGGAGCAATATCGGCTATCATTTTCGGAATAAAGAAGGGGTTGAAACGCGGTGTTCCATCCCCTTCTGCAAAATTTATGACTTCATTCTGAAAGGTCTCAAGGCCTCCAATACCGGCACCCCAGATAACCCCAACACGAAACTTATCAACTTCGTCCAGGTTTATGCCGGAATCCTTAATGGCTTCATCTGAAGAGACCAGCGCATATTGTGCAAATCTGTCCAGTTTTCTAGCTTCTTTCCTGTCAAAATGGTCTTGTGGATCGTAATTTTTAATTTCACAAGCGAATTTTGTTTTGAACTTTTCGGTGTCAAAATAGGTAATTGGCGCGCATCCGCTTCTACCATTTTTCAGACCGTCCCAATATTGGGAGACGGTGTTACCAATGGGTGTTAGGGCACCAAGACCTGTAACTACAACTCGCTTTAATTCCATACGGAAGTGTTTTTTACTTAGCCTCTTCTATATAGGAAATAGCCTGACCAACTGTGGCTATATTTTCGGCTTGATCGTCCGGGATCTGAATGTCGAATTCTTTTTCAAATTCCATGATAAGCTCAACGGTATCAAGGGAATCTGCCCCAAGGTCGTTGGTGAAGCTAGCTTCATTTACTACTTCGTTTTCGTCAACGCCTAATTTGTCTACGATGATTGCTTTTACTCTTGATGCAATGTCTGACATAATGTTTGATTTTAAAATTTAATTAAGTGGCAAAAATAAAATATTTTAATTTAAAACCCCACTTTAACTAATAAATGTGATTACCAATTTAACAATTTTTGAGCGAAGTAAAACTCCTTTGCCGTACTTTTGTTATTTATAATAGACTTCTCTGAACAACGAACCTTACAGAATGAAGAAACGCATAGCGATTTTTGCCTCGGGTAGCGGTACCAATGCCCAAAACATTATCCAATACTTTAAATCGTCTCCTGTTGGAGAAGTTGTTCTTGTCCTCTCAAACAAGAGGCATGCCAAGGTGCTGGAACGAGCTGAAAATGAAGATATTAAATCTTTACACTTTGATAAAGAGGACTTATTTAGTGAAAATGGTGTGTTAAGAATTTTGGAGAAAGCCGGGATCGATTTTATTGTCCTGGCTGGGTTTTTACTGAAGTTTCCTGAAATAATACTCAACAGCTATCCCAATAAAGTGATTAACATACATCCTGCCCTGCTTCCCGCTTACGGTGGTAAAGGAATGTATGGAAGGCATGTGCACGAGGCAGTGATCAATAATGGTGAACAGCAAAGCGGAATTACGATCCATTATGTAAATGAAGCCTATGATGAAGGTGCTATTATCTTTCAGGCCACCACAGATATTTCGGAAGGAGATACACCTGAATCCCTGGCAGAAAAAATCCATGCTCTGGAATATCAGCACTTTCCGAAGGTGATCGAGCAGCTACTAACTTCAGAAGAAAATGGCTAAAAAAGAGAAATTCTATGTGGTTTGGTATGGAAATCCCGCTGGTATCTTCGGGAGCTGGGAGGAATGCCAACGCTCTATTAAGGGAGTAAAAGGCGCACAATACATGTCTTTCGACAGTTTTGCTGAAGCCAAAAAAGCATACAATAAAGAATACGCAGACTATAAAGGGAAAAACGCGAAAAAGAAGAAAAGCCTAACTTCAGAAGAAAAAAAGAAAATAGGAGAACCTAATCTTTATTCCATTGCTGTGGATGCAGCTTCGAGCGGAAATCCCGGGAAGATGGAATACAGAGGCGTAGACACACAGACCCATGAACAGCTTTTTCACCAGGGGCCTTTCTGGGAAGGCACCAATAATGTGGGCGAATTTTTAGCGCTTGTTCACGGTATCGCTTACCTGAAGGAGAAGAATAGTGACAGAATGATCTACAGCGACAGCAGGATCGCTATTGGCTGGGTAAAGAAAAAAAAGTGCAATACGAAATTGAAAAGAACATCGAAAAACGAAACGCTTTTCAAGCTAATCGCGAGAGCCGAGGCCTGGCTAAAAAAGAACGATTTTAAAACCCACATATTGAAATGGGAAACCAAAGCATGGGGTGAAATTCCAGCCGATTTCGGCCGTAAGTGATCTCGTGTTTCGAGTACATTATTTTAATAAAAAACGTATCTTTGCATCTTTCAAAACAAGCCCTTTATGAGTAAACTGGTAATCGTTGGAACTGTCGCGTTCGACGCCATTGAAACCCCTTTTGGGAAAACAGATAAGATCCTGGGAGGAGCAGCCACGTTTATCGGTCTGTCTGCCGCACAATGCGGTGCTGAAGGTGCTATCGTTTCGGTAGTGGGAGGAGATTTCCCCAGACATTATATAGACATGTTCGTGGAAAGAGGCCTGGATGTAGCAGGTCTCGAAATCATTGAAACAGGAAAAACCTTCTTCTGGAGTGGAAAATATCATAACGATATGAATTCACGGGACACCATCACCACAGAGCTCAATGTGCTTGAATCTTTCAACCCTGTAGTTCCCGATAATTATACAAATGCTGAGGTTGTGATGTTAGGCAATCTGCATCCCATGGTACAACTTGGGGTGATCGAACAAATGGCAGATCCAAAACTCATTATACTCGATACAATGAATTTCTGGATGGACAATACCCTTGCCGAGCTGATGAATGTTATTTCGAAAGTTGACGTGATCACTATAAATGATCAAGAGGCACGACAATTAACCGGAGAATATTCGTTGGTTGTTGCAGCGAGAAAGATCATGGAAATGGGGCCGGATTATGTGGTTATAAAAAAAGGAGAGCACGGAGCGTTGCTATTTCAAGGCAACGATATATTTTTCGCCCCGGCATTACCCCTTGAAGAGGTCTTCGACCCAACGGGAGCAGGAGACACTTTTGCAGGAGGATTTGCAGGCTATTTGGCCAAAACAGGAGATTACAGTTTTGAAAATATGAAGAATGCCATCATTTACGGATCGGCTCTGGCATCTTTTTGTGTAGAGAAGTTTGGCACAGAACGTTTGCTTAATCTGTCACCCAAAGAAGTTCATCAGAGACTGAAACAATTTCAGAATCTGACTCAATTTGATATAGAATTAACCTAACCGCACGCCCTGAAAATTTGGGGCGTTTTTGGTTCTTATTACGCATTACATGAGCGACGCTTTAAAACACGAATGTGGAATTGCCATGATACGGTTACTAAAACCGTTGGAGTACTACCATAAGAAATATGGAACGGCATTTTATGGGGTGAACAAGATGTACCTCATGATGGAAAAGCAGCACAACCGCGGTCAGGATGGAGCGGGCTTTGCGAGCATTAAACTAGACGTCTCTCCGGGCGAACGTTATATAAGCAGGGTAAGAAGCAATGCGGCACAGCCCATACAGGATATTTTTTCTCAGATAAACGATCGGATCAACACCGAATTTAAGTTACACCCTGAATATATAGGAGATGTAGAGGCTCAAAAAAAGCACATTCCATATATAGGAGAGTTATTGCTGGGACATGTACGGTACGGGACTTTTGGTATAAATAGTGTTGAAAATGTGCATCCGTTCTTAAGGCAAAATAACTGGATGCACCGAAACCTCATCATTGCAGGTAATTTTAACATGACCAACACTACGGAGCTCTTCAACAATCTTATCAAACTGGGAATGCATCCGAAGGAAAAAGCAGATACTATAACTGTGATGGAAAAAATTGGCCATTTCCTGGATGATGCCGTTAGAAAATTATACAAGAAAGCCAAAAGTGGAGGGATGAATAAAATGGAGGCTTCTCCTTTTATTGCCGAAAACCTCAACATTGCCAAGATCCTTAAGAAATCTGCTCGCGACTGGGATGGCGGATACACCATGGCCGGTATGTTAGGCCATGGAGATTCTTTCGTGCTTCGGGATCCGGCAGGGATCAGGCCCGCTTATTTTTACAAGGATGAAGAAGTAGTTGTGATTGCTTCGGAGCGACCTGCTATTCAAACAGTCTTTAATGTACCGTTTGAAGAGATCGTTGAGATTAAACCGGGACATGCTGTTATTGTAAAGAAGAATGGTAAAGTATCTGAATCTGAAATCCTTAGTCCACTTGAGAGAAAATCCTGTTCGTTTGAGCGAATTTACTTTTCCCGGGGAAGTGATGCAGAGATCTATCAGGAGCGAAAAGAATTGGGAAGATTGGTGATGCCAAAGGTTTTAGACGCCATAGACCGAGATACAGAGAATAGTGTTTTTTCGTTTATTCCGAATACTGCAGAAACCTCGTTTTACGGGATGCTGGATGCGGCCCAGAATGAACTCAATAAGCAGAAGAATGATGCTATATTGAAGGAAGGAGCTAAATTAACCAACGAACGCCTGGAAGAAATACAGGCGCACAAGATCCGTACTGAGAAGATTGCCATAAAGGATGTGAAACTTCGAACTTTCATCACGGAAGATAGTAGTAGGGATGATCTGGTGGCTCATGTTTACGACGTAACCTACGGAGTTGTGAAGCCAAATGATAATCTGGTAATTATTGATGATAGTATAGTAAGAGGTACTACACTTAAGAAAAGTATACTGAAGATGCTGGACCGTTTAAATCCGAAACAGATCGTAGTGGTTTCATCGGCCCCGCAAATTCGTTATCCGGATTGTTACGGCATCGACATGGCAAGGCTGGAAGATTTAATCGCATTTCAGGCGGCCCTGCAATTACATAGGGAACGAGGAACCTATGGTATAGTGGAGGAGATCTATAAGAAGGCAAAAATAGAATTGGATAACACCAGTGAAAAGCCAGAGAATCATGTTAAGGAATTGTACGCACCGTTTAGTGACGAAGAACTATCCGATAAAATAGCCGAGATCATAAGTGATAATGAAATCAGGGCCAAGGTAAAGGTGATTTTCCAATCGGTGGAAGATCTGCACAAGGCCTGTCCGAAGAATTTGGGCGACTGGTATTTCACGGGAGATTATCCTACCGAAGGAGGTAAAAAAGTGGTGAACAGGGCCTATGTTCATTTCTTCGAAGGCAATCCGGAACGAGCTTATTAAACTGTTAAAAAACTGCCTAAATAAGGCCGAATCTTGCACTTTAACGATTTTTACGAAAGCTTTGTCTAAAAGTAGGAAAACTCTGATTTTGGTATAGATATTTACTCTATATTTGACTCATACCATAGCATAAGTAGGTTAAGTTCATGGTAAGATTTGGGGCAAAAAAGGTAAACACTTGTTTACCTTTTTTTTTGGCCCAAATCCAAGGGGTGGCGAGGAGCGCAAGCGACGAGCCGTTTTCCATTTCCCACTGCTCTTGTTTACCTTATCGGGTAGTTAAAGGAGCCTTGCCATAACGAGCCGTTTTCAATTCCCCAGTACTCACGTTTACCTAATCAGGTGGTGAAAGGAGCCTTGCCATAACGAGCCGTTTTCAATTCCCCAGTACTCACGTTTACCTAATCAGGTGGTGAAAGGAGCCTTGCCATAACGAGCCGTTTTCCATTTCCCACTGCTCTTGTTTACCTTATCGGGTAGTTAAAGGAGCCTTGCCATAACGAGCCGTTTTCCATTTCCCACTGCTCTTGTTTACCTTATCGGGTAGTTAAAGGAGCCTTGCCATAACGAGCCGTTTTCCATTTCCCACTGCTCTTGTTTACCTTATCGGGTAGTTAAAGGAGCCTTGCCATAACGAGCCGTTTTCCATTTCCCACTGCTCTTGTTTACCTTATCGGGTAGTTAAAGGAGCCTTGCCATAACGAGCCGTTTTCCATTTCCCACTGCTCTTGTTTACCTTATCGGGTAGTTAAAGGAGCCTTATCATAGCAATCCGTTTTCAATCCACACTTCTCTTATTTACCCAATTAAATGGTGAAAGAGCCATGCCATAATTAGCCGTTTTCAATTCCCCAGTAATCACGTTTACCTAATCAGGTGGTGAAAGGAACCTTGCCATAACGATCCGTATTGATTCCCCAGTACTCACGTTTACCTTATTAAATGTTAGCTAAAATAGGTATGAAAATTTGTATATGATTCATATTTGGTGTTAATTTACATCAAAATATTAATTATGTCTAGGCAAAGTATATCGTTCACAGAACCTAATGATCAATGGCTGAAAAGTCAAGTTGAACAAAAAGAATATTCAAGCAAGAGTGAGCTTGTGAATGACTTGATAAGACAAGCTCGCAAGCAACAAGTACAAATTGATTGGGTTAGAGCGAAACTTGAGCGTGCTGAAAAAAGTGGCTTTACTGATGATACTAAGGAGCAAATTCTAAAGCAATCAAAGTCATCTCTGAATGGCTAAATACAGATTAAGTAACCTCGCCAAAGAAGATTTGATACGAATTCATCAGTTCGGAATTGAAAAATTTGGAATGAGGCAAGCCGATAATTATTTCTATTCATTCTATGAACATTTTGATATGATAGCGGAAAGACCATATTCATATGAATCGGTTGATTTCATGAAAACAGGATATCGTCGATGTGTTTGTGGTTCGGATAGTATTTACTTTAAAGTGAACGAGGGAATTATTGATATAATGTCGATTATCGGAAAGCAAGATCTGAACAATATTTTGTAATGGAACAGTATTACCTACATTAGACAACCACGAATACCGCTAATGACTTTGAAATTGGCTGGTTAGGGGCTTTGCGTGTATAAAATTGAAATCTTTAACTAAACTGAAAATCCTAGCGGCTATGCCTGGCTTCTGATTCGCACACTGCGTTCTTGTATGCCCACCCAAGGCGGGGAGCCCGGCAGGCAGGTCCTACTTATGCTCCCCACAATGAATCGCTCCAACTTACAGCCGCCATGTGCCACTAGTGTTATGTTGGAACGTTGATAACAAACTGAATATTTGTGAATTCTATTTCAATATTTATTTTAAGTGTATTAGGACTATTGATTTCCGTTTTCTGGGGTTTCTACGAATTAAATGAATTGCTGGTCCATCGAAGAATTGACTCAGGGAGGAGATACTACAAAGTGAAAATATTGTGTGGGCTCTTGATAGTTTTAATCGCCAGTAGTATTGGAATATTTCGGTACTTCTACCGATAGTTTAAAAATTACCTGCTGCTGATTAAAAAAGCCAGTTGGATCAACGCTCGCCTCGTTGTCAAAATAAGCCGCATATAATTATTCTAAAAAATGTTTCCTCCTACGTGAGATGGTTTTGGGAGATTTCATGTATTGTTCTCAAATAATCTTTAATAAGGATAAAAAATGTATTATTTTAGAAAATAGAAACTGTTAAAGCGGTTTTTATTCCTACATAGAATTTTGGCAAAAAGCCCGATATTTCGCTCTTTTCGGCACTCGTTAGGTAAAAATTCCTATTAATATTTGCATTTTAACGAAAAAAGAGGTCCTTGGTCTAAAACTTTGGATTTTGAAAAATATAAACCTATATATTTGAATTATACCATAGCATAAGTAGGTTAAGTTCATGGTAGATTTGGGGCAAAAAAAGGTAAACTCTCGTTTACCTTTTTTTATTGCCCCAAATCTAACGGGGTGGCGACGAGCGACAGCGAGGAGCCGTTTTCCCTTCCCTTCAACTCTCGTTTCTTTTTAAACCAGATGGTGACCGTAAAACAAGATGAGCCCTTTTTAATTCTCCCTAATCCCCGTTACCTCATCAACCAGATGGTGACCGCAAAACAAGATGAGCCCTTTTTAATTCTCCCTACTCTTTTTACCTTTATCAAATAGTTGTGTACTTAATGACAGAAAAAGAAAACAGATACGAAAAGATTTTGTTCAAATACCACAGCCCAGTGTTGGACGAACTGACCGTGGAAACAATGTGGGCAGAAATAATCGATAAAGAGAACGGAATCTACAAATTAGATAACATTCCTTTTTACGGACCATTAATTGCGACCAACGACCAATTTTACGCAAAATTTGATGAATTAGAGCAAATGCCGACTTATCGTAAAACGATAAATCATTCTGGAAATTCAATCGTGCTAGTTAGCATTGTGCAAGAAGGATATGACAAGGAAATAATCCGAGACCGATTTAAAGAGTTGGACTGTACTTCCGAGGGACTTAATGACTCATATTTCGCTATGGAGATTTTGAAAGATGTGGACTATTCAGAAATACAAAAAATATTGGTGGAATATGAGAATAATGGGGTGTTAGAATATGCGGAACCTTGTCTTTCTCAAAAACATCGAAAAGATCTAAAAAACGACTAGGCATAATACTAACTATAAATCAGCGGCGAAGGTCATGTACTATTATTTGGAGTCCGCAGAAAGAGAGAGAGGCTAACCAAGATGAAAAAGAATAAAAACGAATGACAAGAGACGAAGCTCAACCAGCATGGGTAATAATTGTGGACCTAGGTTTCTCAGACTATGAAAAATTGAACAGAGAACAACGGGTTTGGTTTAATGTCGAACCTTTGACAACTGGTGGACTTTGGGATCATTACGTAAATTACGGAGCGGATAAAAATTCGGACACAATTGACGATTTAGAATATTTAAACTTTCATTCGGTAGCAAATCAATTGCGAGATTTTAATCGGAAATATTTTCCAAATGGAGTCCCCGAAGGACCCGATGCAAGACAAGACGAATTCGATAAATTTCCAGAAAACCAACTTTTAAAAGATATTGATGAAATGGACGACAAATTTTGGAAAATATCTGATAACTTAGAAAAAACCCTCCTCGAACATATTAATCAAACAGGAATTGGAAAATAAAACTCGACACCACTACAATGACTAATATTACTAGCGCCAGTTCGCTGTGGTCGTGTCCACAATTGGTTGAATAGTATCTCCAAATTCTTCTTATATTTAGACAAATCAAGTTCCAGAGCGAAAGGCAATGTCCGAAATTATATCCGCGGACGTTTTATACCACTTTGAAAACAATATTTACAATCATATTGACCTTAATCGGATTTTTGTCTTATGGGCAAGAAGAGATTGAGAATGTTGATGTAGTCACTCGAGAAATCAATGAAAATGATATAATTCATTTTGCTATTATTGAAAATCCACCTGTTGCACCCGGATGTAAAGAAAAAGCATGTACTTCAAAATATATTCAAAAGCATGTGGAAAGAAAATTCAATTCTGAATTCGTAAGTGAAGATGGTATTTCCAAAAAAATCCAAATAGAGATCGAATTCATAATTGACGTTGAGGGCAAGCCAATAAATATTACGGCAAGTGGTGGTCCAGAAACTATAAACCAAAACGCCATTAACGTAATTGCTTCTTTACCAAAGTTTAAGCCTGGAATAAAGGACGGAAAACCAATAAACGTATTGTATAAACTGCCACTAATTTATCAAGTTGAGAAATAAAATCGTTGTACAACATTAGCTATAAATCAGCAGCCAAAGCCAAGTGCTCTCAATTTAGTATTAATAATAAAAGTCCGCTAAACATTCGTCCTTACGCGCCCTCGCTGTTGGGTGCATAAAAAGCCACCCTAAACGTTGTGCCATGGCCGAAAATATAAAATATACAAAGGTGAAATTTACCGGATCCGCTAGGCTATAATTCCTAAATCTTGTAACTCCTTGTATTTTGCAGGGTCGTTTAGTTTTAACTCCTCAAATCTCTTTCTTTGTGCTTCAAGGGTTTCTTCAGCATCCGATTTGACGGTTCTACCATGCTTCCAGTCATCAACAGGTTTGATAATATTGGATGCGATATTGTTGATAAGATGGTCCTGATCTTTATAATAAAACACGGGAAGTACCGAGTCAAACTTTTCCCAGTGTTCGAACATGGCATAAGCACGCTCGCTTTCCAGTAGAATAGGCCGTACCGGGATAGAAGGGAAGAATGGAATGATATGTGCTAGTTCCTGGGGTATGCTTTTAGCATCGGTTAAGTCGGCAATAACGAATTTAGACATATTGGCCAACAACTGAACCGTTTCGGTTAGATCGCGATTTTCAGAAGGTTTGAAATCGAAAATTATTGGAGCAAGGTCATATTGTTTCAAATATTCGCGTAATGCATCCAGGACATCTTTTCGTTCCTTGTAAAAACGGCCAAGAATCAACACAGCTTTAGAGGTGACCGTATGAATTACGCTGCGAATTTTCTCGTTGTTGATGAGTAAATAAATGAACTGAGCGACTTCCAAATCATCCACAGTGATCGCCTGAGTTTCTTCTTTAACTATAACCAATCCGTTTTGAACCGTATCCTTTAAACTCACATCCCATGCAGATATACCATATACCTGGCTTCCCGACAAATCTGCCTTGTCGAAAATTGTTTCAATTAAAACAGATTGACTCAAGTTTGCTCTTTCTAATTTCGACCGGGTAAAATTGGCTCTTGTGAGATTGCATTCCGCAATACTCGCGTTAGATAAATTTGCCCCTGTAAAATCCGACTCTATTAAAACAGAATAATCAAGCTGGGCTTCTGTTAGATCTGCTTCCGAAAGATCTGCCTGATGGAGTTCGCACTTTCTGAGGTCTGCCTGTCTCAAATTAGCATTTCTGAAGTTGCAACGGCTCAGATTGGTATGAGTAATAACCGTGTCACTGAGATTCACATTGCTAAAGTCGAATTGATAGTAAAACTTGAAATCTCCTTCGGGGGTCAAAAAGGCACCTTGCAGATTGATCTTGGGTTCTTCCTTCCTAAACAATTGCCAGCCTTCATTGTCCCAGCTACCCATACGAGCAAATCTAATAATGTGTTCGGGCTTACCTCCTCCAAAATCCGCCTTGTCGTATTCAAAATCCCCAGTACTATTTGAAAAATTTACATGACGTAATTTGGCATTTGCAAACGAGGTCCCTTTTAAATTAGCACCTTCCAGGTTTGCACCCTCTAAATTCCCATTCCTGAAAATGGCTTTTTTTAGATTGGAATTAACAAAGTGCATTCCGGCGAGATTAGCATTCTCAAAATTTGTTTCCTTAAAATCATATCCCGAAAAATCGACATAAATACCCTCTTTAGGCCTATTGTATTTATCGGCCAGATGACAAAAGTCGATGTCGCTTACTTGAGGTTTAATTTCTGGATTGTTCTCCCTCCATTCGTTCCAACTCGCAGACCCTTTATTTGTAGGATCCTTTATGCATTCTGTCAAAAAGTTTACATGCTCAGGATTGGCCTTCATGGTTGGTATTTTAAAGGTTGACTATCAAATATACGGGATAAATCCAACACTAAAATGCGTATTATGGCGGCTTAGCTCTAATTGTATTTCCACAATCAATAAAAATTGTAACTTCCGCAAAACTAAAACTGAAAGCCCGTCACACGGGCATTATACAATGCCGTTGTGTACAATTATTTCCTATGAGTAAGATCGATAAAGGTATAAGACTCACAAATTACCTAATTGACTTTTCGATTATTGTAATTATTTGGATCATAATTTCTATAATCTCGAAAGATGCTGAAGCCGCAGGAATCGTTTTTTACATTCTGACTTTTCTATATTATTTCATAATGGAATTCTTCCTAGGGCAAACAATCGGTAAGATCGTGACCAAAACGGTTGTAGTAAAAAAGAGTGGTTTAAGAGCTAGCTTACTAAATATTATCATTCGGACAACTTGTAGATTAATTCCAATTGATGGGTTCTCATATTTATTCGGAACAGAAAGAGGATTTCACGACGTCTTATCTTCAACTCGATTAACAAAAAAGACGAGATAACTGCACGCAACATCGGTTATAAATCAACGTCAGGGTTTTTAGCTAAAATCCTTAACTTCTTCATCAAATAATTCACACAACCGACAAAACCGACTCAAAGCAGCAAAACTATTGGGTAAGACAAAATCCCAAAAACGTGTCCCATTTACGAATTTATGGAGGTGGACGTTGATTTAAAAATTTTAAGGCAACATGAAATTAAAGTTTTTTACTATGTGTTTTCTTTTCGTAAGTTTTGCTTATGCACAACCTAAGGATGTTGATTTTGAATTCACAAACAGAACCGACATGGAATTAAGTTATGTCTGTTTTTTTTCAAAATGGGACAACTCTAAAGGTCGAAATTATATTGCGGGAAGTACGCTCAAACCAGGCGAAAAAATAATTCCCCTAACAAAAAACCCGCTAACTTTAAAAGTAGCGGGTCTTGATTCTGCGTTTTAAACTATTACTTGTTCTGGGTGTAGTTTTGCGCAACAGCATCCCAATTTATCACATTGAAAAAGGCCGCAACATAGTCCGGTCTTCTGTTTTGATAATTCAAGTAATAGGCGTGCTCCCATACATCAAGTCCCAAAATTGGGGTTCCTCCACATGTTACTCCCGGCATTAATGGGTTGTCCTGGTTTGGTGTTGAACACACTTCCACTTTTCCCCCGGGATGAACACATAGCCAGGCCCATCCTGAACCAAATTGAGTTTTGGCAGCTTTTGAGAAAGCTTCTTTAAAACCATCGAAACTTCCGTAAGCATCGTTAATGGCTGCAGCAAGCTCACCGCCGGGCTGTCCTCCACCATTAGGTGCCATTACTTCCCAGAATAGCCTGTGATTATAAAAGCCCCCGCCATTATTGCGTACGGCGGCATTGCTCATATCGAGATCGGAAAGTATCTCTTCGATAGATTTCCCTTCTAAATCGGTGCCTTCTATCGCAGCGTTCAAGTTATTTGTATATCCTGCATGGTGTTTCCCATGATGAATCTCCATAGTGCGAGCGTCGATATGAGGTTCAAGCGCATCAAATGCATATGGAAGAGTTGGTAATTGGAAAGACATAATATGTAGTTTTTGATTATTAATAAATTGCATCTCAAAGGTAGCTATTCTTGTTTTTTAAAACTGTTAGAGAATTAATAAGATTTTTATTCCTTTATAGATTATAATTATTGTACGCTGAGTGCCAAGGTTTCTTTAATTTAGTAAAAAATTAGCCTTTGTCCGATCATCCTTCGTTTTTAATCTACAATGCCTCCGCCGGTAGCGGTAAAACCTATTCTCTTGTCAAGGCCTATTTGAGAACCCTTTTTCTCAATCCTGGTTCCGACTATTACAAGTACCTGCTCGCCATAACGTTTACAAATAAGGCTGTTGCTGAAATGAAACAGCGAATCATAACGTATTTGCGTTACTTTTCCGAAAAAACCGTGCTGGACGATCCGCCGGAGATGATGAAGAACCTCTCAATCGAATGTAATCTTTCCCTTCAGGAGATCCACCAAAAATCGGAAGACATACTACATCACTTGCTCCATCATTATGCTGCTTTTAGTGTGGAAACCATAGACGGGTTAAATCACAGGCTAATTAGAACGTTTGCCAGAGACCTTAAGATAGCGTCTAATTTTGAAGTGTCGCTCGAACAGGACGACCTCCTGGACCAGGCAGTCGACAATTTATTGAGACAGGCCGGGGATGATAAACAGATTACCGATATCCTGGTAGAATTTACCCTGGACAAGACAGACGACGACAAGTCCTGGGATATCTCAAGAGACATTTCAAGTGCCGCTGCCATACTCTTTAACGAGAATGAATTGCCTAACGTAGAGAGACTTAAAACATGGCCTCTGTCTCGCTTTAACAAGGTTCGCTCCCGATTGAGAACCGCGCTTACCGAAGTAGGCGAACAACTGCAAAAATTAGCTGGCAATACCTTACAACTCATTGATGAAAGCGGACTGGAATACGCTGATTTTACCGGGAGTTACTACCCTAATTTTTTAAAGAAGATAGTTGCGGGTAAGGAGGTAGATTACGGTAAAAAATGGCAGGACACACTAAGAGAAAAACCTCTTTATCCCAAAAGATTGCTGAAGGAAGCTCCTCATTCGGCTACAGTGATCGATGAACTTGCTCCAGAGTTTGCAGATGTCTTCGACCAGATCAAATCATTGTATTTCAGAAAAAAATTAATTAGATCCCTGCTTAATAATCTTACTCCGCTGTCTGTGATAAATCTGGTACAACAGGAAATCGAGAACATAAAGGAAGAAGAGAACATTGTCCCTATTTCCGAATTTAACAGGCTGATAAATGCAGAGATCAAAAATCAGCCCGCACCATATATCTATGAGCGGCTTGGAGAGAGGTACCGGCATTTCTTCATAGACGAATTCCAGGATACTTCAAATCTGCAATGGGAAAACTTGGTTCCACTTATCGATAATTCCCTGTCTCAGGAACAGGATGCAAATCCGGGAAGCCTTTTACTGGTAGGTGATGCCAAACAGGCCATATACCGCTGGCGCGGCGGACTGCCAGAATTGTTCATAGAATTATATAATTGCAATAATCCTTTCTCAATTTCAGACAAAACCGTTAAAAACCTGGACACAAACTGGAGGAGTTGTGCCGAGATCGTCAATTTCAACAACGAATTCTTCACCCATATTTCGGGATATTTCAGCAAGAAATTACACCAGGAGCTATATGCCATTGGGAATAATCAGAAGCAGAATTTTAGAGAAGATGGCTATGTTCGCATGGAGTTCGTGGATTTCGAACGGAAGGAGGATGCTCATGAGGTCTATGCCAACTGTGTGGCCAATTCTATAAAGGATCTGCAGGCGCAGGGATATCCATTAAATGAAATTTGTGTGCTAACCCGGCGGAAAAAGGAAGGTATTTCACTGGGTGAGATACTTATGGAGAAAGGTATTCGTGTGGTTTCTTCGGAAACGCTTTTGCTGGCTCACTCGGCCGTTGTAAAATTTCTGGTCAATATATTATTATTCAGGTCCCAGCCCGAAAATGAGGAACTCAAGGCAGAAATTCTACTCTTTTTACACGAACACAACCAGATTAAGGAGCCCTTGTCCGATTTTCTCGTAGCCTTCTTTCCAGGCACTGAATGCGATTTTAACAGCGTACTTCAGAAATATGGAATTGAACTAAGGCTGGATAAAACTCAATCGCTAACCCTTTACGAAACCTGTGAGTATGTATTAATCCAGTGCGGGTTATTAAGGAAGGCAGATGCTTATGTAGACGGATTTATGAATTTGGTTTACGATTTCGAACAACAACAGGCCATGTTAAAATCGTCATTTGCCGAATACTGGTCCGGCAAAAAGGACAAAGAGGCAATTAGTATTGGAGAAGGTGTAAATGCGGTTCGATTGATGACGATCCACAAAGCCAAAGGACTCGAATTTCCCGTTGTACTTTTTCCATATGCCGATGTAGATATATTTTACGAAAAGATGCCAAAGACCTGGTTGCATGCAGAGACTATCACCGATGAAAGCGAACCATTTAGGATCAATTTCAACAAGGATATCGTCGAATTCGGCCAGGAGGGGGAATCTATTTATGAGGAACGACGTGCGACCTTACAACTGGACAATATCAATTTACTCTATGTAACCCTCACACGTGCAGTGGAGCAGCTTCATATATTCTCCAAAAAAACCAAGCTCCCTACGGATGGTGAGCTGAAGAAATACGGTGATTTTTTTATTAGTTATCTGCAGTTTAAAGGGTTGTGGAATGACGACATTAAAGTTTATGAAATTGGCGTACCCCCTAAGCCTATTTCGCCTGCAACTACTACTGAAATAAACGAAACCATATTAGAATATATCGCTTCCCCTCCCGAGACACACGATCTAAGGTTAGCAACTGCAGAAGCATCCCTTTGGGAAACCGATGCCTCGGTTAAAATAACAGCCGGAACCATTTTACATGATCTCATGGGACAAATAAAATATATAGACGATGTTGAGGAAGTTATCAATACATACAAACTCGCATCGGGAATGGAAAGCCAGGAGATCGAAAAACTACGATCCATGATCCACAGAATTACATCCCATCCGGATCTGGAATATCTTTTTCAGCCGGAACAAAAAGTTGAGAATGAACGCGATATTATTACTGCAGATGGACAGTTACTACGTCCGGACCGGATCAATTTTCATCCAAACGGAGAAATTACGCTTATTGATTACAAAACAGGAGGGACGAGTGACTCTCATATCGAGCAGTTAGAGACCTATACCCGCGCATTGGAAGATATGAACCTAAAGGTGAGCAACAAGCTTATCATATACGCTTCCGAAGATAAAATATTGATAAATAAACTTTAAATTTGAAGCCTCTAAAAACCCAGATATGTACGGAAACATCAAGGAGCATTTGCAACGAGAACTTGAAGAGATCAAGGAGAACGGACTATTTAAAAAAGAACGCATCATCACTTCCCCACAGGATGCGGTGATCACAATTTCAACCGGAGAGAAGGTAATTAATTTTTGCGCTAATAATTACCTGGGATTATCCTCGAACAAGGAAGTGATCCAGGCTGCCAAGGACACTATGGATACCCACGGATTTGGAATGTCTTCGGTGCGATTTATTTGCGGCACCCAGGATATTCACAAAACACTCGAAAAAAAGATCGCAGATTATTACGGAACAGAAGATACTATTCTTTATGCAGCGGCATTCGACGCGAACGGAGGTGTTTTCGAACCTCTGTTAGGCCCGGAAGACGCCATTATTTCAGATTCACTCAATCACGCGTCCATTATAGATGGGGTACGATTGTGTAAAGCCGCCCGATATCGCTATCAGAACAGCGATATGGAAGACCTGGAAAAGCAACTAAAAGCTGCAAATGAAAATAAGGCCCGGTTCAAGATCATTGTTACAGATGGCGTGTTTTCGATGGACGGACTGCTCGCTCCGCTGGACAAAATTTGTGATCTGGCCGAAAAATACGACGCCCTGGTCATGATAGACGAATGTCATGCCACCGGATTTATTGGAGAAACCGGTAGAGGAACCTTAGAAGAAAAAGGTGTGATGGGACGAATAGATATCATTACGGGAACCCTTGGGAAGGCCCTGGGAGGTGCAATGGGAGGATATACAACTGCTAAAAAGGAGATTATTGAGATGTTGAGACAGCGATCCAGGCCGTATCTATTCTCTAATTCCCTTGCTCCCGCCATTGTTGGAGCCTCGATAAAGGTTTTTGAAATGCTGGATACAGATACCCGCTTACGGGATAAACTTCAGGAAAACACCTCTTATTTTAAAAAAGGAATGCAGGAAGCAGGTTTTGATATTATAGACGGTGATTCCGCAATTGTTCCTGTGATGCTCTATGATGCCAAGCTTTCACAGACCATGGCAGACATGTTACTGGAAGAAGGAATTTACGTAATTGGTTTCTTTTATCCTGTAGTCCCGAAAGGGAAAGCCAGAATACGGGTTCAGCTCTCTGCTGCTCACGAAAAAGAGCATTTGGACAAGGCCATAAATGCGTTTATAAAAGTAGGTGAAAAATTAGGGGTAATAAACCCTTGACCACCTTTATTTATACCTAATTGCGCGCATATTTTAAAAAATTTTAATAGATTTGCTTTTGTTATAAGTTTTAACAACTTACTTTTGCTCTAATTAACACTTAAAATTAAACAATCGAATATGAAACATCTTAACACTTTTTTAGTTGCTGCCTTACTGCTTTTAGGCGTTGGGGTAACAAACGCACAGGACGAAAATAATCCTTGGGCAATCGAAGTTGGTGTAAACGCAGTTGATGTTTACCCAGTTGGTCTTGATGATGAAGGGAGATTTCCTAACATGATCGGTGATGTCGCAATCAAGGGCGATTTATTTGACGAATATTTCAATGCAAATGACCACTGGAATATCCTTCCATCTATCTCTCGCGTTTCTGTGGGTAGATATATTGGTAGTGGATTCACATTTACTGCTGCCGGATCTGTAAACAAGATCACTAAACTTGGTAATGTAAAAATTAACGATGTTACTTACTATTCTGCTGATGGTGAGATCGAATATAGCTTAAGAGACGTTATAGGAGGTCCAGGCGGATGGTTCGATCCAACCTTAGGAGTTGGTGGTGGATACACTTGGGTTGACGATGTAGGATTTGGAACGGCTAACGCATTAGCGGGTGTTCGTTTTTGGGTAGGTGAGAATCTGGCCCTTAGTTTCCAATCTGCATACAAGCACTCGTTTGAGGATGATTACGGAATCATTCACTTCCAGCACTCAGTTGGTGTTATGTTCAAATTCGGTGGAAAAGATACAGATGGTGACGGAATCTACGATCAAGATGATGAATGTCCAGAGACTCCTGGTCTTCCGGAATTCAACGGTTGTCCTGATACAGATGGTGACGGAATCGAAGATAGAAAAGATGCTTGTCCTAACACTCCAGGTCTTGCAGAATTCAACGGTTGTCCTGATACAGATGGTGATGGTATCCCTGATCCTCAGGATGCTTGTCCTACTGTAGCTGGTATCGCTTCTCTAAACGGTTGTCCAGATGCTGACGGTGATGGAATCACTGATGCTGAAGATGCATGTCCTAACGAAGCTGGTCCTGCTGCTAACAACGGATGCCCTTGGCCAGACCGTGATGGTGACGGTGTACTAGACAAAGACGATCAGTGTCCGGATGTTCCTGGAACTGTTGCAAACAACGGTTGTCCTGAAGTTACTGTAGAGATCATCAAGCAATTGAATGACTACTCTAAAACTATCTTGTTCGATACTGGTAAATCCACTATCCGTCAAGAGTCTTATGCAGTGCTTCAAAACATTGTAGACATCATGAAAGAATACCCAAATACGTATTTTGTAATTGAAGGTCACACGGATAGCGTTGGTCGTGAAAGTACTAACCAAACACTTTCAGACAACAGAGCGAAATCTGTTAGAGATTATCTTGTAACTATCGGAATGGATTCATCTAGACTATCCTCTGTAGGATATGGAGAATCAAGACCAATTGCTACAAACAATACGAAAGCAGGTAGACAACAAAACAGACGTGTAGAAATTTCTCTTAAGAAATAAAACATATCTAAATAAATAGAAAAACGCCTCCCGATAACGGAGGCGTTTTTTATTTTTATAGTATGCAAACATTTCTGGAGGAAACCATTGAAGAGCTTTTAAAAAAGCATGAGGACATCGCTCAACTCACTATCATCCTTCCCAGTAAAAGAGCAGGTGGATTCTTTAAATATTATCTTCGGAAACAAATACATAAAACAAGCTTTCTACCTAAAATTATCAGCATAGAAGAATTTGTTGAGATTCTATCCGATATCAAAATAATAGACAACACCCGTTTATTATTAAAAAGTTACGAGGCCTATAAACAAACCACTTCCATTAAGGAAAAAGAGGAGTTCGAATCTTATGCCTCATGGGTACAGACCTTGCTAAACGATTTCAATGAAATTGACCGGTACCTTGTAGACACCGATAAGTTCTTTCATTATTTAGGCAGTATTAAGTCGTTAGAACACTGGTCTATGAAGGAGCAGCCTACCGATTTCATTACTAATTATCTTTCTTTTTGGAACAGCCTACCGGAATTCTATGATCGACTAAAATCCAACCTTCTAAAGGATGGCCTTGGCTATCAGGGGATGGTATACCGAAAGGCCGCCGAAGAACTTGAACATTACCTTACCTCCCATGGAGACAAACCTCACGTGTTTATAGGATTTAATGCTTTAAACAAAGCAGAGCAAAATATAATTAAAGAATTACTCGAAACCGGAAATTCGGAAATTTACTGGGATGCCGATGCGCACTTTTTTGAAGGTAAGGATCACAACGCTTCCCAATTTATGAAGGAATACTTTAAAACATGGAAATATTATTCGGGATCAAAACCTGCCTTGTCCTCAAACTTCAGGAAGTTTAAAAGTTTTAGGTTTATTGAAGTTCAAAAAAACATAGCACAGGTAAAATATGCCGGCCAATTACTCGCTCGGATGACACAGGAAGAGCTTGATGAAACAGCCATTGTTCTAGCCGATGAGAACTTATTGGTTCCTTTAATATACTCTTTACCACCCCAGCTGAATTCGGTAAATATCACCATGGGAGTTAGTATTAAAAACTTTCCTGCGAGTACTTTGTTTCTTGCCTTATTACAAATGCATCAGAAAAAGACAACCCAATGGTATTATAAGGATGTTTTTCGGTTGCTGAACAATCCGATAGGTGCAAAACTAATCCCGGATGCCAAGGTGATCGTAAGCAAAATGTCTCGCCAAAATTACACCTATATATCACTAGAACAGCTGATCGATCTATCTGAAGGCAATTCAGAAGAAAATTTGAAAATACTATTTGGCCCTTGGAACGACGATCCTTTTCTGGCCATTACACATTCGAAGAAACTTCTTTTACAATTGAAAACCCTTACCCGCGAAAATCCGATGGAACGAGTAACCGTTTTCGAATTGTATAAAGTTTTCGACAATATTTGCGTATATGCAAAGGATTTCGCCCATTTGAATTCGGTAAAAACTATCTATTCCTTATTGCAAGAGGCGCTTAGCACCAGTACCACAGATTTTAAAGGAGACGCCTACAAGGGATTGCAAATAATGGGGGTTCTCGAAACGCGAGTACTTGACTTTAAGAATATCATCCTGCTCTCGGTTAACGAAGGTTATCTGCCGTCTGGGAAATCGAACGCCTCCTTTATAACGTACGACCTGAAAAAAGAATATGAGCTGCCTCTTTTTACAGATAAAGACGCAATCTACACCTATCATTTTTATCGCTTATTACACAGGGCTGAGAACATCTGGTTACTCTATAACAGCAGTTCTGAAGGACTGAATGTTGGAGAAAAAAGCCGGTTTCTACTTCAGCTCGAAATTGAAAAACACGAAAATCATCAGATAGTTAAAGAGATGGTTACCCCGCTTATTTCAATTTCCAACGAGCAGCCACTTAAAATAGATAAATCAAATTCGGTGATGAAAAGACTTCAGGAAATTGCAGAAAAAGGCTTCTCACCTTCCGCACTTACGGCTTATATTAGAAACCCTGTAGATTTTTACCTTTCCCGCGTCCTGAAGATCAACGAAGCCGACGAAGTAGAAGAAACCGTAGATTTTCAAACTTTAGGAACCATCGTTCATAACTGCTTACAGACCTTTTACGAGCCTTTGGAAGGTTCGATGCTCACTAAAGTTGATCTTGAAGCTATGAAAAACAGGATTAATGAAGAGGTAACGCGTGAGTTTGAAAAAACCTTCATGAAGGGTGAATATACTAAAGGAAAGAACCTGCTGATCTTTGAGGTTACTAAACGATATATAGAAAATCTGATCCAATTAGATCTTGCCGATCTTGAGAATGGTCACAAAATCCGGATACTCCAGATAGAGACCAAACTTCATATGCCGTTGCCGATAGACGAAATATCGTTCCCTATTGCGCTTCAAGGCACAGTAGACCGTGTAGACGAAAGAGATGGAGTAGTACGAATAATCGATTACAAGACTGGGAACGTTTTAAAAGGAGACCTGGAGATCATCGAGTGGGAAGAGCTACGCTCAGATTATAAATATAGTAAGGCCTTTCAGGTGCTTACCTACGCAATGATGATACATGGACAAGGGTCCATTACACAATCGGAGGCGGGAATTATTTCATTCAAAAACCTCAACAGTGGGTTCCTGAAATTTGGTACAAAGACTTCCTCCAGAAGTGCACGAGACCAAGTCATTACTGAGGCAACGCTGGATACCTTCAAAACAGAATTGGTAATGCTGATCCGGGAAATATGCGATCCTGAAATACCTTTTATTGAAAAGGAAGTTTAATTTCCGAAAAATTAGTATTTTCGCATCCCACGGGGCATTAGCTCAGCTGGCTAGAGCGTTTGGCTGGCAGCCAAAAGGTCATCGGTTCGACTCCGATATGCTCCACATCAAGCAGAAAACCAGGACGTAAGTTCTGGTTTTTTATTTCTGAAGAATCTGAAGCTTGCTTAAAGATTCGAAAGAATAAAAAGCCAGGGCATTGGAACAATGACCGGTTTTCTATTTGCAGTAGTGGCGCTGTGAGGACGGGTGAAACCACTCTAATTTCCAATTAAATCATACAAACATTGATTAAGAATAATTCCTCCGAGAGTTGTGGGAAATACTTAAAATGTATATGTATAGTCGATATACTGTATATCTATAGTAGATGTGTATTTTTTTTCTAACTAGGTGTGGTTCAGTACGTTTGGGCTTTACAAATCCCAAAATCGAACGCCTTATGAAAACTACTTGTAAAGCAAGCAATTGCTATACCCATGGTATAAAGAACCATTTTAAATCTATCTTACTTATTGCATTATTGTTCATTTCTCAACTTACCATATCGCAGGTTGGGATCAATACAACAGCACCAAATGCGACCCTGGACGTGCGTGGTGAAACCGATATCTCCCGTATTCCCGATGCGGCGGATGGAATAATAGCTCCTGTAGTAACGAAATCTGAACTCGCCTCCAAGAATATCGGTGTTTTCGCAGTAGATCAAGCAGGAGCGCTTGTATACGTCTCGGACGCGAGCGGAGGAACATCCGGCCCTAGTGTTGGCCAGGTCACGCAAATAGACAATGTTGGATATTACTATTTTAACGGTAATGACTGGGTAACTATGACTTATCCCATTAGCGTTTCCAACCTTAAAAGCGGTGAAAATCTACTCGCCACACAGGTGGACGGAGTGCTTGGAAATTACATCAGTATTATCGACAGTGCAACAATGCAGTTATTAGGGAATAATGTAAGGTCAATCATTAACGGACATTACTCAAACTCCCTAAATCTGGGGTTCTTACAGTTAAGTGGAGATACTCAGGGATTTCTATTAGATTCGAGAGTTACAAGAATTAACGGGTCTCCTTTGGGCAATTTGTCCTCCGCTGTGCCCGGTAATGCCTTAACTTTTAACGGTAGTTCCTGGATCCCGCAAAACCCTAAACTACGAACCATTCCTGGTGTCCTACCCACGTCACCGGTTCCCCCGGTCAGCACAACGCGATACACAGGGGCTTATATTACCTTGCCACCAGGGCAATGGATGGTGGCAATGGGTTCTACCGTGGCTACGGCATCTACCCAGGTTATTACCAGTGATTGTTCGCTTTGGGTTACCGTACACCTTAGTGATGTTTCTATAGGTGCCGGTCCCGTAACTCCCGATGTATTATTAAACCTCACAGGTTTTCGCGGTTCGGCCACAACCCTGGGAAGAGGAATGAATCGCGCATCCCTGAACGGCTATACAGGAATTAATAATACTTCGGGTGCCAATAAAACGTACTATTTATGGGTGAATCGGGAAGTATATGGATCCTCCGGTTGTTTCAGTTCTAATTATCATCTGAACACTCCCTTTCACTCTGGTTTTTGGGAAAGATATTTATTCGCTATTCCAATTCAGTAGACTTACTCCCCTAAAAATAAAGGTGTGTATTTCATTTTTTTGATGACACACCTTTTTGTTTGCCTTGGCAATACATAGAAATAGTCCCTTTATCTTTATAGTTCTGAAGAACATATCTAAACTCACCGAAAGCACCCTAAATTTCAAGTCGAAAAATGTACTTTAAAATGTTATTGGGCCTATACCTAAAGGCCATAAAAATACTTATGCCTAGCAGAACAGATATATCAACTTTTTCATGCTTAGTCTCATACCGATCTTTATTAAAGAAGTAAAACGTATCCGTTTTACACATGAATGTATATATAATATATATCCTAGGTAGATGAAATGGCTATGTTAATTCTTCCAAAATATTAAACAGATTTCTTTCATTTACACCAATTAAAATAGGCGGTTCAATTTTTTAACCCCTAAGTACGCTTAAAAGTGTACTGGTAGAATTAGTGTTATGTGATTAGGAACGGCATCACTCTTTTACTTAAATCATCTGTATGTGCAGGACGTTCGATTTTGGGGGCTGCCCTGCCATTTTTTGTTGAATATAGATGTAAATTTTCTTCAAATAGAGTGATTAAAGGACCGCGTGTAGTGTTATTCGCGGTTCTGCCTTCCTTAAAAATTGTGAATGCCTTTCATTATCTTACAATCATTTCAAAATTTTTTATTCCACGAAATTTTATATCTTAGAGAAATGGGAGTAGGAGCACTTGTTATCGCCACAGCCTTATTATGTTTGTTCATAGGGTTGATCATTGAGATCCAGGAACGAATGTAGGTTTACGGCTTACTTTTAAATAAAAAAAGACGTCAATGACGTCTTTTCGTATTTGCATGAATCCAGTTTTATTCTTGTCCGCATAGAACTAACAAGGGCTTACTGGTATAAAAATCCTTTTTTAATATCGCATTCTTTTCAAAAAGCTTTTTAAAGAAACCGCGTTTGCGCCTCATTACACACAATATATCAGGGTGATGTGACTGAAAATGCTCTAACACTCCCTGATAAATGGTTGCATTCTCTGTTTCAGTATATGAGGTCATCATATTCTTTAGCTGCGGATCCATCCCTTCATCTTCATCGAGCGCATCGGGTGTCTTCACTTTTAAAACTTGGAGTTTTGCAGTAAACAACTTTAACATCGTTTCAAGTGGATCCAGTACATTCTTCTTTTCAAAAGAGGTGCGCTTAACGGCCAACAAAATATTATCTGCCTTTCGGAACAAATAATCACGCGGGACGATTAACATGGGTATGTCTGTTTGCTTCACTAATTTCCCCGTAATATTTCCCAGATAGACTTCACTTCGAATGTCCACACTTTGGGGCGACATAATAATGAGATCTATATTCAGTTGTTTGGAAATTCTTGCTATCCCCTCGTGAGGGTCTCCCTTAATAGCCTTAGCGATCACTTCAACTCCCTGCGTATCAACCTTGCTTAGCACCTCATCTAACTGTGCCTGATGATCTTCCATTGCCACCTGGGTCACCTTCGTCATGCCCCCTGCCTTCGAATAGTCCTTATAAATATTAATCAGGTAAACCGTCGCACCACTCATACTCGCAAAATTCACAGCATACCTGAGATTGTTAACCCCGTTTTCCGTAGAACCAACCGGTACCAAAATATTTTTCATAACGATGCTATTCAATTATCTTTAAAGCTATTGCAAAATTAACGCTTTAAAATGATACGAAAGGCGAATCCTTCCGAAATTGATACGATCATGTCCCTAACCAGGGCTTGTGCACGAAAAATGATTGCTGAAGGAATCTTTCAGTGGAACGATCATTATCCGGATAGAAACTCGTTTGTTACCGATATAGAACGTTCAGAATTATTTGTCCTCATTTCCGAAGAAAAGCCCATAGCCTGTATTGTCATCTCCTCTCATAAGGATGAGGTATACAACTCGGTTAAATGGCTAACCAGCGACAATAGGAATTACTATATTCATCGCCTTGCGGTACACCCCGATCATCAGCACAAAGGTGTTGCACGAAAGCTGATAGACTTTGCCGAGGCTTACGTAAAAGACAGAAAAGGTGTTTCTATCCGCCTGGATACTTTCAGCAAAAATCCAAGAAATCAACAGTTTTATGAGGCAAGAGGCTACCAAAGACTGGATGATGTTTATTTTCCGAAACAAAGCAAGCACCCTTTTTACTGTTTCGAACTACTTATATATCCGGCTAACGAATCAATGTGAAATGCCCTCTGTAAACCTGCCCGTCTTTTGCGATAGCTTTGTACCAATATCCCCCTAACGGCATAGGAGTGCTATTATATAGGCCATCCCAGCCGGGGCCATCGGCAGAGAAAGTAGACAAGATCTTCCCAAACCTGTCGTACACATAGATCGTGGTTAGTGGTAAGGGGTCTTTTTTTGGTGGGATATATTGCCAAAGATCTTTTATCCCGTCCCCATTTGGAGAAAAATATGGCGGAAATCCGGGAGGTGGAAATGCCAGCTTAAATTGTCGTTCAGCAATACCACATCCATTCTTATCCCGAACATAAATGATGTAATCGCCTGGAGGCAGTCCGGTGAATGCGCTACTATCGGTCCACGCTGAAGTAGTATTCAGTGAAAATTCATAATCCCCAATTCCGCTTACTTCAATAATGATGTTAAACAGCTCTCCGTCCTCCTCTATTCGTATAAGGTCTATGGAGGCCAATGCAGACAAAACCGCGCTAAAGAGTTTATCGGCTGCACATTCCAGTTCGAACCCGTCCTGGGTGAGTATATTATAGGCCTCGTAGCGATAATTGCCCGCTTCAGACAGGTTCACATAAGATTCGTCCGATAGTAATATTTCGGGTTGATTATCAAGTATTCTGTACCATCGATATCCGTCGGCTTCATCCGGGGCCTCAATACGCGTTGGGATATCATCGGCGCAAATTCCTATTTCATCAGCCAGGGTTATTTCAGGATAAAAAGTAGTGAGCTCCCCGGTAACCGGGTCGAAAAACGGACCACATCCCAGAATGGTGGAAAATGACTCCTGTATACAACCCTGCGCAGGGCCTGCTTCATTAAAGGGAACGATACGTACAAAATAGGTTTTATTGGGTTCAAAATTAATAACGTTGATCACCGTGGTTGTGAAGATCACCATATCGAGTACATCATTATCGAAGGGTGAAGAGCCTACACTCACAAAATAACCGGTTGCACCGGGTACAGGAACCCATTCGATGATAGTATTGAGGGCCACATTGATCTGCCCATTGGCAGGTGTTATTAGCACAGTACAGCCGGGTGGTTCTCCTAAACCCCCCGTGGTAAAACTCTCAAACGGGCAATTTGTGGCAGACCCGTTTTCGTTATAGGGAATTATCTGTACATATATTTCGGTTTCCGGCGGAAAATTAGCCGGAGGATCGAAGATCAAAACATTACCAACGTCCAGATCATCTATTATATCTCCAAGTCCGGGGGAGGTTTCTATAGTGATCCTGTATCCAATAGCCCTGGACGCATAAGCCCAGGTGATGAGTGTCCCAACATTTACACTAATCTCTCCGTTTACCGGAGAAAGTAAAGTAGTACAATCTGGTACAGTGGTAACATTTTCTGTTATAAACGAAATGCTATTACACACAATATCGTCCTGGTTAAAGAAAAACAAGGTTAAAGTGACATAAACTTGTGTAGCTTCAGGTAAGCCCAGAGGTGGTACAAAAATAGTGTCGTTACCAACCGCCTGTTCATTTATGATCTCTGTCCCTCCCGGAGTTGTACCTAGGGAAATAATGTATCCGGTAACTCCTACAACAGGTTCCCAGCTAATGCTTGTGTTTACAGGCACATTAGTGGCTCCTGCCAGGGGTTCAAGAAGGTTGGGGCAATCCTGTGCATGGCCTGCAAAGACTCCGGTGAGTAAAAAAATATGTAATAGCCAACGACACATAGATGAAAATCGAAGTTCTCAGGAAAATTCCTCCTTTTGAAATAATATTAAAAATTAACAATTAGCAAGGCGGAATAACTCCTATAGAAATGAGGCACTCACAGCAAGCTCACATGCAATTAATTTTTACCTAAATATATCGATTATTGTTATAACCGGGTAATTTTTAACGATATGCCTCTTCCGGTTCATTTAAGGAGAATAACTACTTTTGAAACTTGAAAAAGTTGAAGACGGATATTTCATTTAAGCGAATCCAACAATTGGCTATTCCTGCCATACTTTCGGGAATAGCAGAACCTGTATTATCCAGCACCGATGCTGCTGTGGTTGGTAATATCCCCGAGTTTGGTACCGAATCTCTCGCGGCCGTCGGAATTGTGGGATCATTTCTCTCTATGCTTATCTGGATTCTTGCACAAAGCAGGAGTGCGATCTCGGCCATCGTATCTCAAAATCTGGGTGCCGGAAAAATAAAGGAGCTGGAAAATTTTCCAGCACAGGCCATTTTCTTTAACATTGCGCTCAGTATTATCGTTTTATTCTCAACCTATTTTTTCGTGGAGGAGATCTTCGGACTTCTAAACGCTGAGGGCATTATCCTGGAGTACAGCATCGACTATTACAATATCAGAGTATGGGGATTCCCTCTTACTTTATTCACTTTTGCAGTATTTGGGTTGTTCAGGGGGCTTCAGAATACATTTTGGCCCATGACCATTGCCACAACCGGAGCCCTGGTAAATATAGGCCTGGATTTCGCTTTGGTTTATGGAGTGGAAGACCTTATAGATCCTATGGGAATAAAAGGTGCTGCCTGGGCCAGCCTGATCTCTCAGGCGATCATGGCGTGCATGGCCCTAGTCTTTATTCTCTGGAAAACCAATGTGTCGCTAAGGTTGCGTTTTCCAATTCATCCGGAAATCAACCGGCTGGTTGAAATGAGTTTCAATTTATTTGTTCGTTCTTTAGCGCTTAATGCGGCGCTAATGCTTGCTGTACGCGAAGCAACCGGCCTGGGGAAGGAATACATCGCAGCCCATGCGATCGCCATAAACATTTGGTTATTTACCGCTTTTTTTATCGATGGATATGGGGCTGCCGGCAATATCCTTGGTGGGAAATTACTTGGGGAAAAAGATTATACTGCCCTCTGGAAACTAACCAGACGTGTAAACATCTACAATCTTGTGGTGGCCATGTTACTGGTTATTTTGGGTCTTATCTTTTATCGTCAATTAGGGCTGTTGTTCAATAAGGACGCTGAAGTATTAGCTATTTTCTTCGGAATGTTCTTTATGGTGCTTATAAGCCAACCCCTAAACGCTCTTGGCTTCACGTTGGACGCAATATTTAAAGGCCTGGGAGAAATGCGATACCTCCGAAATGTCCTTCTCGGGGCAACATTACTCGGTTTTATTCCTGTTTTATATTTGTCGCGGTATATGGGATGGGGCCTTACAGGGATTTGGCTTGCCATACTGGTCTGGGTAGGATACAGGGCGGTGGCCCTCATAATTAAATACAGGAATAAATATCTTCCTTTAGTGGAAAAATAAATACTTTTACAAAAAAACAGGCCAGATGAATAACATTCAAATTACCAAGATGTTTACATTCGAAACCGGTCATGCCCTTTACGGATATGACGGAAAATGCAGAAATGTACATGGCCACAGCTATAAACTATCCGTGACCGTGATCGGCACGCCTATTACCGACAAGGATCATGTGAAATTCGGTATGGTGATCGATTTCGGAGACTTGAAAAAAATTGTGAAGGAAGAAATAGTGGATGTGTTCGATCATGCAACGGTATTCAATAAAAACACCCCTCATGTAGAGCTCGCTAAGGAGCTGGAAACCAGGGGGCATAATGTTCTTCTGGTAGATTATCAGCCTACCAGTGAAATGATGGTAATAGATTTTGCAAGCAAGATCAAGAAACGTTTGCCGGATTCTGTGCAGCTTCATTCATTGAAATTACAGGAAACCGATACCAGTTACGCAGCATGGTACGCCTCCGAAAACTAATCCATTTCGCCTCCTGCAACCACATGAAAAGGCACATTTTTATCTATCTTTAACCCATGCAGATACCTCAGGGTAAAAAAATCTACTTTTCCAGCGACAATCATTTGGGTGCGCCAACCGCGGAAGCCAGTCTCCCGAGAGAGAAAAAATTTGTTCGTTGGCTGGATGCGATCAAAGAAGACGCTGCGGCTATTTTTCTATTGGGCGATCTTTTCGATTTTTGGTTTGAATATAAAACGGTGGTCCCAAAAGGTTTTGTGCGAGTACTAGGCAAACTTGCCGAGCTTAGCGACAGCGGTATCCCGATCTACTTCTTTGTTGGGAATCACGACCTGTGGATGCGAGACTACTTCGAAAAGGAACTGAACATCCCTATTTTTCACGAACCAAAAGAATTTATACTCAATGATAGTGTTTTCTTCATTGGCCACGGCGATGGTAAGGGCCCTGGCGATAAAGGCTACAAACGAATGAAGAAGATCTTCACTAGCCCGTTCTTTAAATGGCTATTTAGATGGTTTCACCCGGAACTGGGCATGAAGCTAGCCCAATATATGTCTGTTAAAAACAAGCTTATCTCCGGGGATGAGGATAAAAAATTTCTGGGTGAGGAAAACGAATGGCTGGCTCAATACGCCCTTAGAAAACTTGAGGAAAAGCATTACGATTATTTTATTTTCGGGCACAGGCATCTCCCAATGACCATAAAGCTTTCTGAGAATTCAACCTATTATAATTTAGGCGACTGGATCACTCATTTTACCTACGGTGTTTTCGATGGGAACAATTTCGTATTACAGGAATTTAAAGAATAGAACTATTTTAGAAGTGTCTCCAGGGCGATAACATCCAGTTTCCCGTCCGGGAATAACCCGTTTTTCTCCTCAAACGACTTTAACGCATTAAATGTTTCAGTCCGAAACAGGCCATCATTTTCCAATTGGTAGCCCTTCCCTATCAATATTTTCTGAATTTCAAATACCAACCCATTTCTATCTCCAAGTCTAAGTGAATTCCTCTCAGGATTTAAATAGAACTGTTTCCTTATTAGCTGTTTTTTTTGTTCTTCTTCTGAAATAGCCTCCTGCTTCTTCTCTACTTCCGGATTCTTTAACCGTTCTTCGTAATACTTCACATTGGCCAGCCTTTTGCGATATTCGCTAACTGCAGCTTGCGTGCGTGCGTTGTCTTTTTCAGGATTACGAACGTCAATTCCATTGCTGCTCCATTGTGTGATCACGTAGCCGTTCACTGCTTCCACCGCTTCAAAATAATCGAGCACTATCCCTTTACCCGTTTCTGTCGAAATAAGACCATTCGGCACCTTGTATTCATATTCCGTGAGGGAAAATCGCTTGTACTTTTTGTACTGCCCCCAGCCAATAAGACCAACGATGACAAGTAATAGAAAAATGATGATCTGTTTCATTTAGAAGTTGGTTAGTTTATTCTAAAGATACAAAATCAAGGTTTTATATCCTTTATTTTCAACTGAAGGCTGGTGTTTCCATTCCACTCGTTCTCATCTATCGAATAGGCTATCTTAAAATAATTTCCCGAACAGGCAATAGATTCTTTCTCTCCCAGGCCAAAACCTATTCCCGTAATCGGTCTACTATGATCCTGTTTTATAACCAGCCTTAAATGCGACTTATCTTCTCCCACACACTTTCCGGCTCCTGTATCCTTTACATCCGATGTCATGAACACCGGATTTAAATTCCCCGGACCAAAAGGCGCAAATTGCTTGAGAATTCTGTAAAACCTGGGGCTGATATCATTAAGATCAAGTTCAGAATCTATTCTTAACTCGGGCGTTAGCAAAGCAGGATCGATGGATTGGGAAACAACTCGTTCAAATTCTGCCTTAAAGTTCTCGTAGTCTTTTTCAAATAAAGTAAGCCCAGCGGCGTATTTATGGCCGCCAAATTGTTCAATATAAGCGGCGCATCCCTCCAGTGCATTGTAAACATCAAACCCTTTCACAGAGCGGGCCGATGCCGCTAGTTTATCTCCGCTTCGTGTAAAAACAAGGGTCGGTCGATAATAGGTTTCGGTTAATCGGGAGGCTACTATCCCTATCACTCCTTTATGCCAGTTTTCATGATACACCACTGTGGTTTTTCTATCTTCTTCCTTTAATTCTTTGATCTGCTCCAGGGCCTCCTCCGTAATTTGTTTATCGGCATCTTTCCTGTCTGAATTGAAGGTTTCGATCTCGCTGGCAAAAGTGGCAGCCAAAGTAGGCTCTGTTTCGGTGAGCAATGCAACGGCATGATTTCCGTGTTTCATTCGTCCGGCGGCATTGATCCTGGGCGCAATAATAAAGACTACATCAGTAATGGTAAAAGTTGTTTTGTTCAGTTGCTGAAGAATGGCTTTAATGCCTGTTCTGGGATTGGAGTTGATCACCTTTAGCCCGTAATACGCAAGAATTCTGTTCTCACCTGTTATTGGGACAATATCGGCTGCTATTGCGGTTACCACCAGGTCCAGGTATAAGAACAGATCCTCCATGGTTAGTCCCCTCCGGGCCGCAAGTGCCTGCACCAGCTTAAACCCAACGCCGCAGCCGCACAGTCCCTTATATGGATAATTGCAATCTTCACGTTTAGGGTCCAGTACTGCTACTGCCGGTGGAATTTGATCCCCCGGACGATGGTGATCGCAGATAATAAAATCAATATTTTTTTCTGAAGCATATATAACCTTATCTATAGCTTTGATCCCGCAATCCAGAGCAATTATTAAACTAATATCATTATCATCGGCATAATCGATGCCTTTGTACGAGATCCCATAGCCTTCATCGTAACGATCCGGAATATAGGTCCCTACCCTGGGGTAGAACGATTTCAGAAAGGATGAAACCAATGCAACACTTGTAGTTCCGTCTACGTCATAATCCCCATAAACCAATATGTTCTCTTCGTTTTCGATAGCTTTTTCTATACGTTCAACCGCCTTATTCATATCCTGCATAAGCAGGGGGTTGTGTAATTTGGAAAGATCGGGACGAAAGAAATCCCTGGCTTCTTCAAAAGTTTCGATGCCTCTTTGAAGGAGGAGAGTTGCCAAAATAGGTTCAATCTGAAGGGCCGCACTTAGCTCGGCTACTTTATTTGGTTCGGGTTTTGGTTTAAGTGTCCAGCGCATAGTAAAAGAAATTCCAAAGCATAAAATACAACTCACAATCTACTTCTAATTAAGCTAGATCGATCTACGCATTTTGCTACAATGGGATAAATTTAATGGGAAGTGGAACTGCTTCGTAAAAATACAAATAATTGGGACTTCAGAAGAAAGAATATTCTGTTTGGTGAATGGTTGGGCTATTTTGTACTTTCGGAAAAATAAACTCACATCCTATGCCATTAGTACCCCCTCTTTCCCCCGATCACGATTCAGAAACCAAGAAACTAGCCGAATTTTTCAACGAGACCCTGGGGTTTTGCCCTAACAGTGTGCTTACCATGCAACACAGGCCTGCCATTAGTAAGGCGTTCATCAATCTAAATAAGGCCGTTATGGCCAATGAAGGAAGGGTAACCTCTGCTCTTAAACGCATGATCGCCTGGGTAAGTAGTAATGCTACAGGTTGTCGCTATTGTCAGGCACACGCCATAAGGGCGGCAGAACGATACGGAGCCGAACAGGAACAACTGGACAATATTTGGGAATACCGTACCCATCCTGCTTTCTCCGAGGCAGAGCGAGCTGCACTGGATTTCTCCCTGGCGGCCTCCTCGGTCCCCAATGCGGTAAACGAAGAAATTAAACTACGCCTTTACGAGCACTGGAATGAAGGAGAGATCGTGGAAATGCTGGGCGTGATCGCTCTGTTTGGTTACCTCAATCGCTGGAACGACTCCATGGGAACTTCTATAGAAGATGGCGCGATAGAAAGCGGAGAGCAATACTTAGGTAAACACGGCTGGAACAAAGGGAAGCATGTATAGACTGCTGGTATGTTAGTATTAGAGTAGTTGCCTGATCCTTTTTTGTAGCTTCGGAATTACATCCTCTTCAAACCACGGGTTTCTTGAACGCCAAAACCGGTTCACCGGAGAAGGGTGTGGCAAGGGCCAGTACTTCGGAAGGTAATCCGAATAATTTTTTACTTTTTCGGTAAGATTTTGTGGATCCTTCGGGAAAAAATAGTTCTGTGCATAGGTCCCAATTACGAGTATCAATTCCACATTGTTGAACGATCGGAAGACCTTTTCGTGCCAGGTTTCTGCACACTCTTTCCTGGGAGGCAAATCACCGGTCTTGCCTTTTCCTGGATAGCAAAATCCCATGGGTACGATTCCGAAGAGATCCACATTATAGAAATCGGCCTCATCCACTCCCAGCCATTCGCGTAATTTCCTGCCGCTCTGGTCGTCCCAGGGAACACCGCTTTCGTGTACTTTAGCTCCGGGAGCCTGGCCCACAATGATGATCTTCGATTTTTCGGAGACTTCAACAATGGGCCTGGGGCCTAAAGGCAGGTGTTCGGCGCAAATGGTACATTGTCTTATTTGAGAGAGCAAATCCTTCATTTCTTGCCTTCAACCACGATGACAATCTCTCCCTTAATCGGCTTTGCCTCAAAATGAGCGAGTACCTCCAATACCGACCCCCTTACCGTTTCTTCGTGCATCTTACTTAGTTCGCGCGAAACCGAAATTCTTCTGTCTCCTCCAAAATGCTCCGAAAACTGAGCAAGGGTCTTCAATAATTTGTGAGGGGATTCGTAAAAGATGATGGTGCGAGTTTCCTCTGCCAGAAGTTGTAGGCGAGATTGCCTGCCTTTTTTAACGGGCAAAAACCCTTCAAACACAAACCTGTCGTTAGGAAGGCCACTATTAACCAGCGCAGGTACGAAGGCTGTGGCACCCGGTAAACAATCTACCTCTATCCCATTCTCCACGCAGGCCCTGGCTAGCAGGAATCCCGGGTCGCTAATGGCCGGCGTTCCGGCATCGCTTATAAGTGCGATGGTTTCGCCTGAATTGATCCTGGCTACGATCGCATCTACCGTTTTATGCTCATTATGCATATGATGCGACTGCATAGGTGTATCGATCTCGTAATGCTTTAAAAGTTTACCACTTGTTCGGGTGTCCTCTGCAAGGATAAGATCCACCTGCTGCAGCACTTCAATAGCGCGAAGCGTAATGTCTTTTAGATTTCCAATTGGGGTGGGAACTAGATATAGTTTTCCCATAGTCTCGTTTAATTGAAGCGTTTTTCAACAACTGCCATAAAGCGCTCAACGTATTCTTCTTTATTAAGCCAGTAGTTATAGTCCGGCTTAACCTTTCCCTTTATAAAGGTATCAGCTTCATCAAACGATTGCATGCTATTGATCTGTGAAAGAACTCTGGCATAGTCATCCGTCTTCCCGTTGAATAAATGCTTGATAAAAGCCAGTCTGTCGTTAAGACCGATGTTAAGTCCCGTGTTCACAACATCGTTCAGAGATTTTGGCTTCTCAGCATCGGAAGTACCGTTCGCCAGGGTTTCTTTTTTAATCCCTGCCGGGGGTCGCACCACCTCTGTAGATTGTTGTTCTTTTCGCTCAAAAACCGGGGTTTCCTGATAATTGGAAGCGAATTCTTCGAGATCGTTCTTTACGTATTTTTTCTTCGGAAGTACTTCTTCAAGCAGTTCATCAACCTGTCTGCTTTCTTCCGGCATCTGCGCTACAATATCCTTTATTTTCTCCATTAAAGGTTCCACCAGTTCTTCCTTGTGTTCAGGCTGTGGTACGGGTTCTGGTTCGACAAACCAGTTTTGTTCCCGGAACGACTTCGAGTCATAGGACTGAGAGCCTCCTTCCAGTTGTCCTTCGAGATATTCAAGTACCGTTAATTTTTCATAGATAAGCCTGATGGCCTGTTTTACCTTCAGCACATTGAAATCGCTTCCTTCTCTACCAAGTTCGCCGGCTAATTCGGATATTTCCTTCTGAAGTTTCTTCTTCATAAATTTTTATATTGAAATGATTGTCCTCTCTTTAGTTTTGTTAAATTTACGCAACCTATATGTAAACGTCAAAGAATTCCTTTTTATTCTAATTTAACCCTATGTTTCTCGAAAATACCGTAAATCAGAAAGAGCAATTTGGCTGGATCGAAGTGATCTGCGGATCGATGTTTTCGGGCAAGACAGAGGAACTCATCCGAAGGCTAAAAAGAGCCAAGTTTGCGCGCCAACGTGTGGAGATCTTTAAACCTGCGGTTGATCAACGCTACGACGAGGATAAGGTGATCTCTCATGATAGTAATGAAATTAGATCAACGCCCGTGCCGGCCGCTGCCAATATTCCCATCCTTGCCGACGGCTGCGATGTAGTGGGTATTGATGAGGCCCAGTTTTTCGACGATGAGATCGTGAAAGTGTGTAATGATCTTGCCAATAGTGGGGTTCGTGTGATCGTAGCGGGACTGGACATGGATTATAAAGGAAATCCCTTCGGACCTATGCCAAATCTCATGGCAACGGCCGAATATGTAACCAAGGTACACGCCGTATGTCCAAGAACCGGAAACCTCGCTCATTTCAGCTTTAGAAAGGGAAATAGTGACGAACTGGTATTACTGGGTGAAACAGATGAATATGAACCTTTAAGTCGTGCAGCCTATTACAAAGCTGTCTTGAGGGAAAAAGTTAAGAAAATGGATGTGAAGGATCCCATCGAAATACCTTCGAAAAAGCAAGCTTAGCCAATGCCAAAAGCCTCTCAGACCGTCCTGGAAATTGATCTCAATGCACTAGATCACAATTACAGGTTCATTACATCCCATTTAAAACCATCCACAAAGATCCTCGGTGTTGTTAAAGCAGGTGGCTATGGTAGTGATGCGGTCGAAGTTGCAAAAGAATTGCTTGTTCTAGGTGCAGATTATCTTGCGGTAGCTTATGTAAGTGAAGGTGTGGCATTAAGAGATGCAGGGATTATGGCTCCCGTTCTGGTGCTTCATCCACAACCTGTTAATTTCGACCAGTTAATTGCCCGATGCCTGGAACCGGCTATGTATAGCAAGCGAGTGTTACAAGCTTTTATTGCCAAAGCCGAGGAGCATGCACAGAAAAATTATCCCATTCATATTAAATTCAATTCGGGCTTAAATCGTTTAGGATTCCAGCAGGAAGACACCCAGTGGATAGCTGAAACCCTTTCAGGAACGGATTCGGTGCGGGTAAAAAGTATGTTCTCGCATCTTGCCGCAAGTGAGGATATGGCCGAAAGAGACTTCACCCTGGCGCAGATAGCAAAATTCAAGTCAATCGCCGAAAACATGAATACATTAATTGGTTACAAACCAATATTACATCAAAGTAATACTTCTGCCATCCTAAATTATCCCGAAGCAGAACTAGATATGGTGAGAACGGGTATAGGGCTATATGGTTATAGTAACAACCCTGAAATAGATAAGAACCTCAGGCCGGTAGCATGTCTAAAATCTGTGATCTCTCAAATACACAAAGTTAAGCCGGGTGAAACGGTAGGCTATAACAGAGCTTTTAAGGCGTCCGGGGAGGAGGTAACGGCTACCATCCCTGTTGGACATGCCGATGGGATCCCGAGATCATTGGGAAATAAGAAAGGTTTTGTCCTTATAAATGGCGAAAGAGCCCCTATAATTGGTAATGTTTGTATGGATATGTTAATGGTAAGTGTTACGGATATCGATTGTAATGAAGGAGACGAAGTGACTATTATAGGTGAAAAAATTCCGGCTACCATCCTGGCCGAAGCGGGCAATACAATTTCCTATGAGCTGCTCACAGCCTTATCCCATCGAATAAAACGTGTTGTTTGCCGAAAATAGAATCTATATGTGATTGTAAATGCTTATGCTAGTACATTTTACGTAACTTTGCGCCATTAACTTAAAACCTATCAACATGTTAAAGGAATTCAAGAATTTTATAATGACCGGTAATGTTATCGACCTGGCGGTAGCTGTCATCCTTGCCGGAGCAGTTGGTCTCGTAGTAACGGGATTTACAAATGATATTATTATGCCTGTAGTGGGACATTTCACCGGCGGAATGGATTTTGCCGAATTAAAAGTAGTCCTTACTGAAGCCAGTGTGGATGCAGAAGGAAACGAGATCCCTGAAAACGCCATTATGTGGGGTAGATGGGTAAATGCACTTATCAACCTGGTCATCGTAGGTTTTGTGTTATTTATGATCGTTAAAGCATACAACAAAACAAAGAAGCCAAAAGAGGAAGCTCCTGCAGCTCCAGCCGGCCCAACTCAGGAAGAATTACTTGCTGAAATTAGAGACCTTTTGAAAAAATAGATCGTTCGTAGCCGCTACGCTACTCATTTTAACCATAAAACCCTTCGTTGCACTATGCTTCGAAGGGTCTTTTTTTATCATTTTATTCTGAAAATTTACGATGCTATCAATTACTTTTGACATTTAAATCTGATCTATGAAAGTTGCCGTTGTTGGTGCCACCGGTATGGTAGGTGCTGTGATGCTAAAAGTACTTGAGGAAAGAAAATTCCCCATTACACAATTAATCCCCGTTGCTTCGCAACGATCTGTGGGGAAAGTAATTAATTTTAAAGGAACTCCTTATACAATTATAGGCCTGGAAGATGCTGTAAAAGCTCGCCCGGATATTGCAATATTTTCGGCGGGTGGAGCAACCTCTCTCGAATGGGCCCCGGCTTTTGCCGCTAATGGAACCACCGTTATAGATAACTCATCAGCGTGGCGGATGGACCCTTCAAAAAAATTAATTGTCCCCGAGATCAATGCTCAGGACCTTACTTCAGAAGATAAAATAATTGCAAACCCCAATTGTTCCACTATACAATTAGTGATGGCGCTTGCTCCCTTGCATAAAAACTATACAATGAAAAGAGTGATCGTCTCAACCTACCAGTCTGTTTCGGGAACTGGAATAGCCGCTGTTAATCAGCTTGAGAACGAGATCCGCGGCGAAAAAGGAGAAATGGCCTACCCCTACCCAATACACAAGAATGCATTGCCTCATTGCGATGTCTTTGAAGCGAACGGATATACCAAGGAAGAAATGAAACTGGCGCGGGAGCCCCAGAAAATTCTGGACGACAGAAGTTTCTCTGTTTCGGCAACAGCTGTTCGTATTCCAACTGCCGGCGGACATAGTGAATCTGTGAATGTTGAGTTTTTAAACGATTTTGACCTTTCGGAAGTAAGAAGGTTATTGCATCAAACTCCCGGAATTACGGTACAGGATAATCCGGAAACCAATACCTATCCTATGCCGATATATGCCCATGATAAAGATGAGGTATTTGTTGGCCGGATCAGAAGAGATGAAACACAGCCCAACACCCTAAATATGTGGATAGTAAGTGATAATTTACGCAAAGGGGCCGCCACCAATGCAGTACAGATAGCGGAGTATTTGGTGGGCAACGACTTGGTGGGCAAAATGATGCGGGAAGCATAGTTGGTGTATCTACTTTATTACAAATTTTCAATCCCGAACCTAGCTTAGGTTCGGGATTTTTATTTTTCTGTATCTTTAATTATCTATAACCATAACCCACCAACCGATGAATTCCAATTTTACCACTATCCTCAGACTAATTCTTGCCCTGGTTTTACTTGTTTTCGGATCCAATAAGTTTTTTGGCTTTATTCCTGCTCCCGAACTTTCTCCCGATGCAGCCAGTTTTATGAGTTCTCTTACGGCCACCGGCTATGTGCTGTATTTCCTTGGAATTCTGGAAATATGGATAGGCCTGTTGCTGCTCTTTAAAAAATGGGTTCCTTTTGCTCTTCTTGTATTGGTTCCTATCTCGGTTAATATCTTGTTATTCCATATTTTTCTCGATCTGCCAGACATCATTCAGGCGATCGTTGTTGCAGGTCTTAATGCCATCCTGGTAGCGAAATACTGGAAGGCATACCGGCCGTTGTTTCAATGAAATAAAACAAAAATCCAAGGGTTTCTTTAACGTTTTGACTGTATGGTTTTTAGTACATTTACAGTCAAATTTCGAACCATTATGAAAAAAAGTGTAATACTGTCTTTTCTTGTGTTGGCTATTGTGGCGTGTAAGGAAGAGATTAAAAAAGAACCTATTGTTGTGAAATACCCCGAAACCAAGAAAGTTGATACGGTTACCAACTATTTCGGAACTGACGTAAAAGACCCGTATCGATGGCTGGAAGATGATATGAGTGAGGAGACCGGTGAATGGGTAAAAGCACAGAACAAAGTTACTTTTGGATACCTCGACAGTATTCCGTTTAGAGCAGAACTTAAACAGCGTCTGGAAACATTGTGGAATTACGAAAAGGTAGGCGCACCGTTCAAGGAAGGCGATTATACGTATTTCAGAAAAAATGACGGACTTCAGAACCAATTTGTGATCTACCGATATAAAACCGGAGCAGATCCGTCGACTGCAGAGGTTTTCCTGGACCCTAACACCTTCAAGGAAGATGGAACCATCTCCCTAAGCGGCCTAAGCTTTTCCGAGGATGGGAAAATAGCTGCCTACAGTATCTCTGAAGGCGGTAGCGACTGGAGGAAAGCATTGGTGATGAACACCGAAACCAAAGAGATCATTGAAGATACACTCAAGGACATAAAATTTAGTGGATTATCATGGAGGTCGAATGATGGTTTTTATTACTCCAGTTATGATAAACCTAAAGGTAGCGAGCTATCTGCCAAAACAGATCAGCACAAATTGTACTTTCATAAATTAGGCACTCCTCAAAGTGAGGATAAACTCGTTTTTGGAGGTACACCCCAGGAAAAGCACCGTTATGTAGGCGGTTATGTAACAGAAGACAACAAATACCTGGTGGTGTCTGCCAGTGTCTCCACTTCGGGTAACAAATTATTCATTAAAGATCTCGAGAATCCGGCCAGTGGGTTTGTAACCATTCTGGATCATACGGATAGTGACACCTATGTAATGGAAAATAACGGTACCAAGCTATATCTGGCAACAAACCTGAATGCTCCTAACCAGAAAATCGTAACCGTAGATGCTTCCAGTCCCGGTCCCGAAAATTTGGTAGACTTCCTTCCGGAGACCGAAAATGTACTCAGCCCTTCAAGCGGAGGAAAGTACATCTTCGCTGAGTATATGGTGGATGCCGTTTCGAAGGTTTTTCAGTATGACATGGACGGAAACCTTGTACGGGAGATCGAATTGCCGGGTATTGGTAGTGCCGGTGGATTTGGGGCTAAAAAAGACGAGACAGAATTGTATTATTCTTTTACTAATTATGTTACCCCCAGCAGTATCTATAAATACAATATGGAAACTGGCGAGTCTGAATTATATCGCAAGCCTGAGATCGATTTTAATCCCGAAGAATACGAAAGTAAGCAGGTTTTCTACACCTCCAAGGATGGAACAAAGATCCCTATGATCATTACCCACAAGAAAGGAATAGAACTGAATGGGGAAAATCCAACGATCTTATATGGATACGGCGGATTCAATATCAGCCTGACCCCCGGATTCAGTATCACCAACGCTGTTTGGATGGAACAAGGAGGGATCTACGCTGTGCCTAACCTTCGAGGCGGGGGTGAATACGGTAAAAAATGGCATGACGCTGGTACCAAGATGCAAAAGCAGAATGTGTTCGACGATTTTATAGCTGCCGCTGAATATCTCATAACAAACAAGTATACCTCTAAAGATTACCTGGCCATAAGAGGTGGTTCTAACGGTGGCTTGTTAGTAGGCGCCACAATAACCCAAAGACCAGACCTTATGAAGGTGGCACTTCCTGCAGTAGGTGTCCTGGATATGTTGCGCTACCATACCTTTACTGCGGGTGCGGGATGGGCGTACGACTACGGAACCGCTGAAGACAGTGAGGAAATGTTCGAATACCTGAAAGGCTACTCCCCTGTTCACAATGTGAAGGAAGGATTAGAGTATCCTGCCACTCTGATCACTACCGGCGATCACGACGATAGAGTGGTCCCTGCCCATAGCTTCAAGTTTGCGGCCGAGTTACAAGACAAGCAATCGGGTACAAACCCTGTGCTAATCCGGATAGAAATTGACGCTGGTCATGGTGCCGGAACTCCCGTGAGTAAGACTATCGAGCAATATGCAGATATTTTTGGATTTACGCTTTTTAATATGGGATATGAAGTACTACCCGAAAAAGTGAATACGGAAGTGATTGAATAGGCTCGAAAAAAGTATTTCTGAAGGTTGTTTCCTAACTTTAAGAGCAGAGGAAACAACCTTTTTTATTTCTGAATTATGCTGAATGTAAACATACGTTCTTTTTCCTACGGGCAAAACGAAATTTTGAAGGATATAGAATTTCGTCTGACGAAAGGTGAGCATATGGCCGTATTAGGAGAAAGTGGCTGCGGCAAATCAAGCCTGCTCCACCTTGTTTACGGCTTGCTGCATCTGGAACACGGCACTATCTCCTGGAATGACAACATTCTAAAAGGGCCTAAATTTAACCTGGTTCCGGGGGAACCTTTTATCAAGCTTGTGGCCCAGGAATTTAACGTGATGCCTTTTACTACGGTAGCCGAAAATGTTGCCGAACACCTTTCAAGGAGAGATATGGACGCCGATGCTTCCAGGGTTGAAACATTGCTGGAGGTTGTAGACCTTTCCAATTTTTCGACCGTTATGGTAAAAAACCTCAGCGGAGGCCAAAAACAACGTGTTGCCCTAGCCAAGGCCCTTGCAAACGAGCCCGAGCTTCTGCTGCTGGACGAACCTTTCAGCCATATAGATACCTTCAGAAAAAATAAACTTAGACGGAAGGTATACAGCTACTTGAAAGAAAAAAATATTGCCTGTATTACTGCTACGCATGATGCCGGCGAAGCATTGGCATTTTCAGATACCATCCTTTTGATGAAAAATGGTAAAATCGACGCCTTCGGTACGCCCCGGCATGTATATACTTCGGTGGCAGATACCTATCAGGCAGGATTCTTCGATGAGGTTAACGAGCTTCCATCTTCCCTTTTTAACACAGATAATACAAATGGACAAAGTATATTATATCCGCATCAGCTTGTGCCTACTTCAGAAAAAACCGGGCTGAAAGTAAGTGTGCATCATAGCTATTTTAAGGGCAGTCATTACCTTATTCTTGCCAAATGGAAGGGAGAGGCCGTGTTTTTTGAGCATGCTTCCGAAATTCCCAATGGGGAGCAACTATATCTCAAGAAACAGGAGTGACAGTGTCATTTAGTATATTTAACCATATACAATCCTACAATTATGAAAAGGTCGATTCTTGTATCACTTTGTCTAATTCTTTACACTTCAGAAATGATTGGGCAGGAAGCAGCTTATTTAAATAAGGTAGACTCTGTGGATAACCTCATTGATACCTTGTATGGCGTGATCTCCGGAGAAAAAAATGAAGCCCGTGATTGGGAGTTGTTCAGGTTTTTGTTTACTCCGGAGGCCAAATTAATTCCTTCTGTAAAGAATAAGGACGGGGTTTATGAAGTTCGGTATATGTCCCCCGAAAACTACATTGAATCTGCCGGGAAATGGTTTATGGAAAATGGATTTTATGAAAAGGAACTTTTCCGAAAAACAGAATCGTTTGGAAATATAACTCACATTTTCAGCACCTACGAATCATTTAAAAGCAAGACGGATACCAAACCATTTATGCGGGGTATTAACAGTATACAATTGCTTAATGATGGTGAGCGCTGGTGGATCGTGAATATTTACTGGACCCAGGAAACAGATAATAATCCCATTCCACAGTCGTATTTACCGCATTGATTCTTAGATCACTTCCTCAATTTTAATGGTGGTGTCGTTAAATTGTGCGGTATCTCCCTCCTTTTTTCCTAAAAGCAGTTTTCCTATAGGCGATTCTAGAGAAATACAGTAGAAAGTGCTGCCGTCTATTTCCACCGCTCCTGCAGAGACACTCATAAAATAAGTAGCCTTGTTGGTAATCACAAGGCTTCCTAAATGAGCAATTTCATTTATGTGTTCGATAGATATCTTATGGAGAATTTGTTCCTGCTTTTCTACTTCGGCGAGTTGCATACTTAGGTTTTCCCGTTCCAGTTGTAGCATGGTGCGGTTGGTATGATGCTTATCTCCTACTGTACTCTTTTCTTCGTCAAATAAAGAATCCTTGATGTTTCCTATGGCAGCATTAATACGAGTCCTGTGATCGGTAATATAACGTTCACAGCGGCTTAGTAAAATGGATTTAATTTTCTGGTTGGTCATTTTTACTAATATTTAATTCCCCTAAGTTATTCATTTGTCGCAAGACCCACTGTTTTCTGGCTTCCAGATATGCCGATCTTGGCGAGGCTTTATACTTGCAAGGATTAGGCAGTATTACCGCAATAGCTGCCGCCTGATGGTTACTTAGTCTTGAAGCATCTGTATCGAACCAATATCTGGCAGCCGCCTGGACTCCGTAAACTCCGTCCCCCATTTCAATGCTGTTGAGATATACTTCGAGAATTCTTTCTTTGCCCCACAGGTTTTCAATAAGAAAGGTAAAATATGCTTCAAGCGCCTTTCTAAACCAGCTTCGGTCCGGCCAAAGAAATACGTTTTTCGCTGTTTGTTGTGAAATAGTACTTCCCCCCTTTAGCCGTTTTCCGGTATTATTATCCTTATACGCCTTTTTTATTGCATCGTAGTCGAATCCGTTATGACGCAGAAAATTTTGATCTTCGGAACTGATCACAGCCAGTTGCATAGATCTTGAAATATCTTCAAGCTTTACCCAGTCATGTCGTATCTCGTGCTCTCCTTCTGCCTGGATTGCACGAATAGCCATCAAAGGAGTTGCCGGTACCGGAACAAAACGATAGACTAAAACCCATAGAACACTAAGAACTATAAACCAAAGCGTGGTTTTAATTAGAAATCGAAACAGTTTTTTTATCATCAGGAATCTACTAGATCTGCCAGTTGTTTCCCTACCGAACTTCCTATGGCAACACCCATTCCTCCAAGGCGTACACCACAAAATACATTATCTTCCAACTTCCTTACGATAGGCTTCTTTTTGCCTCCTACTCCCATAATTCCACTCCATCGACTATCAACTTCAAACGGAGTATCGGGCAATATTGTTGTGCTAAGTAATTGTTCCAGTTTGCGTTGCACCAATTCTGTAAGCCCAGTTCGTGTTGTTTCTTCGGTTTTAAAGTCGAGGTTTCTTCCACCTCCTAAAAGGATCCTGTTATCTACATTTCGGAAATAATAATAACCCCGGTCCAGATGAAATGTCCCTTTTACTTTTAAATTTTCAATTGGTTTAGTGATCAACACCTGCGCTCTGGCCGGTTGCAGATCTTCATTAACGAACTGTTTTGCGAAACCATTTGTAGCGATGAAGAGTTTTTTTACTGAAATTTCACCAAAATTGTCCAAAACAAGCGATATTTTGTCATTTTTAGACGAAAATGAGTCAATCTTAGTCGAATTTAATATAAAAATGTCTTTTTTTTGAGCCTTCTGAATAAGTGAATTCATCATCAGTCCGGCATCCAGTTGACCCTCATATTGATTAAATATTAGCTGTTTTTGGCTGTTTTTGAAGGAAAAAGGGTCTTTTTTAACCAAAAACACCTCTTTTTGGGTAATTCCTGCCTTTTTCATCAATTGATTAACGTATGGGATGGTGGTTTTACATTCTGTAAAAAAATTTTCATCTTCAGAAGTAAAGATCTCATAACCCCCATACTGATAGAATTTCATTGCCTGATCCCCTATTGTTTTTCGTAACAAGTCCAGGCCCTGAGCTCTGTTCTTAACGAGTGATATCACTTCCTCCTCTGTATGCGTTTTTAAGTCCTCCAGTATTTCAGAAACACTGCCAAAACACGCAAATCCCGCGTTCTTCGTGCTGGCGCCACTGGGTAGAACACCGCGCTCGAAAACAACTATTTTCTTATCGGGGAACCGTTGTCTTAAACGCAGGGCACAGCTTAGCCCTACTATGCCGCTACCAACGATGGCAAAATCTATATCATTAAGCCAGGTTTTACGTTCCCAATAGGAAAGATTGGTATGATGGGAATTTTTCATTTTAAGTAAAATTCAACAAAAAGGGCCAAATTCCTTAAGATTTTGTCCTCTTTTTTGGAATTTGGCCCACTTTTTAGCCATTATTCGAAATTTTTTAATCTTCTTCCGGCGATTCCATTTCCCAATTATTCATAAAGGCAGTAGTATAATTCCCTGCCACATAATCGGGGTGATCCATAAGTTGTCTGTGAAATGGAATTGTAGTTTTTATTCCTTCGATCACGAATTCGTCCAGGGCACGCTTCATTTTATTGATTGCCTCATCACGAGTTTGTGCGGTTGTAATTAATTTGGCGATCATAGAATCGTAGTTAGGCGGTATCACATAACCCGCATAAACGTGAGTATCGAGCCGTACTCCATGTCCGCCAGGAGCATGCAGCGTCGTGATCCTTCCGGGGGACGGACGAAAATCATTATATGGATCTTCAGCATTGATCCTGCATTCGATAGAATGTAAATTAGGAGTATAATGTTTCCCTGAGATAGGTACGCCCGCAGCAACTAGGATCTGTTCGCGGATAAGGTCGAAATCTATTACCTGTTCTGTGATAGGGTGTTCCACCTGTATCCGTGTATTCATTTCCATAAAGTAGAAATTACGGTGCTTGTCTACAAGAAATTCTACGGTACCGGCACCTTCATACTTTATAAATTCGGCAGCTTTTACAGCCGCCATGCCCATATCGTTCCGCAATTTCTTTGTCATGAACGGACTAGGGGTCTCTTCGGTTAATTTTTGATGTCTTCGCTGAATAGAACAATCTCTTTCGCTTAAATGGCAAGCCTTTCCTGTGCTGTCTCCTACGATCTGGATCTCGATATGGCGTGGTTCCTCAATAAGCTTTTCCATGTACATATCGTCGTTCCCGAAGGCCGCTTTACTTTCTTGTCTGGCAGATTCCCAGGCTTCCTCCAGGTCTTCTTCCTTCCACACGGCTCGCATTCCCTTACCGCCACCTCCGGCACTGGCCTTCAACATAACGGGATAGCCTGTTTCTTCGGCTATCTTCTTACACGCTTCAAAATCGGGAATTATTCCGTCACTTCCGGGGACACATGGCACGCCGGCTTCTTTCATGGTTTCTTTGGCCATGGCCTTATCACCCATTCGCTCGATCATTTCGGCAGAGGCGCCTATAAACTTGATATCATGCTCCTCGCATATCTTAGAAAATCTAGCGTTTTCGGAAAGAAATCCATAACCGGGATGTATTGCATCTGCATTGGTTATCTCTGCAGCCGATATTATATTGGCAATCTTTAAGTAACTTTCAGAACTTGGTGCCGGTCCAATACAGACCGCCTCATCTGCAAAACGCACATGAAGACTCTCTTCATCAGCTTTCGAATATACCGCTACGGTTTTTATACCCATTTCCTTACAGGTTCGGATAACACGTAACGCGATTTCACCACGATTGGCTATTAATATCTTTTTAAACATAATCTTCTAGAAATTTCAAAACAAAACATTCCTTCAAATGTGATGTTTTGTGATTTGAATTTATGAAGGGTCTACTAAAAACAAGGGTTGGTCGAATTCTACCGGGCTTGAGTCGTCCACTAAAACCTTTACGATCTTACCGGATACTTCACTTTCGATCTCATTGAAAAGCTTCATGGCTTCGATCACACATAGTACATCTCCAACGGCTACAGAGTCTCCAACTTCTTTGAAAACTGGTTTGTCTGGAGCTGGTTTTCGGTAAAATGTACCTATGATTGGCGATTTTACAACTACATACTTAGACTCTTCATCGGCCGCAGGGGTTGGATCTGCAGGC
>QQUG01000024.1 GCA_008501705.1 Flavobacterium sp.
TGATCTGGATAGACAAATGCGGTCATGCCGCGATGATGGAACATCCTCAAGAGTTTAACGACTTATTATACGCCTGGTTGCAGGATCGCGGATTTTAAACCCAACAGCATGAAGATCGTTTCGGCAGAATTTATAATGAGCAATAGCGATGTGGCTAAATGCCCCAAGAACAAATTGCCCGAATACGCATTCATTGGCCGGAGTAATGTGGGGAAATCCTCTCTTATCAATATGCTGATGCAACGGAAAAACCTGGCAAAAACCTCGGGCAGACCAGGAAAAACACAGCTAATCAACCATTTTCTAATTAACGATAACTGGTACCTTGTGGATCTGCCGGGTTACGGCTACGCCCGTGTATCCAAAAAGGACAAAAAAACTTTTCAGAAATTCATCACCCAGTATTTTCAGAAACGTAAACAACTGGTTTTAGGATTTGTTCTGGTAGATTGCAGACACGAACCTCAGCCTATCGACCTGGAATTTATGCAATGGCTGGGAGAGAATCAGCTGCCGTTTGCGATTGTTTTTACGAAAGCTGATAAATTAAAGCCAAACGCGCTTAAGGCTAATATCGAAGCCTATCAGAAAAAATTACTGGAAAGCTGGGAAACAATTCCTACTTATTTCATCACTTCCTCCAGCAAAGGCTACGGACGAGATCAATTATTAGATTACATCGACGTGATCAATAAAGAGATAGGCGCTCTTGGATCAAGTTAACCAAGGCCTGCGGCGAATTTAAAGCTTCAAATTCTTCAGTCGTAATAAAGAGTTGCAATTGGTTGTTATTTCGTATTAAAACAACTGGAAAACTGTACTTCGGAAGCCATTTGGAACGAAACTCCTTATTAAATTCATCCTTGTGAAGAAAACGCATGTCCACAGCCGACCGCTCCCTGAACTCCTTCCATATCTTCCGTTCTGTAATGGTCCCAAAGGTAAGTTCGCATAACTTACAATCGTAAGTAGACGGACTCAGGATCTTATGCATACTGTCCAGGACAGCGTTGGCTGCACCAGAATTCGCATTGTACACAAAGAGTAACTGCATTATTCCTTCTTCAGCTCCAGCTTTTCAGCAAAATAATCGCAAAAATCGCGCATAGTGGCAGCCATCTTTTCATCGCCTGTAGCACGTTGAAAGGTGTGCGACATGGCCATTAGGGTTTGATGAAAAAAGACATTCATTTCATCCAACGGCATATCCTTTGTCCAAAGATCTATACGAAGCGCCTCTTTGGCTGTGTGATCCCAAACAGAAAGTAGCATAGCTTTAGATGGGCTGTTATCCACACCTCCATCGGGAGCCGACCAGGAAAGGGATTCCGGGATCTTGTTCTCGTCAAGGCTTACCTTTATTTTTATTTCTGAAGTATTTTTTGCCATTATTTTGCGGGTTTATATTTTGATTTCTTAAAGATCTCCTCCGGTGAAATGATCATGAGCTGGGTTACCGAAATATCGTTGTTCTCCATATAGGAACGTACGATCTGCCATCCGATAAACCGGCCGATCATCCCGGGAGATTCATTGTCTATTTCCAGATAAAATTTAGAAAATGGGGCCGGGTTAATAAATCGGGGCGGTAATTTAGCATCTGTGCTGTATAGCAATTCGCGTTCTACAAAATATCGCCAGATCTCTATCTCGTTGTTATGTGCCCACTGCATTTCTTCCTCGGTGTATCCAATTCGCTCCGCCTCCGGTACCTCGGGCAGCCAAACGTCCTTTAGGTACAATTCTTTCCCAAAATAGATCATTTGCGAGAGCAAATCACGCTTTCTGGGCATACTTATCAGTTGCCTTGCATACGAAGTAGCTACGTCCGGACCGATCTGTGAAGGTTTTAAATTCTTAGCCACATAGCGCTTTATCCCTGTGTAAAATTCGTGGTCCTCTCCTAAATAGGTGTCAAGGCCCAAAACGAGCAAACTATCTGCAACAATCGCCTTATTCTGGTAATCCACATCCGAAGTTACGGTAACCACCGTAGGTGCCTCGAATTCGGGGAAGTAATATTCTATATGCTGAAACAGGGGAACCAACTGGTCCTCTATATGGTCTTCGGTAGGGAAGACCCGTTCCACGGCATCACTAAGCTGGCGTTGTAGGGTATCCTGCATTCTTCCTACCCACACACTGTCGTGAAATTGTTCGGGAAAGAAAACAGGGTATTTCTTCTTAAGGGAAGGCAATTCATTTATATTGGCAGCCGCAAATTCCTTGTCGAAGCGAAGGATCTCAATATTCATAGGGATGCCTTCTATTTCCTTCTCTATACTGCTCTTTCTATCGCAGGACGCCATGATTAGCACTACTATAAACAATAAAAAATATCTCATTCTGAACACCTTTAAAATTGTTTAACGTCTCCCGTTTTTATAAATTTTCTAATTGACTTACTTTTGTGCAGCAAAGTTATCACTATAAACCCACAATACCCACTTTATGCAGACCGAAAAAGTAGTAGATCATATCGTAAACTGGTTGAAGGATTACGCAACCAATGCAAATATGAAAGGCTTTGTGATTGGTGTTAGTGGTGGTATAGATTCTGCGGTAACTTCTACATTATGTGCGCGTACAGGGCTGGAACTCTTATGCCTTGAAATGCCCATCCACCAGGCGCCTTCACAGGTAAGCCGGGCCTTGAATCACATTAGCTGGCTGCAAGAGAATTATACCGATGTTTCTATGATCAAGGTGAATCTTACTCCTGTTTTTGATGGCCTTATCGATGCCCTGCCCCCGGTTGAAAACGAAGAATCACGTTTTATGTCGTTAGCAAATACCAGAGCACGTCTTAGAATGACGAGTTTATACTACTTTGCTGCCCTAAAAAAATACCTGGTAGCAGGAACGGGGAACAAAGTGGAAGACTTTGGCGTGGGGTTCTTTACAAAATATGGCGACGGAGGGGTAGACCTCAGTCCCATCGCAGACCTAATGAAGAGCGAAGTCTACGAAATTGCGCGATATTTAGGGGTAAATCAGGAGATCATAGATGCCGCTCCCACAGATGGCCTCTGGGGCGACGATAGAACCGATGAGGATCAGATAGGAGCCAGCTATGACGAACTGGAATGGGCCATGAAAATGCAGGCTTCCGGGAAGGATTCTTCCCATTTTGAAGGCCGCAAAAAAGAGGTAATGTCTATCTATTTAAGACTCAATAAAGCCAATCAACACAAAATGGTACCTATTCCGGTATGCGAAATACCTGTCCAACTGAAAAATTAAGTGCATTCAACGAGTTTTTTTTACGTTGAACGAAATTTCCTAACAAGCAAAATTCTTTTCTTTAGTTTTGATTTGTAGTATTTGTATTACAAAAACCTCACACTTCTAACAAATATATTTGTTGCGGGTGTCTTTGAAAAAGACCGAATTGAAAATGAAGAAAATATTTATCGCCGATCATCATCCGGTTACAAGAAAGGGAATTGCTTGTATGCTGAAAAAGAACGATAATTTCGAGATTATCGGAAAGGCTAATAACGGAGATGAACTGTACAAGAGCTTACAAGAAGAAAAACCCGATATCCTTATCATGGAGATCGATATGCCTCATATTAATGGCATCAATGCCCTACGAGGCATAAAAACTGAATTTCCGGAAGTTAGAGTTCTTATATTCTCAACCCATCCGGAGGAGATCTACGCTTTGCGTTCCATCAAATCGGGTGCTGCCGGTTATGTTCCTAAAACCGCCTCTACTAAAGTATTCCTAAAAGCATTAAAACAGATCGCAAAAGGTGGTATCTTCCTCAATGAAGATCTTACCTCTACCTTTACCAGCCGCAATGTTGGTGAAACAAGTGCCATTAGCCGATATAAAAAACTATCTTCTCGTGAGATCGAAGTGCTTAATCTGTTATCCAGCGGAAAACGCAATAAGGATATCGCCAACGCACTTAATATAAACGAGAAAACAGTTAGCACCTACAAAACCAGGCTGCTGAAAAAACTGAAAGTAGACAATCTGGCCGATCTTATCCATCAGTCCAGAATGTTTCAGTTTGGGTAATTAAAGTACTCTCCTTAGTTTTTCGGACAGAACATCCCTTAGGATGGTATAATCAGTTATGTTTTCCAGGACAGATTTGTCCTCATATTCCCCGTTTTTCACAGAACTTTTAGACAGTTCGGCTATTTTCGATGTAACCAGATGCCTCCTAAGATTGAGAATGGTCTCACTCACCACTTGTGAAATGGCATGCTTCTTCTCCTTTACATAGATCTCTTTTCGTTCCCAATTGTGAAGACTGTATTTTTCTTCTTCCATAAGTATGTGGGTAACGGTTTCTGCTTTTTCCGGTTGTAACTGATTCACCAAAGCATCTATCTTCAGATCCTGCTCCTGGTTAAGTTTATTGATGATCTCATAATACAACTCTCTTAAATCCTCGTTCATAAATTCGATCTCGTCATCCTGTAGATCCAAATAGATCTTTTCGTAGACTTTCGTTCGCATTTTTTCAGGGGTAAAAGCTATCTCCCCTTCTTCATTCGTATCAAGGATCAGGTCGTCGAATTCTTCTTCTTCTGTTCCGTAGAGCAACAGCAGTTCGATGATCTTCCGTTCCAGTTCAAATTGTATGTCTATTTTCTGAACCGCCTGTCGTTCGGATGAAACTATACCCATCGTTTCAAGAGGTGGTTGTAAAGGACGTTTCCTGGCTTCTCTTTTTTCTTTCTGAAGGAGTTGCGCCAGGGTATTGAAAAGTACTTCTTCAGAAATATCCATGATCCTCGAACATTCCTTGATATAAACCTCTTGTTTTATCACATCGGGTATCTTCGAAATACTCACCACCATATCCCGGATGGTATCGGCTTTCTTTATAGGATCGTTTTTCGCTTCCGAAGCCAACAAAGAGGCCTTGAAGCTAATAAAATCCTTTGAATGCTCATCCAGGTAGGATCGCAGCATTTCGAGTGAGTTCTCACGCGCAAAGCTGTCCGGGTCCTCTCCCTCCGGAAAGGTACAGATCTTCACATTCATTCCCTGCTCCAGGATAAGGTCTACTCCGCGTAAGGAAGCCCTCAGTCCGGCCGCGTCCCCATCGAACAAAACAGTGATATTACGCGTGAGCCTGTTTATAAGCCGTATCTGTTCCGGTGTAAGCGCCGTACCCGAAGAGGAGACCACATTTTCTATTCCGGTTTGATGAAACTGGATCACATCTGTATATCCTTCCACCAGGTAACAATTATCTTCTTTGGCAATTGCCTGTTTTGCCAGGTAAATACCATACAAAACCTTACTCTTGTGGTAGATATCACTCTCTGGAGAATTGAGGTATTTGGCCGCTTTCTTATCACTGCTCAGTATCCTGCCACCAAAGCCCAGCACCCGGCCACTCATGCTTTTTATGGGAAACATCACCCTGCCTTTAAATCGGTCGAATTGCTTTTCTTCTTTTACAATAGTAAGGCCGGTTTTCTCGAGAAACTCTAACTTATATCCCTTTTTAACGGCCGTATCGGTAAAAGCACTCCATTGGTTGGGAGAATATCCTAGTTCAAACTTTTTTATGGTTTCATCTTTAAATCCCCGCTCCTTGAAATAAGTTAGGCCGATCGCCTTTCCTTCTTCGGTTTTATGTAGTGTGGAGACAAAATAATCCTTGGCATACTCACTTACCAGATACAAACTCTCCCGCTCGTTTGCCAGCTCCTTCTGCTCGTCGGTCTGCTCTGTTTCTTCTATTTCTATTCCATACTTCTTTGCCAGATACCTTATGGCTTCGGGATAGGTAAAATGCTCGTGTTCCATGAGAAAGGCAACCACGTTCCCCCCTTTTCCACTACTAAAATCCTTCCATATCTGTTTAACCGGAGAAACCATAAAACTTGGTGTTCGCTCATCGGTGAACGGACTAAGGCCTTTAAAGTTACTCCCCGATTTCTTCAGCTGAACAAAATCGCCTATCACCTCCTCTACACGGGCGGTATCGAACACATTATCTATGGTTGTTTTTGAGATCAATGGGAGAAAATCTGACTTCAGTAAAAATACTATTATTTTAAGTTTTCAGCATTAAAAAAAGGCCTCTTTAACGAGGCCTTTTAGCAAATTGGGGAAATTTCGTTTATTCCAGGTCGAATCGTAATCCCAGGGATATATTGCGTTGCTCAACCGGATTGTCCTTGAAAATGGTATTGAGATCGTATTTTGCGTAAAGGCCTACATCTCCCCAGCCTACATACGCACTTACCCCATAGATAAAATTGTTGGTATTAAAATTACCTTTCTCTTTGCGTTCTACCTCCTGGCCCATATCGTCGTATCTCAACTTCTGGCGGCTCCCCAACTTTAGCCCGGCATAACCTCCCAGTCCTACTTTTATCTTATTATGTGTAGAATATCTGAAATAAGTGTCTTTTTCTATTTTCTTAGAAGGACCAAATTCAAAATGTACAGGGAAGACCAGGTTATCGAGACGGAATTTAGATTTATCCAGATCCATGTCGAAGGTTTGCAGCTCGGTTTGAGAGCCCGTATCTACAAAATATCGATTGTCTGTAGGTTTTAGGCCGTTAAACTGAAATGAAAATCCGTATTTTACTCGTAGCCAGTTGCTTTCTTTAAATACTCGCGTTTTCCAGGCCCAGCCTAATTCGGCAAAACGGCTGCCACCCACTTTGTACAGATCATCTCCCAGTTCCCCATCAACAATTACATTGTTCAATCCAAATGCCAGAACAAAATCGCTGCTGGTGCGTCTATCGTATTGCCGGGCCCTGTTCTGCTTGCCAATATATAAAAACGAATTGTCGTTATCCTCGCCAGAACCGATCTCTATAACAAACCTGTCTCCATCATCATCCAGGATGGTTGCATCGTCGTTGCGCTTTAAAAGTTCGATCTTATTATCGATGATGGCCAGACGATTTTCTATGTTCAGCGCGTGTTTTTCGGCCATCTTTTGCTTGAGTTCATTTGCCTCTGCCTGGCTGATCTGTTCCAGTTCTAATCGTTGATTAATCCCTTCAACTGAAGCTTTCAAGGCATCTTTTTCCTCTTCAACAATTCGATCTTTAGTGGCTTCAAGCACCTCGATCTTGCTTAAAATTTCCGGATCCTGGGCTTGAATCGATGCCATACCCAGTAACCACACCGTAACAAGGGTGCAAAAAGTAATTAGTTTCATAAGTGTTCAGATTTTTTCCCCACATCGCGGGGAGTGATTGATGAATAAATATTAATTGTTACGCTCCGCTACGGCGGTTCTAATTTTCTTATAACCATCGCCCAGGGCATCAAAGACCTTATCCCTGAAACTTCGCTCTAATTCGAACTCTACATCCTCAAGCAGCGCTGCAGCATCTACTTTATTGCTTTGTGAATTCAATATTCGCTGTTTGCTTATCTGTCGTTGTGCTTGTTTCAGCAGCTCATCGATCTCTTCGGGCGATACTGTGTTATTGGCTTTTGCCCTGTTTTCCACTTCGGCTACCACTTCATTGACCTTATTTTGCATAAAATCTTCATTGGTCATGGGTTGTTCCGGCTTCAGCTCGTTTTCTTCGGATATTTTCTTCTTAGTTTCGTTAGTAACAACAGCATTATTAACTGTTGTTCGGTCTACTTTGGCCAGGAAATCTTTCTTAGTTTCGTTCTTTTTGATCTTTGGAGTTTCCTTATTTACAGGTTTATCTATTTTTATTTCTTCGGAAGCGATCTCTCCCTGAGAGTCGTCCGGCACCGCAATAAACTCATTTGAATCATCCTCGGGCCCGGTTTTGGGCATTTCTACCGAACTATCTTCTACCAGCTCATTACCACTGGCGATACCGTTGTTATTCAGGAATATCGCTGCAAGAATAAGCAAGCCTGTAAAACCGGCTGCAATGGCAAACCAGGTGGTACGGTTCTTTTTTGGTCTTCCCGTATTTCCCAAACGCGCATCCAGCTTCTCCCAGGCAGCTGCAGAAGGCTGTAATTCCCTCTCCTGTAACTTTTCCCTTATATTATCTTCTATCTTCATGGGTGCCCTAGCTTGTATTATTTTGTTTATTCAAAATTGCC
>QQUG01000173.1 GCA_008501705.1 Flavobacterium sp.
ATTGAAACTCCAGGTATCGTTTAATCTATAATTGCCATAGAGGGCAATATCATGAGTCTTATCGTAGGGCGTATTGTACCATTGCCCATTGTTGATCCCGATCTCTTCTGAATTTCGCGCAGGGGTTCGCTGTTCAGATTTAGACAGGGTATATGCGATCCATCCCTGCAGATCTCCTGTATTTTTTCTGAAAAGAAATTCCCATCCATACGCTCTTGCCTCTCCATTAAGGATCACTTGTTCGATGGCATTGTTGGCGATCAGGTTGGCACCGTCTATATAGTCGATACGGTTTTGAATGTCTTTATAGAATACTTCTGTTTCTAGCGTAAATTCCCTGTCCCGAATATTCTTAAAAAAACCGAACGCATATTGGTCGAGTAACTGAGGCTCGACAAAGGGGCCACTGGGTGTCCAAACATCAAGCGGAGTGGGGGAGCTGGTATTACTCAATAAATGCAGATATTGTGCAATTCGGGTGTAGCTTGCTTTCACCGAAACATCATCGTTGAAGGTATAGGAGAGAGACAACCTGGGTTCGAAATTGGTAAAGGAGGCCAGCTGTCCACTCCTTCCAGGATTTGTAACTCCTATGGGTTCGGCGGCTTTATAAATAAGCAGGAAAGGGTCAAAAACAACGGGATTGTTGTTCTCATATACGTTCAGTTCGTCCTGCCCAAAACGGATAAAATGACTAAGTCGGAGCCCGTATTGAACCCGAAGCTTATCTGTTAAGGTATGCTCCACATCCACATATGCCGCAAATTCATTGGCGTACTTCTTTATTAGTTGTTCTTCCAGTATTCCAGACTCGGGATTGTTGGGTTCTATCTTACCCGGGTTAAATACGTAGTAGATATTGTTGATTCCGTAGTTAATTTGCAGCCTGTCCGACAAGTAGTGCTTCAGGTCGTATTTGATGTTAAAATTCTGAATACCCGAATTCCATTCGAAACCAACAAAATCCAATTCCAAACCATAGTAATAATCTGAATAGATCACTGAGAGGTTAGAGAACAACTTATCAGAAAAGATATGGTTCCATCTAAAATTTACCAGGGCATTTCCATACACATTCACAAAGCTGTCGTTAATACTAAACAGGTCCCTTCCGAAGTATCCGGACAGGAAAATATTATTCTTCTCATTGAAACGGTAATTGATCTTTGTGTTGAGATCGTAGAAATACGCGCTGTTATCTATGTTGAAAAGCGGCAGGAACAAATGTGCATAGGACGCCCGGCCACCAACAAGAAAGGCCGCTTTATCTTTTACAATCGGCCCTTCGGCAAGGAGCCTGCTTGCAACCGCTCCAATTCCCCCGTTAAATTTCAGTTCTTTACTATTCCCTTCCTTCTGAAATATTTCTAAAACCGAGGACAGTCGGCCTCCGTAGCGGGAAGGAATTCCTCCTTTAAAAAGTTTTACGTCCTTGATGGCATCCGGATTGAAAACAGAGAAAAAACCGAAGAGATGTGAGGAGTTAAAAATGGTGGCCTCATCCAGTAAGATGAGATTCTGATCCACAGCCCCACCTCGAACATTAAAGCCTGAAGAGGCTTCGCCGGCATTGGTAACCCCCGGAAGTAAGAGGATAGACTTTACTACATCGGCTTCTCCCAGTACCACCGGGATACTCTTTATCGTTTCCGCGCTTAGTGTATTCACACTCATCTGTGGCGCTTTTATACTGACGCGCTCCACATCGGCTTCGATAACAACTTCATCGAGTTGCTCGGCATCATTGGCCAGGTTAATGTTCCTGCGTAAATTTTCGGTTAATTGAATAGTGACGATCCGGGTTTCCAAACCCAGGCCGCTATAAGAAACGTCGTAGGTACCTTCGGGTAATGTGATGGAATAAAATCCGTATTCGTTTGTAATGGCACCTGTGCGAAGTTCTGGGATGATGACGTTAACTCCGATAAGGGTTTCACCGGTCTCTTCTTCCAGAACGGTGCCACTCAGGGTATATTTTTGTTGAGAAAAACCTATCGTACAAATAAGGACGATAAGCGAGAAGGTAACTATCTTCAAAATAGATTTTTCCTAAAAATAGCTATTAATACGCACACCTGAAAACTGTTTTCAGCGAGCCTGTGTTAAATTAGTCTATACTCTCTAAAATATAGTTGAAAGTAGCACTCGCTCTCATTTCACGATTTACCAGTTTAGGGTCGGGTAAATAGTATCCATCGATATTTACCGGTTTTCCCTGAGCTTCGTTCAACTCGTTTACAATTTTTTCTTCATTTTGTTTCAAGGCTTCGGCTACAGGAGTAAATCGCGCTTTTAAGGTGATGTCCTCATTTTGCTCTGCAAGGGCTTCGGCCCAATACATGGCCAGGTAGAAATGGCTGCCACGATTATCCAGTTCGTTTACTTTTCTAGAAGGTCCTTTTTTATTTTCCAGGAGCTTTTCGGTGGCTTCGTCCAGGGTTTGCGATAGCAATGTCGCCTTACTATTATCGAAAGTGGACCCCAGGTGTTCCAGGGAAACCGCCAAAGCCAGGAATTCGCCCAGTGAATCCCATCGTAGATGGCCCTCTTCTGTAAATTGCTGCACATGCTTAGGAGCCGATCCTCCGGCACCGGTCTCAAAAAGTCCGCCACCATTCATTAAAGGGACTATAGATAACATCTTGGCGCTGGTTCCTAATTCTAAAATAGGGAAGAGGTCGGTAAGATAATCGCGAAGTACGTTACCGGTAACCGATATAGTATCTTTTCCTTCTTTAACTCTCTCCAGGGTGTAGCGTGTCGCTTTTTCCGGAGATAGTATTTTTATCACAAGCCCTTCGGTATTATGTTGCGGCAGGTATTTCTTTACCTTTTTTATTAGTTCTGCATCGTGAGCACGCTCTTCGTCCAGCCAGAAAACGGCAGGGACATTGGTTGCTCGTGCTCTGCTTACTGTAAGTTTAACCCAGTCTTGTATAGGCAGATCCTTTACCTGGCACATACGCCAGATATCACCCTTAGAAACTTCGTGTTCCATCAGTGTATTGAGATCCTGGTCCAGTACAGTGACCTTTCCGTCCAATTGAATTTCGAACGTCTTATCGTGCGACCCATACTCCTCGGCTTTTTGTGCCATTAGCCCAACATTGGGAACCGTACCCATGGTACGTGGGTCGAACGCACCATTTTCTCTACAGAAATCGATGGTGGCCTGGTAAACTCCGGCATAACAACTATCGGGTATAACGGCTTTGGTGTCTCTGGTATCCCCATTCTTATCCCACATCTGCCCCGAATTACGGATCATAGCCGGCATAGAGGCATCGATGATCACATCACTGGGAACATGAAGGTTGGTAATTCCTTTGTCGCTGTTCACCATGGCGAGGTCCGGATTGGTTTCGTAAATATGTTCAATATCACTGAGGATCTCCTTTCGTTCATTTTCCGGCAATTTCTCCAGGTCGTTGATAAGATCTCCAAACCCGTTGTTAACATCCACACCTATTTTTTCAAATGTTTCGCCATGCTTTTCAAATAGTTCGGCAAAATAAACTCGTACTGCGTGCCCAAAAATAATCGGGTCGCTCACCTTCATCATAGTGGCTTTCATATGCAAAGAAAAAAGTACCTCCTTTTCTTTGGCATCCTTTACCTGAGCTTCCAGAAAAGAGATCAATTCCTTTTTTTGCATTACGGTTCCATCAATGATCTCACCTGCCAGCACCGGCATGTCTTTCTTCAAAAAGGTTTGATTCCCTGCCTTATCGGTATGAACAATAGAAATACTTCCCAGATCTTTTATGGTAACCGACTTTTCATTGTGCATGAAATCGCCCTGCGACATGGTAGCCACATGAGTTTTCGAATCCTTGCTCCATTCACCCATGCTGTGCGGGTTCTTTTTGGCGTAATTTTTTACTGCTTTAGGAGCGCGACGATCGCTATTTCCTTCTCTTAGAACAGGATTAACCGCACTACCTTTAATTTTGTCGTAGATGGTCTTTACCTTTTTTTCTTCCTCGGTAACGGGCTCATCCGGGTAATCGGGCAAGGCATATCCTTTCTGCTGAAGTTCTTCTATAGCTGCTATGAGCTGAGGGATAGAAGCGCTAATATTTGGCAGCTTAATGATATTGGCCTCCGGTTGTTTTGCCAGACTGCCCAATTCGGAAAGTGCATCGTTCACTCGCTGGTCTTCGGTTAGGTAGTCGGGGAAATTTGCCAGGATCCTTCCGGCCAGGGATATATCCCGGGTTTCGACCTTAATATCCGAAGGTGCGGTGTAAGCTTTAATAATTGGAAGAAGGGAGTGGGTGGCAAGAAACGGAGCTTCGTCCGTCATGGTATAGATGATCTTGGCAGCTTTGGTCATATTTCTGATATGTATTTGAACATGTTTTAGGGATGGCAAATATAGTGAATTGAAGAGGCTTTTAAAAGGGAAGTTTAGCAGAATCCTTACCTCCACAAACAAGAAAAGCCATATCACCGTATTGCTACTTTGATATGGCTTCTTGTGAAACACATCGTTACCAACTATCCGCCGAAGACGGATCGAAGCGAGTTTATTATACCCTCGCAGTTGTGATCTGCTTCAATGAGACTGTTTTCGTCAACGGCTTTCCGAAACGAGTTCGTCTGGCCTCTTAAAACAATACCCTAACTTTTACTGAATCTCAGCCTGACCTTCCTTGCGGTCGTCAGCGCCTCAAACAATTCAACAAAAGATATAAAGAACGTTACTTTATGTTTATCATGCGATTTGCATCACATTGATATTTCAAATGTAATATAGAAAATTAGAAAAGCAAGAAAAATAACCTCCTTTGTATCAACAAAATATGAACCGGGGTTATTAACATTTGTTCATAAGAAAGGCCCCCAATTTGGAGGCCTTTAATTTATGGGGATCGAAGCAAGTATTAGCTTCTTTTTTCTCGAATTCTTGCCTTCTTACCGGTAAGCCCTCTGAAGTAATAGATACGTTTTCTACGAACACTACCTACTTTATTTACCTCAATCTTCTGTAAGGCCGGAAGATTCATTGGGAAAATTCTTTCAACTCCAACTGTTCCGGACATCTTACGGATGGTGAATGTTTGCGATGATCCCGTTCCTTTGATCTGGATCACGGTTCCTTTAAAGAACTGAGTTCTTTTCTTATCACCTTCACGGATCTCATAATACACAGTAATACTATCACCCGCACTAAACTTGGGTAAATCTTTTTTAGTTACAAATTCGTCCTGAACAAATTTTACTAAGCTTTCCATTGTAATTCTTATTAATGGTTTTGTTTAAAACAACATTCACGGTTCTCGCCAGAGGTTGAAGTAAATCGGCTGCAAATATACGGTTTTCTCTATTTCGAGCAATTTTTTACGTAAAATATTTATTACGAATATTTTGGGCGTTTCCCTGTAGTTGCCGGTGAAGTAGAGCGAAGCTCACTTCACGACCACTTCAGGGCCGGGCTTTTCGCGCTACTTGGTAGCTTGCTTCAATCCCTAACGCAGTTCCTGGTCATCCAGGAGGTCGGGCCGTCTTTCCTTTGTATTCTTTAAAGCCTGCTCTTCACGCCACGACTCGATTTTGGCCGTATGTCCACTAGTGAGTATCTCCGGAACCTTCCATCCTTTATATTCGGCCGGACGCGTATATATAGGTGGAGCCAGCATATCATCCTGAAAAGAATCGGTTAGTGCACTGGTCTCATTACCTAATACTCCGGGGATCAACCGGATCACCGCATCGCTAACAACCGCTGCTGCTAACTCCCCACCACTTAATACGAAATCCCCCACAGAGATCTCACGTGTAATAAAATGATCCCGAACTCTTTGGTCCACTCCTTTATAATGACCACATAACATGATAATATTTTCTTTCAGGGATAGTTCGTTGGCGATACCCTGATTAAAGGTTCCCCCATCCGGAGTGAGATAGATCACCTCGTCATAATCCCGCTCCTCCTTCAGCTTACTTATACATTTGTCTATAGGCTCTATCATAAGTACCATCCCGGCACCTCCTCCAAACTGATAGTCGTCTACCTGTTTGTAAGCATTGGTAGCGTAATCCCTAAGATTGTGCGTGTATACAGAAACGAGCCCTTTCTCTATGGCTCGTTTTAAAATGGATGCCTCAAAAGGGCTTTGTAATAGTTCGGGTAGTACTGTAATGATATCAATTCGCATTACATCAATTCTTTTTTCATCTTACATCGGTCTATAGATCCTTTGGCTCTCTCTAATACAGATTTATCCAGTGTTCCCAACGCAGCTTTACGGTAATGCTCTATTGCCTCATCCAGTTTCCCCTGCTGCTCGTACATGATCCCGTATTCGTTCCAGATCGTAGATTTTGTGATCCCGGGGATATTGATGGCCTTATCCAGCAATTCCTTTAGTTCGTCCCATTTGCCCAAAGTGGATAATAAAATAGAGTAGTTATAGTATACGGCTGGATACATCGGACTTTTTTCCAGGCACAGTTTATAAAGCGTTTCACCTTTTTCGTATTCCTTAAATTTCACTTCATATAAATACCCCAGGTGATTATATGCCTTCCCGAAATTGGGATCCATATCCAGGATTTTTTCCAGTTTATTGGTGGCTTCATCATAGCGCCCATCCTTAATATCAAGGTTGGCCTGATCGAGTAATTCCTCCAGTTTGGTTAAGTGATCCATAGTGTGATTATTAAAGCATAAAAATACGTCAAATACTTTAATTTATATCTCCCAGGTGTAATGAAATACCTCGGTATCCTTTTTAAATCCCAGACGTTCGTACAAATGTCTGGCCGGATTATCGATCCCGGTTTCCAGGGTTAACCCTCTGCAGTTTTTTGCCCGCGCAAATTCCATGGCATGCTTCATCAGTGCCTCGCCAATGCCTTTCCCGCGAACCGACCTGTTCACAAACAGATCGTTCAATACAAATACCGGCTGCATGCTAACCGAAGAGAACATAGGGTAAAGTTGGGTAAATCCCAGGCCACTTCCTTCCTTAGAAAGAGCCAGAAAGATCACCGATTCGTTATGTGTTATGCGCTGTGCAAGAAATTCGCGAGCTGCCTCAAGATTGCTGTCTCTTTTATAAAATACCCGGTAACTATCGAATAACGGACCTAATACATCAAGATCTTCTGCCTGAGCAATTCTTATTTTCATGTTAATGGAATTTAAAACAAGAAAGTTAATGATTATTAAGGGTAAATCAATTCAGTAGAAAATAGAAAAAACCTTTTCTTATCTTTAAGCGTCAATTCAATAACTAATCAATAATGAAACGTAGATCATTCCTTAAAAAATCGGCTGCAGCAGGCGCTGCTTTTACTATCGTACCCAGCTTTGTCCTGGGCGGAAAACACATACCACCCAGTGATACCCTGTATGTAGCGGGTATTGGCGTAGGTGGTCGAGGAGGTGGAGTGGTCAACGAATTATTTAAGAGCGGCAAAGTGAAATTTGTGGCTTTGTGTGATGTGGACATGAAGCGAGCTGCCACTACCTTTGCCAATCACCCCGATGTTAAGAAGTACAAAGATTTCAGAAAGGTTTACGACAATCACTTAAAGGACATGGACGCGGTGATGGTGGCAACTCCAGATCATACCCATGCTTCTATCGCCTTACCTTTTATGAGGGAAAAGAAACATGCCTATGTTGAAAAACCTCTTACACATAATATTTATGAAGCCAGGCTAATGGCAACCACTGCCAAAGAGATGGGGATCACTACCCAAATGGGAAATCAGGGTGCATCGGGAGATGGCATCCGCACGGCACAGGAGTGGATCGATGCCGGTGTGATAGGAAAAGTTCACAGGGTAGACTGCTGGACCAACAGACCGGTATGGCCGCAAGGCTTCAAAAAAATTATTTCAGGCGAACCAGTACCCGAGACCTTGAGCTGGGATCTCTGGTTAGGACCTGCTGCAATGAGACCGTATAATTCTGCCTATCTGCCATTCAAATGGAGAGGCTGGTGGGATTTCGGAACGGGTGCTATGGGCGATATGGGTTTCCATATAATGGAAAC
>QQUG01000177.1 GCA_008501705.1 Flavobacterium sp.
AATCAGTGAAGTTAATGCAAGAGTGAAAATGAACCGGATCAAGGAAAAATTAAGAAAAATTTTAAATCCGTGAGCGATATGGATGAATTAGAAGTATTAAAGAAAGAATGGCAGTCCAGGGAGCAGGAATTTCCCAGGCTATCGTCTAAAGAGATCTACCCGATGTTGTTGCGTAAATCCTCTTCCCTCGTGAAATGGATTTTCTACATTAGCATTGCCGAATTGGTCCTGTGGACCTCCCTAGCCTTTGTGGCACCCGAATCTAGCAAGCAGATCAACGAAGCTATGGGCCTGAAAGGAACATTAACTACAGTGAGTATAATAGGTTATGTGATCACCGTTTTCTTCATCATTCTTTTTTATAAGAATTATCGCTCCATTAAGGTAACAGATTCAATAAAGAAGCTGATGCGGAATATCCTCCGTACGCGTAAAACGGTTCAGTATTTTGTCTATTACAACATTGGAGCCGCGATTGTACTTCTTACCTATACCAACATCTTCTATTACTCTAAAAAGGAAACCTTATACGAAACATTCGCAAAGTATAGTGAAGACTACGCAGCCATCCCTGCCGAAACCTTTACAGATTATTTCTTCCTCATCCAGATCCTGGTGGGAGCGGCATTCGTACTGTTACTGGTGCTGTTTTATTACCTTGTTTACGGACTGTTGTTGCGAAGATTAAAGCGAAACTACCGCGAATTGAAGAAGATCGAGGTTTAGTTTGTATCTGCTTCCGGTTTTTCTTTGGAAACCTTTTTCTTTTTTTCTTTTCGCCATTGGCGCTCTTTATTGAGCTCCTCACGTCGCAATAATTCTTCCTCAGGAATTACCTTAAGAAAAGAAGGATGTTGCTCAATGCCATATTCGATCTTCTCTACGATCTCCTGCACCGTATCCTTCTCATAATCGATGTCCAATGGTGGTTTTATCTCCATTGTTTGGAGTATTCCCTTCTTTTTGGTTCGCAGTCCTTTTTTATCGAAAGATCTACGGAAACCGTCAATTACTATTGGAACTACAATGGGTTTGTTCTCTTTAATGATGAAAGCAGTTCCTCTCCTAATTGGCTTCCATGGTTTGGTGGTTCCCTGCGGAAATGTGATCACCCAACCGTCATCCAGTGCTTTGGAGATATTACTAACATCACTCATTTTCACCTGGCGGTTAACTTCTTTCCCCTGGGCTCGCCAGGTTCTGTCTATACTAACCGATCCTGCATAGGCCAGGATCTTGGGTAGCAATCCGGACTGCATAGTTTCCCGTGCTGCGACAAAATAAATGTTTAGTTTCGGGTTCCATAGATAACCAATATTCTTGATGCTGTCCACCCTTCCGCTGAGACTGGCGTTGAATACGTGAAACATGGCCACCACATCGGCAAAGTAGGTTTGGTGATTTGATACAAAAAGCACATTTGTATCCGGTAATTGCTTTATGATCTCACTACCCTCAATTTGAAGCTGATTAAAACCTTTAAACCTCCTGTGCGTAAGAGCGCCAAGGATACGAATGAGCCATTTCTTTAAAAAGAGTATATGTCCGAACGGATTTTTCTTGAAAAGCCCCATAATTTTAATACTGGTAATGTAATTTTCGTCCTACGGCAAGTAGCCGTGCAAAGATATAAAAATCGCTGTTTACAGCGTTTGCTTTAACAATTGTCGTACTTCGTTCAGCATCATTGCAGTAGCTCCCCAAACAATATGGTCCTGTAATTTGAAAGCCGGTACATCAATGCTTTTAGCGTAGGATGTACTTAATTTTTTTTGAATCAGGATCTCGTCATCCAGGAATTCGGTTAAGGGTACTTCGATGACCGCCTCCACTTCAGTTTCCTGCGGTATAAATACAGGATTGAGCATGGTAATTCCCAGGTAAGGCTGCACAAAATAATTACTTGGCGGAATATAGACCTGTGTAAGTTTTCTTATAACCGAGATATTATTGGCTGGAATGCCTACCTCTTCCTCTGTTTCTCTCAGGGCTGTGTCTCTGAAAGAATTGTCTACCTCCTCAAACCTTCCTCCGGGAAACCCAACCTGAGCTGAATGCACCCCTTTATAGGTCTTCCGAAGAATAAGTACAAAGCGTGTCTCATTGCTCACCGAAGGATAAAAAAGCACCATCACACCCGCTTTCTTTGCCGAATTTGTTTTATAAGCAAGCCGTTTTAATTCCAACAGCCGTTCCTGTGGAGCCATCTCCATATGAGAATCCTCGCCCGGAAGAGGCATTTTTTTTACTTTTACAATCTCATTGGAAAATGTTGAAAAATCCATCTATGAAACAACTTTCAATTTATATGCTCCTGGTGTTCGCAATGCTCACAGCATGTGAAGATAATAAAAAGGCAGCGGCAGGAAAAAAAGAAGCCCATTCTTCCGAAACCATAAAAACAGAAAGCGTTCCTGCAATCGATGATACGGTGAAGAAGGATGACCCATCTGGCATCACAGACAACACTTTTCCGAAGTTAACTAATGAAAACGCAGTAGAATTCCTTACCCAATACGGTAAGGAAAACCCAGAAACCAAGGTACGAATAACTACCACCCACGGGGATATAGATATAGAACTTTATACAGATACCCCGCTCCACCGCGCCAATTTTATTTACCTGGTGAAGCAAAATTATTTCTTCGGAACATTTTTCCATCGGGTTGTCCCTAACTTTATCATACAGGCCGGGAATAGCGACAACCGCACTACTACCAAAAAAAGGGCCCAAATAGGAAAGGATTACCTCTTACCGGCCGAGCTGTCCAACGGCAGGAAACATAGAAGAGGCACCGTATCTGGAGCCAAGGAGTATCGCGAAAACCCGGATAAGCGTACCGCTCCCTTCGAATTTTTTATTTTCTTAGGTCCCACCTCAGCCACCGGACATTTAAACGGGAATTACACCATATTCGGGAGAGTGATCAAAGGGATGGACGTAGTGGATAAAATAGCAAATATGCCCGCCGATGATGGCGACTGGCCCCTGGAGAACATCTATATCGATGCAAAAGTTATGGATTGAGCTCCTCCTTAGAATAAATATTAGGGAGCGACCATTTGAAGTATACAGCCAGTAATCTAACGGTTATTACCACCGCACCCGAAAAAATAACCACCATATCCGTAGACAGGCTGGTTTCCAATAAAATAAAATACACAACACCACCCAACAAACAGGCTGTGGCGTAGATCTCCTTTCGGAAAATGATGGGTATTTCGTTGCAAAGTATATCCCTAATCACCCCTCCAAAACAAGCCGTCATCGTACCAAGCGCAATGCAAATTAAAGCAGGCAATTCGGCGGCCAGGCCTTTTTCCACACCAATAACCGTATACAATGCGATCCCTATGGTATCGAACAAAAATAAGGATCGTCTTAAATAGCCCAGTTTCTTCCTGAATATCAGGGCGAATACAGAGGCACCGGCTATTACATAAACGAAGGTAAGGTCGCGCATCCATACTATAGGCGCCTGAATTAGAATATCTCGTAATGTACCTCCTCCCAGGGCTGTTACAAAAGCTATGATAAAGATCCCGAAGACATCCATACGCTTTTTAAAAGCGGTAAGTACGCCGGAGATCGCAAAGGCGACCGTACCTAAAAGATCTATCACAAAAGATACCTCCATTATTGTTGAGTGTAATAATTGTAATCCTGTATAACTTTATTCACAAAAGCGAACGGAGTTCCTTCGTATTTCACCTCCATCACAGCAGAGATCCTGGCGGCAAGTTTTAGGATCACATTATGATTGCCATTGTACTTGGCTTCGTTGTATACAGATTTTATGGTTTGCATTTCATTATCGGTGAAAACAGTCACCTGCGGAAACGAGGGTTGGTAGTCTTCGGGTATTTCCACCAGCAGGGTCTGAGATAAGAAGACAGAGGGTTTTTCACTTATCACAGTAGTTATGGCAGCTATGTCACCCAGGCGCTGGCCTTTGCCATTTAAGAGTATGGTCACCAGAGCCAGGGCTCCACTCGTTAGACTCACATCTATAATTCGAAGTAACCACCGGATAAGGTAGTTAGAGAAGGCAGGTTTGGAACCGTCTACTTTTACAACCCGGATCTTCATAACGTATTTGCCCGGACTCTGTCCATTCCAGAACATTTCGAACAATAAATGGTAAAGAAAAAGTGGCAATCCAATGGTCATCCCAACTATAAAATTATACTCATCGCTCAACTCCAGCCAGGAGAATAATATAACCATTACGATCACATATATACCCAGTATTATAATATCGACCAGATACGCCAGGATCCTGTCTCCCACCCCCGCTACATTTTGGACAATGTTTACATTTTGAGCGGTTTCTATTTGAAAATTATCCATTAAAACTGTTTCTTTGAAAATAAACTACGAAGGTACAATGCGTGAAGCTGCTTTTGCCAAGCAAAATAAGGATAAATGGTTAAAATTTGAAAATGTTCTAAGGAATAATGTTCAGGTTTCTCCGGACGAGTTAAGCAGCCTATACGTGGAGATCACAGATCACCTTAGTTACGCCCAAACCTTTTATCCGGGAAGTAACACCTTGCGATATCTCAACGGGCTGTCGGTACTGGCCCATCAGAAGATCTACAAGACCAAACGCGAATCGAGATCCCGGTTCATTACTTTCTATACGCAGGAGTTTCCTCTATTCTTCTCCAAATACCACAAACAGCTCCTTATCTCCTTCTTAACTTTCGCTTTATTTGCGCTGGTAGGTGCCTTTTCGGCGGCATCCGACGGAAATTTTGTGAGGCTTATATTAGGTGATGGCTATGTGAATATGACGCTCGATAACATTGAAAAAGGGGATCCTATGGCTGTATATAAGCAAATAGGTGAAATGAATATGTTTCTGGGGATCACCATCAATAATATTCGAGTAGCTTTACTGGCCTTTAGTTTAGGCGTATTTTTCTCCTTAGGAACCCTTTTTATTTTAATGCGAAACGCTATTATGCTGGGGTCCTTTCAGTATTTTTTTTACGAACAGGGTATGCTTTGGGAAAGTGCCAGAACTATATGGATACACGGAACTATAGAAATTTCGGTGATCATTGTAGCCGGAGCTGCCGGACTGGTATTTGGTAACGGAATACTATTTCCGGGGACCTATAGCAGAATGCAATCCTTTGTACGGGGAGCAAAAGACGGCTTGAAAATACTCATTAGCACTATTCCGTTTTTTATCATTGCCGGTTTCCTGGAAGGATTTGTAACCCGGCATACCGAAATGCCCGATTGGCTGGCCATATTAATTATAGGGGGATCACTGTTTCTCATTTTATACTACTATGTGATCTACCCCATCAAACTGAAGAAAAAACATGAACGAATTCATACAATTTAAACAAAGCCGGGACCTGGGTAAGATCATTACCGATGTCTTTAAATTCTTACGCCATAACTGGAAGGTACTGTTCGGGCTCATATTTCGTATTGCAGGCCCTGCCCTGCTGCTCCTCGTTCTGGCCTATGTCTTTTATATCCAAACTACCATTGGGAGTATGGATCCGTATACAACTGCAGATAGTTTTAGCACCTTTACCTTAAGTTTTCTCGGGGCTTTGGTTCTCCTTCTCATCTCGGCTGGATTGTATTACGCCCTCTTGTACGGTACTGTTTTACACACCATAAAATCCTATGTGGAAAACAACGGCACCATCGTAAAACAAGAAGTTTATTCCGGGGTGAAAAGTAATTTCTGGAACCTCATCGGGCTTAGTATCCTTAATGGCCTCATCGTTTTCGGGGGGATGATGGTATGTATCCTGCCCGGTATTTACCTGGGCGTGGTGGTGATTACCACGTACATGATATTGGTGTTCGAAAAAAAGGGAATTTCAGATAGTATCAGTTATAGTTTTACCCTCATAAAAGGGGAATGGTGGACAACCTTTGCAACCATCCTCGTGATCGGGATCATCTATTACATCATCCTTGTTATATTTCAGATACCTCAGTATATCTATTTCTTTATTAAAGGATTTACAATGGCCGAAACCATGTCTTCAAACCCTTCCGATATGTTCGACTGGGTGTATACGGTACTCAGTTCTATAGGGATCATCGCGCAATATTTGTTACAGACCATTATGGTGATAACGTCGGCTTTTATTTATTTCAATTTAAACGAAAGAAAAAATTTCACCGGAACCATGGAGACCATCGAATCCCTGGGAAAACGGGAAGAATAGCATGCGAATATTTTCATTGATCATTTTAATCTGTCTTTTTTTTTCTGAAGGGATCGCTCAGGACAGCCTGAGTAATTCTATAGATCCGGTCGTTGTGTATGATACGAACACCGATGTTAAACCTCTGGATCTGGATGAGAATATAATCGAAGACTATAAAAATGACGATGATTTTAATTATACCGAACTCGAAGAATCTGAAACTATTTTCGAAAGATTCATGTCCTGGCTGAATTCGCTTTGGAACCGATTCTGGCGATGGATTCTGGGCGATGTTGAAGCTACCGGTTTTCTTGCATTTCTTATAAAGGCACTTCCTTATCTCATCATCACCGGTATAGTGATTTTTGTGATCTGGTTATTCTATAAATTGAATCCCGGCGCCAGGTTCTTAAAGTCTAAAGAGAAACCAGAGGTCTTTTTCTCGGAAGAGGAAGAGATCATCAAATCCAGGAATATCCAGGAGCTTATTCAAAAAGCGCTTGAGGATAAGAATTATCGACTCGCCGTTCGGTATTATTACTTGTTGGTTCTGAAAAAGCTAACCAATGCCGAGATCATTGCCTACGAGTTCGATAAGACGAACAGTGAGTATGTGAATGAGATCTCTTCGGAAAGGATTAGCGGACAATTCAGCAAAGTAACTATTCTATACGACTATATTTGGTACGGTAGTTTTACGGTTACCGAAACAGATTTCAGCAAAGCCCAGAAATCATTCAATACCCTCGTACAACAAATTCCTGAACGCCATGAGTAAGTTTCAGAAAATAGCGTTTTTCGCCCTGGTGCTCATGGTATCGGCCCTGGTTTTTATAGAAGCTACCAAGCCGGAACCGGTGAATTGGTTTCCCAGCTATACCACCACCGATAAGATCCCATTGGGCACTTATGTTTTGGATAAATTGTTGGAAGATAAACTCCATGAAAACTATTCCAAGGTGGAACTGCCACCCTTCGAAAAACTGGACGAGGAAGATTTTGAAGGCACCTATTTCTTTGTGAACAATGAAGTGATATTCGACCGCATCGAGGTTAATAAACTACTGGATTGGGTGGCTGAAGGCAATACGGCTTTTATTTCTGCCAGGTATCACAGTTCAGAGTTACTCGATACACTTGATCTGGCTATGCGAGACGACTGGCTGCCTGGAAAGTTAGAGTCTCATCCCCTACTTGATCTGAGCAATGAAAACTTAAAATCGGACGAACCCTATCATGTGGAGCGGAGTTTCAGCGTGCGTTATTTCGAAGAGATCGATACACTCAACCAGGTTGCACTGGGTGTGTCCCAGATCTACAATGATACCCTGGCCATGACAGATCCGAAGATCAATTTTATAAAAGCCCCTGTGGGCAATGGTGAGATCTATCTGCATGCGCAGCCGGAGATCTTCACTAACTATTTTCTACTTTGGGAAAACTATGCTGAACATACCGAAAATGTATTGGCGTACATCAATGACAGACGCACATTATATTACGACACCCATTATAAAACCGGAAAACCGGTTAATCTATCACCTCTCTATATCCTCCTGAACAACAAATACCTCAAATGGTCCTATTATTTTATGCTAATTGGTGCGTTTCTCTATGTGATTTTTGAAGGTAAACGGAAACAGAGAAGTATTCCTGTGGTAAAACCTTTACGTAACCAAACATTCGAATATACCCGTACCATAGCAGGAATGTATCTGGATAAAAAGGAATATCAGGAAGTTGCCCGGAAGCAGATCGCCTTGTTCATGGACTATGTGCGTACGCAATATCGTGTTCCCACAAATATCATC
>QQUG01000224.1 GCA_008501705.1 Flavobacterium sp.
TGAATTTCGATATTCCCGGCCCACAGGACACCTGCTATGGAGACCTGTCCATTGAAGAAATCGGGGCCAGAGTTTACATTGTGGAGGCCGGGCGAATGGACAACTACAGTTTTATCGTTTACAGTTCTTAGATTCTTGACATCGAACTTCTGATACTTCCACACATAATGCAGAAAATCTTCTTTCAAAAGAAATATAATTGGGGGGAGGTAGTGAACTGCCTTACTAAAATAAAAAAATCCTGCCGAGAAGCAGGATTCATTTGAATTTTATTTAATCGATATATCCTTTTTCCCGCATCCAGTCGTCGTTGAACATCTTTCCTACATATCGGCTTCCGTGATCGTGAAAAAGTACCACGACCACATCGTCTTCATTAAAATGCTCTTTTAACTGAAGCACACCTTTTATGGCCGCTCCTGCAGAATTACCAAGGAACATTCCTTCTTTCTTTGCCAGTTCCTGTGTGTAGACCGCGGCGTCCTTATCTGTTACCTTTGTAAAACCATCAATGATCTTGAAATTTACATTCTCGGGTAAAATATCCTCTCCTATTCCTTCTGTGACATAGGGATAGATCTCATTCTCATCGAAAATTCCTGTCTCGTGATATTTTTTAAATACACTTCCGTAGGTATCCACACCCCAAACTTTTATATTGGGATTCTGTTCTTTTAGGTAAGTTCCCACACCGCTAATTGTTCCCCCGGTTCCTACCCCTACTACAAAGTGAGTTACCTTACCATCGGTTTGTTTCCATATCTCCGGGCCGGTACTTTCGTAATGTGCTTTGGTATTACTAGGATTGTCATATTGGTTTACATACCAGCTGTTAGGTGTTTCTTCAGCCAGCCTCCTGGAAACCGAATAATACGATCTGGGATCGTCCGGCGCCACATCGGTTGGGCATACAACCACCTCGGCACCTACAGCCCTTAGAACGTCCATTTTTTCCTTAGACTGCTTATCGGAAATAACAAAAACACATTTATAGCCTTTTACGATAGCCGCGAGCGCAAGACCCATCCCTGTATTTCCGGAGGTGCCTTCAATAATGGTACCTCCCGGCTTTAACCTGCCATCGGCTTCGGCATCTTCAATCATTTTAAGAGCCATCCTGTCCTTAACCGAATTTCCGGGGTTAAAGGTTTCGTATTTGGCCAGCACCAAACATGGCAATTCTTCGGTTAGTTTATTGATCTTTACCAAAGGGGTGTTGCCAATTGTTTCAAGTATGTTTTCTGCGTAATCCATAAAGTTGTTTAGACCGTGCAAAAGTACACTTTCAACTAACGATGTGCAAGGTTCGGCCTATTCAAATCTAATAGCCTTCACTGGTGAGATACGTGTAATGATCCAGGATGGGATAAGTAGCATAAGCAGACACAATAAAAATGTGCCCGCATTTAATAATAAGATATATCCAAGGTCGAGATAAACAGGCGCCTCGGTGACGTAGTATGTGTCCGGGTCGAGAGGAAACAGCTTGAAGTATTTCTGTGCTAACAGGAGTCCGATCCCTATAACATTTCCGAAGAAAAGCCCTAGAAAAATAAGGTACATGGCATTATAGATAAACACCTTCCTCACACTCCAATCGTTACTCCCCAGGGCTTTTAAGATCCCTATCATTTGTGTTCTTTCCAAGATTAGAACCAGTAAGGCTGTGATCATATTAATGCCCGCCACCAGGATCATGATCCCAATTATAAGGGCAATATTAAAGTCGAAAAGGTCCAGCCATTCGAAGATGGAGCCGTATTTCTGTCGGATGGTTTGAGTGTCCAGCGTACTGGCCGTTTCAATATATACAGCATTCCCGATATTCTCGATCTCATCGAAATCGTCTACAAATAGTTCGAAGGCACCTATTTGGTCTTCCTCCCATCTATTGAGCCGTTGTATATGCCTTATATCGGCAATGATGTATTGCTCGTCAAACTGCTGGAAACCGCTGTTGTAAATTCCCACTATATCGAAGCCTCTGCTTCTTGGTGGTTTAGAGCTATCTGCATTTATAAAGAAGGTTACTACCTTATCTCCTAGTTGCAGATCGAGTCTATTGGCCAGGTATTGTGAAATTAAAATATCCGAATTGAGATCGCCCGAAAAATCCGGGAGTTCTCCTTCAACCAGATATTCCTCGAAATTCTGCCATTTATAGTCTTCGGCCACGCCTTTTACTACTATCCCTTCAAAGTCGTTTTCGGTACGGATCACCCCACCCTTCATAGCTGTGATCTGGATGTGACTAATCCCTTCCACCAAATTGAAATTTGGGTAGAATTCCTGATTTTTTGAAATAGGGATCTGCGAATCGTTCGAAAAATTGGTATCGAAATTTGTAATAACAATGTCCCCGTTAAAAGCCGATACTTTTTCTCGTATTTTTTTCTGAAGCCCAACCCCGGTCGCAATCGATATCAGCATCATGATAACTCCAATAGCGATAGCCGTTATGGCAATTTTTATTATTGGTGCCGATATGCTACTTTTACGATCCTTGGATGCAATGATGCGCCTGGCAATGAAGAATTCGAAATTCACGGATTAAAGATGCGGTTAACTTTTTTCAAAAATACACTATTCCTGCTAGTCTTATTTTGTTTTTCATGCGGAAGTGGTTCCGGGAAGGAAAACGCAGCCGATAATGAGGATATTGTGATCCATGATATGTACCCAATTGATGGAGTTCAGAAAAAAAATAAAATGGAAAACACCGGCCTGGTTGTGGTAGGCGCAGAGCGATTCGATGTCTATAAAAAATTCCTTCAGAATAAAAAGGTGGGAGTTGTTGCCAACCAGACCTCTGTAGTCACCTACCGTTCCGAACCGGACAACAGTAATAACGCTTTCGACGTTGAAATGCATTTAGTGGATTTTTTACTTCGGAAAGGTATTTCTGTAAAAAAGGTATTTTCTCCCGAACACGGGTTTCGCGGAGAAGCAGATGCGGGGGAAGCCGTAAAAAACGGTGTGGATACCAATACCGGTCTACCCATAGTTTCATTGTACGGGAAGAATAAGAAACCCTTTGTAGATCAGTTGAAAGATGTCGATATATTGGTCTTTGATATACAAGATGTGGGAGTTAGGTTTTACACCTATGTCTCAACCATGCATTATATCATGGAGGCTGCCTCCGAAAATGGTATTCCGGTTATTGTGATGGACCGACCTAATCCTAACGGACATTATATAGACGGCCCCATGATGGAAAAAGAACATCGCAGTTTCCTGGGTATGCATCCGGTTCCGCTTGTTCATGGGATGACCATGGGCGAATACGCAAGGATGATCAATGGAGAGGGATGGTTATCCAATGGTGTGCAATGTGAACTGGAAGTTATCCGGATGGAAAACTACTCCCACGATAAGGTCTATTCGATACCTATCCGGCCCTCACCTAACCTGCCCAACGACATAGCTATAAACCTATATCCCAGCCTGGGACTACTGGAAGGAACCAATCTCAATGCAGGTCGCGGAACCGAGATGCAATTCCAGGTTTTCGGATCGCCCTACCTTCCCGCAGATATCTACACTTTTCAGTACACACCTCAGCCTAATTTTGGTTCTAAAAACCCAAAACACAAGGGTACGGAATGCAACGGACTCGACCTTCGCGGTACGCCCAGAATGAACAAGGTGGACCTTACCTGGATCATAGAAGCTTATAAAAATCATTCGAGGAAGAACGAATTCTTCAACACAAAAAATTTCACGGCGCATGCCGGAACGGCGAAGCTTCAGAAGCAAATAGAACAGGGACTAACTATGGATGAGATCCGTAACAGCTGGCAAGACGACCTTAAGGCTTTCGACAGTATGCGAAAGAAATACCTGTTGTATGATTAGTATTTTGGTATTTAAGATTAGGATCTTAGTCGGCGCTTCATTTCCTCCACTATATTAAAAGCTGCCGGACAAATGGCCACATTCTTTAGTGTGAGATTAGATATCTGCTGAAATTTTTTACGGTCGGTATGTGGAAACTCCCTACACGCCTTCGGACGAACATCATATATACTACAGTAATTGTCCGACCCCAGGAACGTACAGGGCACATTTTGAAGCACATAATCGTTTTCCTCATCTATCCTTAAATAGGCTTCGATAAATTTCTGAGGCTTCATCTTAAGATGTTTGGAAATTCGCGTTATATCCTTATCTGTAAACAAAGGCCCTGTGGTCTTGCAACAATTGGCACACTCCAAACAATCTGTACGCCGAAATTCCTCATCATGCAGTTCCTGCATCAGGGAATCCAGATGTTTTGGAGGCTTCTGCTTTAACTTCGCGAAGAACTTTTTATTCTCCTTATGCGTATCTTTGGCCTTATTAGGGAGATTTTTCAGGATGTCTTCCATGATTCAAATGTAGTTAAATGGATGATATTTTTGGAGAGGCTTTACTCGATTACCATGCGGGGGAGCAAATGGGGGAACTTATAACCGAAACTTCTATTAGTGAAGAAGACGTGCTTCCTGTTTCCTATCTATTCCGAAGTTATAAATCTATGCCGTCCTTAGAACAGAAAGCTTTAGCGCATTGCCGTGGTGATATCCTCGACGTAGGCTGTGGAGCCGGAAGTCATTCGTTATACTTGCAGGACCAGGGCCTGAATGTTACCGCTATCGATGAGTCCCAGGGAGCCGTGCACGTAGCTCGTTCCAGAGGTGTAGAGTATGTAATTCACTCATCATTACTCAATTTTTCTGAAGGCGGTTTTGACACCATCCTGCTACTCATGAATGGCACCGGAATATTTTCTACCCTGAAGGAAGTGCCGCGCTATCTGGAGCATTTGAAGAAGCTGTTAGATCCAGGAGGACAGATCCTCATAGATGGCAGTGATCTTCAGTATATGTACGATCGTTCTGCCGAAGGTGGAATCATGGTACCTGCCAACCGCTATTATGGCGAATTGGATTTTGTGATCACATATAAGAGTAGATCTTCCAGGCCATTCCCCTGGTTATACCTGGATGAACGGCTGTTTGAACTCCTGGCAGACGATCACGGGTTTAATTTCGAGATCCTGGAAAGAGGTGAGAATTTCGACTATCTGGCAAAACTTAGTGTCCGGTAGAATATCCCAACTTTACCAGTTTACTCATCTTTTCAGCAAACAGATCCCTACTCCAGTGCCCCGATATTTCGACAATATCCTTGGTAAGATCAGGACGTTTATCTTCTATCTTCTTTCCCAATTCACTACTGTAAAAAGCAGTGATCTCTGCCTGCTCTGTTTCACTAAGGGCAGCTGGATCGATCGTCATTTGTTTTGCCGCGTCGGTTAGATAGAAGGTGTTCAACTGGTTGATCTCTTCCCTTGAAAAGTGATTCCTGTAAGCAAATGTGAGAAACTTAACAATTTCGTCCAGGCTTTTATCTTTATCCTTCTGAAGGTCTTTCCATACAGCATCGGGGACGTTCGAAACCGAAAATTGCTGTTTTAACACCTCGAACATACTATCGTAAGCTCCGCTGTACTGTTCGCGTGTACCATTATTGTTGAGATAAGTTATGATATCTTCCTGAAATGGATCCTCCTGTGCTGAAATGGAAAAACAAATTGGGAAAAAAAGCGTTAAAATCAAGAACCGCATTTTCATAATGGTCTTTTAAAGATTATGTTTGTTGAAAAAACAAAGGTACAATAATGAAGTATATTCGAATTAACCTATTGCTATGTTTGGTTATTCTGTTGTTCAATGCAGCGTGTAAAAGTGATGATTCCGGTGATACAACCAGTGAAAATGCGGAGAATCTGAAGGCCCTGGGCGCATCTGCAGAAGACCTTTTATCGGACGATTTTTACACCAAACTGGTGGTTGAGATAGTCTATTCACAGGGTTTCAGGCCCAAGCAGCTTACCATAGATACTTTCAGAACTTTTTTAAACCAACGCCTTAATAAACCGGGTGGAATCTCGATTGTTGAAACGGTAATCGATCCACCATCCGGCGAACCATATACTGTTCAGGAGATACGGGATATCGAGAAGGATGTGCGTACAAAGTACACCAACGGAAATGAAATAGCTGTTTTTGTTTTCTTTGCAAACGGCAATTCGTCTAACGACACCAATTCATCAGTAACATTGGGGACTGCCTACCAGAACACTTCCATGGTGATATATCAAGAAACACTTCAAAGTCTGGAACAAGATCTGTTCCTGATGGAAGCTACTACGATTCGTCATGAGTTTGGGCATATACTCGGCTTGGTGGATATCTCAGGAGACGATATTCATCCTGATGGTCATATCGACCCTGAAAGTTCTAAGCACTGTATCGTGGAAGGGTGTTTAATGTACTTTGCCAGCACTATTCCGTCTACTATTCCAGATCCGATGGTGGGAGATATTCCTACATTGGATCCTCTTTGTATAGAAGATCTTCAGGCTAAAGGAGGTAAATAAATAATTATTACCTAAGAGTATAGATTAGCTATTTTTTTGGCGTAACATTTTCACCATTTACAAAGGTGGCGAGTACTTTTGTATTGGGTAAGGCCGCTTCATCCACCTTCATTATGTCCTGATCCAGCACAACGAAATCGGCAAATTTACCTGCTTCGATACTCCCTTTTTCAGCCTCCTCAAAATTAGAGTAGGCCGCCCAGATGGTCATTCCTCTAAGGGCTTCTTCCCTACTAAGTGCTTCTTCCATTCTAAAACCTCCTTCGGGATAGTTCTCCAGGTCTTTACGGGCAACGGCAGCATAAAAAGTAAACATTGGGTTTACCTGCTCTACAGGGAAATCGGTTCCCAGGGCAATGATCCCGGCTTTATTCAATAAGGTCTTATAGGCATACGCCCCTTTTATTCTATCGGGCCCTACCCGATCTTCGGCCCAGTACATATCGCTGGTGGCGTGTGTTGGCTGTACGGATGGGATGATATTTTTAGAAAAATAATCGAAATCGGAAATATCTACTATCTGTGCATGTTCAACTTTCCACCTGGCATCGTCCTTATCTTTCAGGGCCTTTGTGTAAGCACGTAACACAGCTACATTGGCAGAATCGCCAATAGCGTGCGTATTCATTTGGTATCCGGCTGCGGCTATCCGCTGCGCTAGCGAATCTAACTGAGCTTCGGTGGTGATCATTGCACCATAATGGCCCGACTGATCGCTATATGGGGCTTTCATGGCAGCCCCCCTGGAACCCAGGGCACCATCGGCATACACTTTTACACTTCTTACATGGAGTCGGTCTGTTTTAATGACTCCTTTAGAAAGGAAATGATCGAGGTTCTCCTTGTAATTACTCACCATTGCATACACTCGTAATTTCATTTCGCCTCGCTGCTGTAAACTGTCGATCAATTCGATGACCCGGCGTGAGAGACCGGCATCGTTAACAGTAGTGAGTCCAAGCGACAGGCAAATATTTTCGGCTTCAAATAATGCCTTCGCAGCATTTTCATTGGTTACCTCCGGTGCATTGGCGTACACCATATACATAGGCGCATCTACCAGAACTCCAGTAAGTTCACCATCCTTTACGATCACCTCTCCTCCTTCCACATAAGTCTCGGGGGTTACTCCGCCCAGTTCCAGTGCCCTGGAGTTTGCCAGCAGGGCGTGACCATCAATCCGCCTCAATACTACAGGAGTATCGGGAAACAAGGCATCCAGTTTGTCTTTGGTTGGGAATTCTTTTACCTCCCAGTCATTCTGATCCCAGCCCCTGCCCTGGATGAATGATAGGTTTTTTTCTTTCTGAAAACTAACCACACGTTCCAGTACCTCATCGTAGCTTTTGGTCCCAACCAGATCTACAGTTTGCATAGACCCTCCTAATCCGTAGAGATGGGCATGAGCATCTATAAGTCCGGGAACGATCACCTTGCCTCCTGCGTCATATATTTCGGCAGGGCTGTATTTTGAGCTTAGCTCTTCCATGGTACCGGTCTCGAGGATCTTGCCATCTTTGACAACAAAGGCA
>QQUG01000193.1 GCA_008501705.1 Flavobacterium sp.
CCAGCGGGCGCTTCAGCAGCTTTATGAGCAATCGAGAGCCGATTCGAGGATCAGCTGGTTTACAGGTACGGAGACCTACGAAGATGTAAGCTCACAGGATTTTAAAAGCGAGATCCTTTCTGTTTCTTATACGCCTCAGCAACTCAGTCCGGAAGAAGTATTATTAAAAGCAGATCAGTTATTCTCTAATTCGGAAACAGCCGAAAAACGACTGCTTTACATATCCGATCTACAACTAACGGGTTCACTGCCGGAGATCCCGGAGGATATTTCATTAGAAATTGTACAGCCGACACCTGTTTCCATGCAAAATGTGTCTATAGATTCGGCTTATGTGGCATCCAAGAATGCAACCACAACAAAGTTAAATGTCCTGGTGAGTGGTGCGGGTGAGATCCCTACAGCGGTTCCGGTTTCTTTATACAATAACGGTACCCTTATAGCTAAGATCGCTGCCGACCTTTCTGAGACCAAGAACACAACAATTAGTTTCGATATTGAGAATCCGTCAGGATTTAAAGGAAAGCTTGAAATAAATGACCCTAATCTACAATATGACAACAGTCTGTATTTTACTATAAATAATCCGAAAAAGATAAAAGTCCTTTCCATAAACGACGTAAATTCAGATTTCCTAACTCGTTTATTCGATCAACCGGAATTCGATTATACAAGACAGCAGGCCAACAACCTCAATTACAATATCGTCCCCGATCAGAATTTTGTGATCCTGAATGAATTAAAAATCATCCCTCCTTCCCTGGCGAACGCGCTCTCCTCTTTTCTGGATGGAGGTGGTAGTTTGATGATAATTCCTTCCATAGATGCGGATATCAATAGCTACAATAACCTTTTACAAAGCGTAGGTATTGGTGGGTTTTCTGAACTTGCGGTTCAGGAAAAGAATATCTCCCAAATTGTATTTGCGCATCCGCTTTACGCTTCGGTATTCGAGAAACAGGTGGTTAATTTCCAATATCCGAAGGTGAACTCCTACTTCATCACTGCGAGTAATGCGACCTCGGCTCTTAAGTTTGAGGACGGGAAACCGTTTATCCTTCAGAATAATAAAGTATATGTGAGTACCTCCCCGATCAATATGGGGAATTCGAATTTTCAAAGCTCACCCCTTATCGTACCCACATTCTATAATATGGCCATGCAAAGTTTACCACTGGCTAATTTATACTATGAAAACGGGAAACAGAACACCTTTGCAATACCCATAACTCTATCTCAGGATGAGATCCTGCAGATCAAGGATAGCATCTCCGGTTTTATCCCACTGCAACAGACCAAGGCAAACCAGGTGCTCATTACTACCATGGACCAACCAAGGAATTCGGGTAATTTCGAGGTTGTAAAGGACGAACAACCTATTGAAGGAATTAGTTTTAATTACAATAGGAACGAGAGCAGCTTGCAATACCTGCAGGCCGACGACTGGGAGAATGCCCGGACGTACGACAGCGTGGAATCCATGTTCGACTCCATCGCTGAAGAGAACGCCATTAACAGCTTTTGGAAATGGTTTGTTATTTTTGCAGTGGTTTTCCTTGTCCTGGAATTGCTGGTGCTGAAATTCTTTAAAAATTAATTATGAGTCTACTGCTATTAAAATCTGCTACCATCATCGATGCCACCGGCAAACATCATCTCAAAAAAAGAGATGTGCTCATAGAAAAGGGTGTAATAAAGAAAATAGCACCCTCTATACAGGAGAAAGCTGCCCGGGAAATAGAACTTTCCAACTTACATATCTCCAGGGGGTGGTTCGATTCTTCGGTTTCCTTTGGTGAACCGGGCTATGAGGAACGTGAAAATATCTCTAACGGACTCCGAACCGCGGCTCTAAGCGGTTTTACCCAGCTAGCCGTTAATCCAAATACCAATCCGGTAACCGACACAAAATCGGGGGTTCAGTTTCTTAAAGCTAAAGCGGAAGGTAATCCTGTTAGCCTCTATCCGGTTGGCGCCCTTACGGTTCGCAGTGAAGGAAAAGACCTGGCCGAACTCTACGATATGTACAACGAAGGGGCCGTAGCATTTGGAGATTATAAAAATCCTATAAAAAACCCCAATTTACTTAAGATAGCACTGCAGTATTGTCAGAATTTCGACGCCCTGGTTCAATCCATGCCCTACGAACCCCAGGTTGCAACCAATGGTGTAATGAACGAAGAACTGAACAGTACCAGGCTTGGATTAAAAGGGATCCCGGCCCTGGCCGAAGAACTTCAGATAACCAGAGATCTCTACCTGCTTGAATATACAGGAGGAAAGTTGCACATCCCAACTATTTCTACTAAAACCGGGGTTGATCTTATTAGAAATGCAAAGAAGAAAGGGCTTAATGTAAGCTGCAGCGTGGCCGTGGCGAACCTCATGCTTACCGATGATGAACTTGAGGAATTCGACACAAATTATAAGCTATTGCCTCCTTTGCGCACCGAAGCAGACAGAAAGGCTCTTATGAAAGGCTTAAAGGACGGAACCATCGATGGTGTAACCTCAGATCACGACCCCATAGATATTGAGAACAAGAAAACTGAATTCGATCACGCCATGTTTGGCAGTATCGGGCTGGAAAGTAGTTTCGGGGCGTTGAACGCTGTATTGGGAACCGAACTGGCCGTACTGGTGCTCACCTCCTTAAAGGAGCGATTTGGCGTACCAAGTGCCACTTTAGAAGAAGGTTCAGTAGCAAATCTCACTCTCTTCGATCCGAAACCGGAATACACCTTCTCTGAACAGAACATCAGGTCCACTTCCATGAATTCAGCTATGCTGGGAAAAAAATTAAAAGGAAGAGCCTACGGGATCTACTCGAACAAGAAACTGGTACTAAACAAGTAGTATGACACCCCAGGGGAAATCGAAAGCCATAATAGCCTACATCACTGTGGTTGGATTATTGATCGCAATATCCATGAATAAGGACGAGCCTCACGAATTTGCCACCTGGCATATTAAAAACATGTTCGGACTCACCTTGATGTTTTTTGTTTCTGTGGTCATGTCCTACCAGGAATATCTGCTCTTTATTGGTAGTATCTTCTTTTACGGCAGTGCCCTGTTCTGGCTGTTCTCATTTATCATGGCCATTGCGAACCGAAAAGCAGGGATTCCTTTCTTAAGTAATAAATTCGACCAATGGTTCACATTTTTAAATTAGGATACCCTATATTTAAGGTATAAATCACTAACCCTTAAATTTTTAATTATGTCTGAAACGTCTTCAGGTGATGGCAAGACCATTGCAATTATTTCTTACGTAACCCTTATTGGGTGGATCATAGCACTCCTAATGCACAATAATGACAAGACCGATTTCGGTGCTTTTCATATCAGGCAATCATTAGGAATTATTTGCGTGGCGGTAGCATTGGCCATCGTAAATGCCGTTGTTGGCATTGTCATTTTTGCATGGATCATACAGATCGCGATCCTGGTATTCTGGATACTGGGCATCCTTAGTGCCATCCAGGGAGAGAAAAAACCGGTACCATTGTTAGGTGAACAATTTCAGCAATGGTTTAAAGGTATTGGATAATTAAGAATCGTATTTATAGAACAGCCGCAGTTTTGTAACTTGCGGCTTTCTTTTTTATATGTCAAAACAACAACTTTCTTTAGAGCACGTGTACAGGTCTTCATCCCTTACTGAAGGCAAACCCCCGGTAATCATCATGTTGCACGGATTTGGTAGTGATGAGAATGATCTTTTTTCTTTTGCTTCTGAATTACCTTCGGAATATGCCATCATCTCACTACGCGCTCCTCTGCAAATGCAACCATTTGGAAATGCCTGGTACACCATTTATTTTGATGCGAATAATGATAAATTTAGTGATGATGAACAGGCGATAGCATCAAGGGAACTCGTTGTGAAATGCCTGGATGAGATCATTTCGGCATATAAGGTCGATCCCGAGCGCATTACGCTATTAGGTTTCAGCCAGGGAACCATCCTTAGTTTTGCCGTGGCTTTAAGTTATCCCGAAAAAGTGGCCAATGTGATCGGACTTAGCGGCTATGTGAATGAGGCTATTTTGAAAGAAGGCTACGAAAACAACAATTTTTCCGATTTAAATATCTATACCTCTCATGGCAGCGTGGACCAGGTTATCCCGGTAGAATGGGCCCGCAGGTCGAAACCGTTCTTCGATAAACTGAAAATCTCCTGCAGCTATAGTGAGTTTCCGGTTGGGCACGGAGTGGCCCCGCAAAATTTCTACGAATTCAAGGATTGGCTCAGTAAGCGATGATCAATTAGGGTATAGTGTACTGCCAATCGGAGTAAGGATGAGCTGTTCCTTATCATCAAAGAAATAATCGATAAGCACCTCTCCCCAATAAGTACCATCGGTAAAATCGGCCAGTATCCATCGGTGATTTAGAAATCGCACCTTGTTAATTCGCATTTTTCCATCCTGACTCTCAACAGGTACAAGCGCATTTTGCCCATCCCCGAAGTTGGATTCGTAAATAGCCTCGGTCACCAGGCTCTGTGCCTCTTCGGCTTCCATGCCTAGATTTTCTATATAGGTCATTGCATTCTCATTCCCCAGCAAGGTAAAGTAGTCCAGTTCTGCAACCCGGTCGCTAAGCATTTCACTGATTGAATCCTTTTCGGCTAATTGATTGGTAAGGGAGTTTATTTTCTTCTCCTGCGATTCGAAAATGGTTTTCTCGTTCATGTATTGAAACAAGATGAACAGAACCGCGAAAAAAAAGAGGTACATAAAAATTCGTTTCTTCATATCAATTGTTTAAGTCGTTATCAGAGGCAGTTATTACATTTCAATTTTAAGTCCGTCGTAAGCCAGGAACACATGCTCGGGAAGCGTTGGTTCCACTTCAGCATGGAAGCCCATCAAATGACTGATATGCGTAAAATAGGCTCGTTCCGGCTTTACTTTATCTACTAACGCGAGAGCTTCAGAAATATTTAAATGCGAAACATGCGGCTTATGTCTCAGGGCATTTAACACGAGAACCTTACTGCCTTTTATCTTCTCTATTTCTTCTTCTGAAATGGTTTTAACATCGGTGAGATAAGTGAAGTCGCCTATACGAAATCCTAAGACCGATAGCTCGGCATGCCACACTTCAACAGGTACTACTTTTTGTCCGCCCAATTCGAAAACACTTTGTTTATCTATTTCGATCTCTTCGATGGTAGGAGCTCCGGGATACTTATTTTCGGTCTCAAAAATATATGCAAAACGCTCATGGAGCGCCTCGAAAACGCGTTTTAAACCATAGAACGGCACATTTCCCTGCCTGAAATAAAAGGGGCGGATATCATCTATGCCTGCGGTATGATCGCTGTGTTCGTGGGTTAACAGTATACCGTTGATGGCAGACACCTCCTCCCTGAGCATTTGTTGCCTGAAATCGGGACCACAATCTATCACATATCTAAATTGATCCCATTCCACCATTACCGAAACACGGAGTCGTTTATCACGGGGATCGGTACTTTTACAAACAGGGTGGTCACTTCCTATTACGGGAATGCCCTGAGATGTTCCAGTACCTAAGAAGGTAATTTTCATAGACAAATTATGGGTTGTATTGTGTGAAATAGGTGTTTTGGTAACGATTCGGTGTGTTTTTATAAAAATACTTACTTTAAAAAACTGATATTTATCAAAACCTGTTGACAAATTTAATTCTAAATTAGCACACGATATCAAATTTTAGTAAAATATGACCATCGGTATTCTAAAAGAAACGCAAAAGGGAGAAACACGCGTAGCTATTTCCCCTAATATTGTAAAACAACTCATCGAAAAGGACTTTAAAGTTATAGTGGAAGAGGATGCCGGTACAACATCTTCCTTTAAGGATTCGGATTACGTTAAAGTAGGCGCCCATATTGAAAAACGGGGTGTTGTCTTTAAGGATTCGGACCTTTTATTAAAGATCAACCCCTTCGACCAGGAGGATCTTAAACTAGTGGACAAGACACATATATTGATGAGCCAGCTTTTCCACAAATCGAATCCCGAACTAATGAAAGCCATTGCAGCCACCGGCGCAACGGCTTTTTCTTTAGATGCTATGCCTAGAATCTCCAGGGCACAAGATATGGATGTGCTTAGTTCACAGAGTAACCTGGCCGGTTATAAGGCGGTTATACGGGGGGCTTATGAAATGACAAAGATATTTCCTTTAATGATGACTGCGGCAGGTACTATAACCCCTGCCAGGGTCCTGGTGTATGGTGTAGGGGTAGCCGGATTACAGGCTATAGCAACGGCAAAACGCCTGGGGGCGATTGTTGAGGCCACAGATATACGACCCGAAACCAAGGAACAGACAGAATCCCTTGGTGCCAAATTCATTGAGGTAGAAGATAATGGTGATGAGGAAGCCAGTGTGTATGCGAAGGTCGCTTCCGAAGAATACATGAGAAAACAAAAAGAAGCAGTAAACAAGTCGTTGTTTCAGGCAGACCTCGTGATCACTACAGCTATGGTACCGGGGAGAAAATCGCCCGTACTTATTACAAAAGAACAAGTAGAACAAATGAAGAACGGCGCAGTGATCATCGATCTGGCTGCTGCCCAGGGAGGGAATTGTGCTCTTAGTAAGATGAATAAGATCGTTATAAAGAACGGCGTTAAGGTAATTGGTACGACCATTTCTCCAGAAAGCGTATCTACTAACGCAAGTGAACTATTTGGCAAGAATATGTACAATTTTATAATGCATCTTACCGAGAATGCAGCATTTAAATGGGATCTTGAAGAAGAGATCACCGATGCCACCCTTATAATTCAAAATGGAACAATCCGTAAAAATGGTGAAACAACATAAGTTATGACCGAACTGATAGATTTTATATCCAATAACATTCAGATGATCTATATAGTCATCCTGATGATCTTTGTTGGGGTTGAAGTAATAAGCCATGTCCCGGCAGTATTGCATACCCCGTTGATGTCTGGGGCCAACGCTATCCATGGGGTAGTGATCATTGGGGCTATCCTGGTAATGCTGGGAGCTGATCCCGAAAATAAACTCGCCTTATCGCTGGGTTTTGTAGCTGTGCTTTTGGGAACATTGAATGTAGTTGGGGGATTTGTAGTGACAGACCGGATGCTGGAAATGTTTAAAAAGAAAAAATAATGGAGTACACACTTTCCCTGGAAATTATCTATTTAATCGCCTCTGTAACCTACATCCTGGGATTAAAGATGTTAGGGTATCCAGAGACCGCAAGGCGTGGAAATCTAATTGCCGCAACAGGTATGACCCTGGCTATACTGGGTACCATTTTCCTTTATGAAGGTGAGGTTCCCGTCTTTATTTATATCCTTATTGCGATTGCGATTGTACTGGGTACCGTACTAGGATGGCTTAAGGCGAAGAGAGTACAAATGACCAAAATGCCGGAGCTTGTATCCCTCTTTAATGGAATGGGTGGGGCCAGTGCGGCCCTCATAGGACTTATAGAATTTGCCCATTATCAAGGTAATACCTTATCTGTGATCACAATCCTGGGTGGGATCATTATTGGTAGTATTTCCTTTAGCGGGAGTATGATCGCCTGGGGTAAACTAAATGGCACCTTTAATAAACCTCTGCGTTTACCTAAGTACAATCTGCTTAACAATCTAATATTCCTTGGTATACTGGCCTTTGCAGGCTATATGGTCTGGTCTCATAGCGATAGCCAGTTATTCCTCTATATACTGTTCTTTGTTGCCCTGTCTTATGGGGTGCTGTTTGTTCTTCCAATTGGAGGAGCCGATATGCCCGTGGTTATATCGTTACTGAATTCGTTCACAGGCCTGGCAGCCGCATTAGGTGGATTCCTGTATGGAAATATGGTGATGCTAACAGGAGGAATTTTGGTTGGTTCGGCAGGAACTATCCTAACTTTTGCCATGTGTACTGCCATGAACCGATCCCTGGTTCATGTGAT
>QQUG01000214.1 GCA_008501705.1 Flavobacterium sp.
TTCCTGCTCGTAAGTTTTCCCGTCTTCTTTCAGATCTGCTAATCGTTGTTTGGATCCCTGTGTTACCTTCGGAAGGGGTCCTTCAATAAAACTCTTCAGAAATAAAAGCTCCGAATTAAGCTTGTTATTGTAATTGATCACATCCTGAAAGGTCTTTTGCTTTGCCTGTATGAGATTCTCCTCCCAGGAGGTAATCCTCTTCTTCAGGGAATCACCTTTTTTGATGAGGTCCTTAGCGTTTTCATTATGCTTCAGCAATTTCGCATATGATTTCAGCTGATCCCTGGCCGAACGCATCGAATTCACAGATTCGTGTATGTCCTTCACCATAGCTTCAATCTCCACTAACATACGTTGCTGCTCGTTGAAATCGGCCTGAGTTGCATTGATATTAGGATCGGCAATTATAGTAACTATTGTTTCTGAAACGGCATCTCCTTGTGTGAGTTTGAGTGTGTAGTTTCCCGGACCCACATGCGACCCGGATAAATTTCCGAAGACAAATACCTCCGAAACCGCCGGGAGTGCATCTCTTCTAAAATTCCAGTAGTATCGGTTAAAACCAGTTTTGGCCGGAAGTACCGCCGGAGTTGGAGGTCCGCCTGGCCACGATTTAATATCCTTATCCTTTTTACTACTGATGGTTCGTATCACTTTACCATTTTGCAGGACCTCCAGCGTAACAGGAATAGAATCTACCGCTTCCTTAATATAGTAATCGAATATCACGCCGGAAGGTGGATTATGTCCAAGGCTAGGATTTTTGCTCTGACCTCCGAAGAAGAGAGGCGTATCTCGTGGCTTGAAAATCTTTAAATCTGTTGTATTATTTTGCTTGTTCTGAATCGCTCCCAAGTCGTCCAGGATCCAGAAAGATCGGCCTGCGGTAGCAGCAATCAGGTCGCTATTATGAATAAGCAGGTCATTAATGGGTACCACCGGCAAATTCAGTTGAAAAGGTTCCCATTCGCCGCCATCGTTCCAGGAAATAAAGAGTCCTGTTTCTGTACCGGCATAAAGCAGCCCTTTCCGTTTGGGGTCTTCCCTCACAACTCGAACAAATGTGTGCTCTCCTTTTATTCCATTGGTGATCGCGGTCCAGCTGGCACCGTAATCGTTGGTTTTATAGATATAAGGTTTTAAATCCATGGATTTATACCGCATTACTGCTATATAGGCTGTAGCAGGATCGTGAGGGGAAATCTCGATACTATTAATAATTCCTTCTCGTAATCCTTTAGGAGTTACATTACTCCATGTGGCTCCACCGTTACGCGTGAGCTGTACCAGGCCGTCATCGGTACCGGCATACATCACTCCTTTTTCATGTGGGGACTCCACCAGGGACATAATAGTATTATAATTCTCTCCTCCTGCGGCTTCATTGGTAAAAGGGCCACCTCCCGGACCGTGCTTGTCCTTTTCGTTTCGTGTAAGGTCTGGACTTATTGCTTCCCAGCTTAATCCGCCATCTGTAGTTTTAAAAACTTTGTTACCGGCATGGTAAATTGTACTACGGTCGTGGGGAGAACTAATAATGGGGGCATTCCAGTTGAAACGGTATTTTGCTTCACTCGGCGGTTTACTTAAGCCTTGCTCCGGGTATTCGTTGATAGCTTTGCCAATGCCTGTTTCCTTCATCCATCGCTCAATAATTCCCTGGTAGCAGCCGCCATATACTTCCACCGGGTTATCCGGATCGAAGGCGAGGAAGGCACTCTCACATCCCGCAACCGAATACCAATCCTTCCAGTCGATACCCCCGTCTCGGGTTCTGCTGGCAATAGCAATGGCCGAATTGTCCTGCTGTCCCCCATACACATGGTACGGAAACAAATTATCTGCTGTAACGCGGTAAAATTGAGCTGTAGGCTGATTTTGCTGTGTGCTCCATGATTCTCCACCATTGTTGGAAACATTGGCACCACCGTCGTTAGAATTGATCATGATCTTATTATTGTGCGGGTGGATCCACAAATGGTGATTATCTCCATGGGGAGTGGACATGGGAGTGAACGACTTTCCTCCGTCTATAGATTTCATTACAGGGGCATTGAGCACATATACTATGTTTTCGCTTTGGGTATCGGCGAAGATCTCCATATAATACCAGGATCGCGCGATATTTATTCGGTCCTTGTTGATCTGCTTCCACGATTTCCCCGCATTATCGCTGCGGTAAACGCCTCCTTTTTCTCCTTCTGCTTCGATCACCGCGTATACTCTATCCGGATTGGCCCTGGATACAGAGATACCAGCCTTTCCAAATTCCTCAGGAAGACCCGATTTCATAGGTTCCCAGGTGGTCCCGCCATCGGTAGATTTATATAATCCCGACGTCTTTCCACCACTTTCCATTGTCCAGGGAAAACGCCTGTGTTGCCACATGGCAGCATATAATATCAAGGGGTTGTTCATGTCCATGGATAGGGAAGAGGTTCCCGTATTCTCATCGACATATAATACTTTCTCCCAGTTGCTGCCTCCATCGGTAGATCTGTACACCCCACGGTCCGGCGAGGGGCCGTATTGAGCCCCCTGAGCGGCGATAAAGATAATATCGGGATTAGTGGGATGAATGATCACATCGGAAATATGACGGGTATAGTCCAGCCCGATATGGGTCCAGGTCTTCCCGGCGTCTGTAGACTTGTACACCCCGTCACCCATAGAGGTCATCACACCCCGGGCTGCATGTTCGCCCATGCCCACAACTACTATATTAGGATCACTCTCAGATACACCTATGGCACCCACTGTTCCGGTTTTAAAGAATCTGTCCGATATGTTCTTCCAGCTTAACCCGTCGTCGGTACTTTTGTAAACACCGCCTCCGGTGCCACCCATATACCAGACACCAGCTTGTTTCACTAATCCACTTGATGCGACACTCCGGCCACCGCGAAAAGGGCCTATGTTACGCCATTTCAGGTTGTGAAATTCTTTATCTGCCGTTGAGGGGCTGTCGTCTTTTTTTTGCTGTGACTGTAGTTGGTAGGTAAATAAGAGGGTAATTGTAAGCAGTAATTGGATAGTCTTCATGGAATAGTTTTAATTTTTCATAAAGCTACGGAATTTCACAAAAAAAATACGGCCACTTTTAGCGGCCGTATTCTTGATTAATTTCTATCCCTGATCTATTCACCAATTAAGTGCAGTTCGGTGAAGTTCTTATCGACTTCCAAAGAGGTATTTCCGTTTACTTTTAATTTGGAAAGCGAGGTTACCTGGTTGTCAACTTCTATAGTCTTAATTTCGAAGGGTAACCGTTTGAGATCCAACTTAAATTTAGTGTAAGGTGTTACATAACTACCATCTTTATGTTGTTGTATGATAAGCTGGTTCTTATGTCCCGTAAGTTTAAAGGTGCGAAAACTAAATCGGCCTTTTTTATAATCGTAACCGTCGTTTGCATCTTCGTATAATACCGATCTCTCCTTACCTTCCTTATAATATACTTCCAGTTCTACTTCTTCTATTTCCTTTTCACCTACATACTGCTGTACCGGGTATTTGGGGATTATAGCACCTTCTTTTACAAATACTGGTATAGTGTCGATGTCGGCGTCAACCCACACTTCTTTTCCTCCTTCAACCACATCGTGCGTCCAGTAATTATACCACTTCCCCCTAGGAATATACATTCGGCGACCCTTAGAATTTGCTTCCAGGATAGGGCATACCAGGATCTGTTTTCCAAACATGAACTCATCGGTGCGATAATAGGTTTGATGATCTTTCTGGTCGAAGAGTACTAATGGCTGTATCATAGGTGTTCCTTCTTCCACATATTGATAGAAGGCTGTATACAGGTAGGGCAGCATTTTATATCGCAATTCGATGAACTTCCTAACTATGTTGGTTACATTCTCATCGAAAGCCCAGGGCTCCTGGTCACCATGGTCACCGGAAGAGTGTGTACGACAGAAAGGGTGGAAGATACCTAATTGTATCCATCGTACAAATAGTTCGCCCGTTGGCTGTTCGGCAAATCCACCTATATCGGTTCCTATAAAGGACATCCCGGAGATCGCCATCCGTTGTACCTGCTGATTCGCGATCCACAAATGCTCCCAGCTGGCCACATTATCCCCGGTCCAGGAGGAACTGTATCGCTGGGTTCCGGCGTAAGCCGCTCTTGTAATTATAAAGGGGCGTTTCGGGTAAACAAATTGTTTTACTCCTTCGTAAGTTGCCTTCGCCATCTGCATTCCGTAAATGTTATGCGCTTTACTGTGGCTACAGGGATCGCCGTCGAAATTATGTCGCACATCCAAGGGGAAAGTTTTGGTAGGTACTTCCATAACAGCCGGTTCGTTCATGTCGTTCCAAACACCTTTCACTCCAATATCTTCTATGAGTTCTTTATAGAGGCCACTCCACCATGTACGTACTTCCGGATTTGTAAAATCGGGGAAATTACATTCCCCCGGCCATACTTTTCCTCGCATCAGCGGGCCATCTGCCCGTTTGCAGAAATAATCTTTTTCGAGCGCTTCTCTGTAAATATCGTAACCCTTATCGATCTTGATACCCGGGTCTATAATGGCAACGGTTTGAAACCCTTGTTCGGTGAGATCGTCCACCATACCCTTGGGGTCCGGGAAATATTCTTTATTCCATGTAAAACATCGGAACTCGTCCATATAGTCAATATCCAGGTATATGGCGTCGCAAGGAATTTTCAGGTCGCGGAATTTTTGGGCGATCTCACGAACATTGCTCTCGGGATAATAACTCCACTTGCTCTGGTGGTATCCCAGCGCCCATAACGGAGGAAGTTCGGGTTTGCCGGTAAGGTCTGTATAACTGGTAACCACCTGGTTCATTTCGGGGCCGTAAATGAAGTAATAGTTCATCTCACCCCCCTGAGCCCAGTAACTCATCACACTGCGACGTTCATCTCCAAAATCGAAAAAGGTGCGAAAGGTATTATCAAAAAAGATCCCGTACGAAATATCACTGTGAAGACCAATGTAAAAAGGGATAGCTTTATAAAGCGGATCCTGATCTTTGCCGAACGCATACTGATCTGTAACCCAATTCTCTACGCGTTTCCCTTTTAGGTTGAAATGCATTGGTTTATCTCCTAACCCATAGTAGCATTCCATCTTTTGCTCGGCCTTGCTCATCTTTACGATATCACTGCCGTGTTCGTAGCTGTACTCCCAATGAAATCCGGCTTCATCCTGGTTTATCAACTTCCCGTCCATATCGTAAATGGATTTCTGTAGGTTGGATTTGTTGAGATGTAGCTGGAGTTTGGATGTTTTAATTATGTAGCGGTCTTTTTCTTCCGAATATTCTAAATGATTATATCCGCGTACGGCATCTTCGGAGATCGCATACGAAAAGTCCTTGGGGAAACTTCCATTTGGAGCATATCTAAAACGGAGTACACTATCTCTCACAACTGTGATCTGTAGGAGTACATCATTTTCGGTGGTGATGAGGAACTTATCTTTTTCTTTTACAAAACTTTTTATGGCGGAAGGAAACTGGTTCCCTTTTTGTTCTAATTCGGTGTTTACGATCATATAGTCAAACTAATTTTGATGTATTACAAATGAAAATAATTCTATTGAGAATCGATACTGGACGGCGTAGCATTTTGAAAAAGTAATCAACAAACGAAAACGTTTTCATTAACTTTTTTTAACCTTTTTAATCCTTTTAAGGACCATAACACCTAATGGAGGCAGATCCAGTACAACAGACTGGGCCCTGTGTTGCCATTCTATTGCTTCGGAAGTGTATTGCTTAGCGATCTTATAGCCGCTTCCTCCATACTCTGGAGCATCACTATTGAAGATAAGTTTATAACTGCCTGAAGCTGGTAAGCCAATACGGTAATCCTCCCTGGGAACGGGTGTCATATTTGCAACGATCACGAGATCATCTTTTTCATTTTCTCCCTTTCGGACGTAAGCCAGCACCGAATTTTCCGAATCCTTATAGTCTATCCATTCGAAGCCTTCGCTTACAAACTGTTTCTGGTGTAAGGCCGGCTCATTTCGGTACAATTTATTTACTTCAGCAACTAATTTCTGAACCCCATGATGATAATCGTATTCCAGTAAATGCCAGTCCAGGCTTTGTTGAAAATTCCATTCATCACTCTGTCCAAATTCGCCTCCCATAAAGAGCAGCTTACTCCCTGGATGCGTATACATATAGCTGTACAACAGCCTTAGATTTGCAAAACGCTGCCATTCATCGCCCGGCATACGGCCTAAAATCGACTGTTTGCCGTAAACAACTTCATCGTGGCTTAAAGGAAGCATGAAGTTCTCGGTAAAGGCATAGGTCATGCTGAAGGTGATATCGTTCTGGTGGTGCTTTCGATAAATAGGTTCTTTTTTAAAATATTCCAACGTATCGTGCATCCAGCCCATCATCCATTTCATTCCGAAGCCTAGTCCGCCCAGATAGGTGGGTTTGGATACCATAGGAAAGGAGGTAGATTCTTCGGCTATGGTCTGCACTCCGTCAAAACTTCCGTAGATCTCTTCGTTCAACTCTTTAAAGAAAGAAATGGCATCCAGGTTTTCCCTACCGCCATATTGATTAGGCTCCCATTCTCCGTCCTCCCGCGAATAATCCAGGTAGAGCATACTTGCTACGGCATCTACTCGAAGTCCGTCGGCATGATAACGGTCAAGCCAGAAAATCGCGTTACTAATAAGGAAGGCACGAACTTCATTTCTTCCGTAATTAAATATTAAACTCTTCCAGTCCGGGTGATACCCCTTGCGCCTGTCTGGGTGTTCGTATAGATGTGATCCGTCGAAGTTTCCTAATCCGTGTGCATCCTCCGGAAAGTGGGAAGGCACCCAGTCCAGGATCACACCAATATCATTTTTGTGTAATTCGTCTACCAGGAACATAAAATCTTCGGGATAGCCAAAACGGGAGGTGGGTGCAAAATACCCGGTGAGTTGGTAGCCCCAGGAGGGATCGTAGGGATATTCCATAATAGGCATGAACTCTACATGCGTAAAATTCATCTTCTTAACATAGGCCGTTAGTTCGCTGGCGAGTTCGAGGTAACTCAGGGACCGGTTCTCTTTGGCTTTATGCATCCAGGATCCCAGGTGGACCTCGTACACAGAAAATGGTTTATCCAGACGATTTATGTCCTTTCTTTTTTTCATCCAGTTCTTGTCCTTCCAGGTATAGGTAGTGTTCCAGACTATGGATGCTGTGTTTGGTGGATGCTCGCATCGAGCAGCAAAGGGATCTGCTTTTTCGGTTTTTATATCGCCGTGATGGGAGTGTATCTTATACTTGTATTTAGCACCTTTTTCCACGTTTGGAATAAATCCTTCCCATATCCCGGACGAATCCCATCTAATATTGAGCGGATGTTCTCCCTCTATCCAAAAATTGAAGTCACCAATAACAGAAACTGCTTTTGCCGATGGAGCCCAAACGGCAAAATAAACTCCTTTTTTACCATCTACTTCGGTAAGGTGGGCCCCCAGTTTCTCGTATAGCCTGAAGTGCTTTCCTGCCTTAAACAGGTCGATGTCGAAATCGGTGAATAAACTATGCGGAATTACGTTGCTCATAAATTTTGTTCTTCGTTCATAATCGAGGCAATACCCTCCAGTGGAATGACAGCCCATAGCGGACGTGCATTCATTTCGTAACCTAGTTCGTAAACTGCTTTTTCAAGCATGGCGTATTTCAGCATAAAAATTCGTTCCTGGTTATAGCCGATATTAAGATTGGCATCCTGAACCATTTTTGTATAGGTCTCCAGGAATACCCCAATAAAGTAGCGGTATAAACAGTCCCCTGCGT
>QQUG01000230.1 GCA_008501705.1 Flavobacterium sp.
TTAAGCTGAGAACAATAAGAACAATAGCGGTCAGTTAGCTCTAGAGGATGCCCACAATTTCTGCATTCGGAAGCGCGATATTTCATCGCTTTTCTTCCTTTTACCGGTACGGGCTTTTTATCGTCCATAGCCAAAGTTAAATAAACTTAGCTTTATTCTTTAAAGAAAATGGGATCAGTTGTTTGTGATATTGGTAGAGTTCGCCATCCCAAGCCCGATTATACGGTCGTATCTGCCTCCAAGCTCCCTGTAATAAACCAGCACGGTATAGTCGTTTTCGGTTTGCCAGAAATTACCGCTCACGGCACCTTCATCTATAGAGCCATCACGGTCCACCAGTACGTATTTGTAATTGTAAAAACCTTGTTTGAAAAGTCGGGAGACTTTATAGGTATCACTGTACTCATCGTATTTTAAATAGGTGCTGCCATCTATAGTCCAGTTATTAAAATTCCCATAGATATGAATTTCTTTATCCCCTATATCCTCATAATATTGCAGGCTGAAGTGCATCACCACATACTCGGCTTCAATGGAGGGATTGGGAGCGTTGATATTGCGTACAACAAAATTACCGTTGATGTCAGGATTGTAAGTATAGGGTCTGTCTGCTCTCGAAATATCTGTAAAGAGATAATTCTCATACAGGTCTTTTAGGTCTACGCTCCGGACCCCGTTATTGGCTGCGCGAACATCCTTGTTATCAAAATTGAGAAACTCGTTGCCACCCCAGAAAGAAGATTCCTGGTCGTAGCGATAGATCAATTCTGTTCCTATGGTATATTGAGGCTTGAGGTTCGTTATTGCAGTTTTTAAGTTATTATTCTGCATCAACAATACATGTACATTCTGCTTCGGATTGATAAGCTGGAGGGTAGGAGAGTTGATACTAAATTGTACCGATTGCTTTTCCTGAATATAGTTAAGATCCCTGGATCGTTTCACTGCCATACTAACGCCTACGATATTTTCAAGCACCATGAATTTTCGAGAAAATACAAGTTCCGAATCATCATTATAAATACTTATAAGGTAGTTACCACTTTTGGTGATCGCTCTGGTTTCCCTATTGGGGATATTGAGATAGTAATGGGAGAAAATCTGAAGGGTGTTTAGTGAATTCTCATAGGTCTCAATTCGTACATCGTCGAAACCGTTAAGAAACTCGCCTTTAGAAAGATCACTTTCGGTCCAGTCGAAATTATGATGGGTAATTACATAATAATAATCTTCTTCATCACCGTTTAGCGCGTCGAAAGATAATTGCAGTCGTTCGCCCAGTCTTATGACGGGTAACTGACTTTGAGCTGTACTTCCTTTAAACTGAACCGTTCTAATATAGTGAGGAGGAGGGATCTCTATCGCCTGTCCCAACAAGGGAGCACAAAGCGTTAAAAATAAAATGATGGTTAATGATAATTTACCCATGGAATGCGGTTTAGAGGCTAAAGATAAACAAATTTTATGCCTTAAATTAAGTCGAAAACGTTTGCGGTTTACATAACAAAAAATTATTTCCATTTATTGCGCGATGCGACTTTTAATTCATAAATTTGCACACCCGAAAAAAGCGTTCGGGCCTTAAAAGAAATTTAACACGACTGTCCTATGTCAAAAGACATTAAGATTAAAAAAGGTCTTAACATTCGATTAAAAGGCGAAGCCGAAAAAACCCTTTCAAACGCTCCACGTTCTCGTACTTTCGCCATCAGACCCTCCGACTTTCATCTTATTACTCCTAAAATGGTTGTTAAAGAAGGCGCAAAATTGCAGGCCGGAGACACCATTTTTTACTCAAAAGATAACGAGCCAATTAAATTTGTCTCGCCTGTAAGCGGTACGCTTACAGCTATAGAGAGAGGACCAAAACGAGTAATTACCCGTTTGTTAATTGAGGGAGATCAGCAGGATACATTCAAGGATTTCGGGAAACTGGATTCGGGTGCTACCTCTCCCGAAGTGATCAGGGAATTGCTATTGTCTGCAGGCTGCTGGCCCTTTATAAAACAACGTCCTTACGATGTTGTAGCCAGGCCGGACTCTCAGCCAAAGGCTATTTTTGTTTCAGGTTATACAACAGCTCCTCTAGCTGCCGATCTGGATTTTACGTTACAGGGTAAAGAGAACGAACTGCAGGCAGCACTTACTGCCCTGTCGAAACTCACCGAAGGTGAAGTGCATGTTTGTGTAGGGAGCAATGACTCGCCTCTTGCCGGAATGAAAGATGTATCACTTCACCACATTAAAGGGCCGCATCCGGCCGGAAACGTGGGAACGCAGATCGCGAAAATTGATCCCGTAAATAAAGGTGAAATAGTATGGACAGTGGCAGCACAAGATCTGGTTATCATAGGAGAATTACTCCTAACCGGAAGATTTAACGCAGAACGGGTTATTGCCCTGGCAGGTTCATCGGTTAAGTCGCCAAAATATTACAGAACCAGAATTGGCTCTGAGGTTTCAACCTTTGTATACGATTCGGGGCTGGATGAAGAAAATGTTAGGGTGATTAGTGGGGATGTGCTTACAGGGACCGCGATCTCACCAAAAGGACATCTCGGATTTTACAGTAACACCGTTACTATCATACCCGAGGGGGATGACTACGAATTCTTCGGTTGGAATAAACCCGTATTTAACAAGATATCTCCTTCCAGAGCATTGACATTCTCATGGATGTTTCCGAAGAAAAAATTCGAATTGAACACCAATACCAACGGAGAGCATCGTGCCTTTGTAGTAACCGGAAATTACGAAGAAGTATTTCCATTGGATATATATCCGTTACAGGTCCTGAAGGCCTGTTTGGTTCAGGACCTGGATCAAATGGAGGCATTAGGGATGTACGAAGTAGCTCCCGAGGACTTCTCATTGACAGAATTTATTTGTGTTTCAAAACAACCACACCAGGAGATCATAAGAAAAGGTCTGGATTTAATGTATAAAGAAATTGGATAACGCTATGGGATTGAAGCAAAAATTACATAGACTAAAAGAAAAATACAAGGGTACAAAAATGGCCCCGGCTTTTAATGCGCTGCATACCTTCTTGTATCTGCCAAACGATACCACACATGGTGGAACGCATGTAAAAGCAGCAGACGACCTGAAACGAACCATGAATATTGTTATCATGGCACTGGTTCCCTGTCTGATCTTCGGGATGTTTAATGCGGGTTATCAGCATTATCTGGCTTTAGGAGAGATCAATGCTGCTTCCGGAGGATTCTTTAGTTCAGAATTCTGGACCATGAGCAATTTTACCTTGGGAGCATGGAAAATTTTACCACTAGTGGCAATTTCGTATGGAGTGGGACTGGGAATAGAATTCTTATTCGCGGTAATAAAAGGCCATGAAGTAGAAGAAGGTTACCTGGTAACCGGTATGCTGGTACCCTTAATCGTACCTGTGGATATACCATTGTGGATGCTGGTAGTGGCTGTGGCTTTTGGTGTTGTGATCGGGAAAGAGGTATTTGGTGGTACCGGAATGAATATTTTAAATCCTGCGCTAACCATCAGAGCCTTCTTGTTCTTTGCCTATCCAACCTGGATGAGTGGAGATAAGGTATGGGTTCATGGGGCTGTGGAGAGAGCCGGAACACCGGATGCTATTTCGGGTGAGACAATTCTTGGTAGCCTTGCACAGAACAAGGTGTTCGAGTACGATACTCTGGATATGTTCTTTGGGTTCATACCAGGTTCGGTAGGAGAAACGTCCACCTTGCTTATCATACTGGGAGCTCTCATTCTCATTTTTACAAAAATTGGTAGCTGGCGAATTATGCTTTCTTCTATTATAGGAGCTCTCGTAATGGGTTACCTTTTCAATTTAGTAGCAGAGTGGGGATGGATTTCTGAAAGCAGTAAATTCTATAGCCTGATGAGTATCGAATTCTGGAAACATCTTCTTATAGGTGGTCTGGCGTTTGGGATCGTATATATGGCAACCGACCCTGTAACAGCTTCTCAAACCAATAAAGGGAAGTGGTTCTATGGATTCCTTATTGGTTTCATTTCGGTGATGATACGGGTGTTCAACCCGGCATATCCGGAAGGTGTGATGCTTGCAATTCTATTGATGAATGTGTTTGCCCCAACTATCGATCATTACGTGCTTCAGGGGAATATAAAAAGAAGAGCGAAACGTTTAAAAGTTAAAACTGCTTAATTATGGCAATTAACACAGAAAAGAATAGTTATACCGTCGTTTTTGCTATCATTATGGTGTTGGTAGTAGGATCGTTACTGGCAGGTCTGGCCAATGGTTTCAAACCTTTGATCAAGGCGAACGAACGTTACGAGAAACAGCAAAACATCCTTTATGCTATGGGGGTTCATGAAAATGAAGGCCCTAACGACGTCGTGTTTATCCCTACAGACAGAGTAGAGGCCGAGTTCGATAAATATATCAAGAAGCAATATGTGATCCAGGGCGACAAGGTGATCGAAGATGACCAGGCTTATCTTATAGATATAAAAAAGGAGGCCAATAAAGCGAAAGACGGAAATTACCAGCGTAGGCTGCCGCTTTTCGTAGGTGAGAAAGAAGGTGAAGAGATCTACGTAATGCCAGTACGCGGAAAAGGTCTTTGGGATGCTATCTGGGGCTTTGTGGCTGTAGACAAGACCATGACCATTAAGGGTGTCTATTTCGACCATAAAGGTGAAACACCTGGTCTGGGTGCAGAGATAAAGCAACGATACTTCATGGATGATTTTACAGGCGAAAAGTTTCTGGATGGTGGTGCCTTTGAAGGCATAACTGTAGCTAAAGGTAACAACGACCCTAAGAATGAAGATAAAACAGATGGAGAGGTAGATGCTTTGGCAGGGGCCACCATTACCGGAGACGGTTTAACTGCCATGCTGAAGAAAGACGTGAGATTGTACGTGGACTATTTCAAAAAATTAAATTAATTGTATGGGACTTCTATCTAAAAAAGACAGCAAATTAATACTAGACCCATTAGCAGATAACAACCCGATCACTATTCAGGTATTGGGGATTTGTTCTGCTTTGGCGATCACCGCCCAACTCAAACCGTCTATAGTAATGGCGATCTCGGTTATCTTTGTACTAGGTGTGGGAAATGTGATCATCTCCCTGATGAGAAACATCATTCCTTCCAAGATTAGAATTATTGTACAATTGATCGTGGTAGCCACCCTGGTGATCATTGTAGATCAGGTTTTAAAAGCCTTTGCCTACGAATTAAGCAAGGAACTCTCGGTATTCATCGGACTTATAATCACCAACTGTATCATTATGGGGCGTTTTGAAGCTTTTGCACTTGGTAACGGCCCATGGAAATCGTTCCTGGACGGAGTTGGAAATGCGCTGGGTTATGGTATCATCTTAATCATTGTAGGATTCTTCCGAGAACTTCTGGGATCCGGTACCCTGTTTGGGTTTAAAGTATTAGGTGACCCTGTGGAAAAGACATATTTATATGCTATTGGATATGAGAACAACGGATTTATGGTATTGCCACCAATGGCCCTGATCGTAGTTGGTATTATTATCTGGGTACAAAGAAGCAGGAACAAAGCATTAATTGAAGAAAATTAGTAGCAGCTACTGAAAACATTACACTATGGAACACGTAGAATTATTTTTTAAGTCGGTCTTTGTAGACAACATGGTATTTGCATATTTCCTCGGAATGTGTTCCTACCTGGCTGTTTCGAAAAAGGTAAGCACCGCAGTGGGATTAGGAGCTGCTGTGATTTTCGTACTAACGGTAACAGTACCATTAAACTGGTTACTGGATCAATACATACTTCAGGAAGGTGCACTAAGCTGGTTGGGAGCCGAGTTTGCCGATTACGATCTTAGTTTCCTTTCCTTTATACTTTTTATTGCTACCATAGCAACTATGGTACAATTGGTTGAGATCGTGGTAGAGCGATTCTCGCCATCCCTATATAACTCACTAGGGATCTTTCTACCACTTATAGCGGTAAACTGTGCGATTCTTGGAGGCTCATTATTTATGCAATCAAGAGAGATCGAAAGTTTCACACTTGCCCTAAATTATGGTTTTAGCAGTGGGATAGGATGGTTTCTGGCAATTTTAGCGATAGCCGCAATACGTGAAAAGATTCGTTATTCTAATGTGCCTGCTCCATTGAGAGGCCTGGGAATTACTTTTATCATTACCGGACTTATGGCTATCGGCTTTATGAGTTTCGGAGGAATGCTTACCGGAGGCGATGAAGAAATAGAGGTATCGGAAGTAAGATCGGCAGAAGTTGAAAATACTTCAGAATCAAATACAGAAAATATAGCGCAGAACGAAACCTTAGAAGTTTCAGAAATAACACCACAGTAATATGTTCTTAGCAAGCACATTAGGAGTCATAATTGCAACAGTTGTTGCCTTCCTTGTACTCACTTTAGCATTAGTAGCCCTTTTGTTATTCACAAAACAAAAACTGGCTCCATCCGGGCCTGTGAAGATCACTATTAATGAAGAGAAGGTGATCGAAGTTCCCTCAGGCGGGACACTGTTATCTACACTTGGAAATCAGAAGGTATTCCTGCCATCTGCCTGTGGTGGCGGAGGCACCTGTATTCAGTGCGAATGTCATGTATTAGAAGGAGGAGGAGAGGCCTTGCCTACAGAAACCCCTCATTTCACAAGAAAAGAATTAAAAGCCGGGGCCAGGTTGGCCTGTCAGGTTAAAGTTAAACAGGATATGAATATTCATATTCCTGAAGAAGTCTTCGGAATTAAGAAATGGGAGGCGACTGTAGTTAGAAATTATAATGTGGCTTCGTTTATCAAGGAATTTGTTGTTGAGATCCCGGAGGATATGAATTATAAGGCTGGGGGTTATATACAAATTGAAATTCCACCCTGCGAGGTAAAATATTCCGATATCGATATCACAGCTCACCCGGAAGAACATGAAACCCCGGATAAATTCCAGGCCGAGTGGGATAAATTCGGATTGTGGCCGCTGGTAATGAAAAATACCGAAACGGTAGAACGAGCCTATTCTATGGCTTCCTATCCAGCCGAGGGGCGTGAGATCATGCTTAATGTTCGTATCGCTACCCCGCCATGGGATAGAGCTAAAAATCAATGGATGCAAGTAAATCCGGGTATTGCGTCGTCGTATATCTTCAATTGTAAGAAAGGCGATAAAGTTACCATTTCCGGTCCTTACGGAGAATTCTTCATTAATCCATCGGAAGCCGAAATGCTTTACGTGGGAGGTGGAGCCGGAATGGCACCCATGCGATCACATTTATATCATTTGTTCCGTACCTTAAAAACCGGACGTAAAGTTACCTATTGGTACGGGGGTCGTTCGAAACGAGAATTGTTCTATATAGATCACTTCAGAAACCTTGAAAAAGATTTCCCCAACTTCAAATTCTATATGGCTTTATCCGAACCACTTCCGGAAGATAACTGGAAGGTAAAGGAAAATATAGACGATGAAGGAGACGGTTTTGTTGGTTTCATCCACCAGGTAGTAATTGATAATTATCTTAACCATCATGAGACTCCTGAAGATATCGAATTGTACTTCTGTGGCCCGCCATTAATGAACCAGGCTGTTCAAAAAATGGGTGAGGATTTCGGTATACCAGACGAAAATATTCGCTTTGACGATTTCGGAGGATAATCACTAATATTTTATGTAAATCAACGCTTTACGTTTTGTAAAGCGTTTTTTTGTATCTTATACCTTAGAAATCAGGCATTTCATCGATTAAATGTTGCTTTTTTACGATAAAATACTATTTTTGGAGATAATTTAGTCCGAAATC
>QQUG01000033.1 GCA_008501705.1 Flavobacterium sp.
TTGAAGCCGGTGTTCATCGTGTTCAGCGAGTACCTCAAACAGAAACACAGGGTAGGGTGCATACAAGTGCCGCAACCGTTATGGTTTTCCCGGAGGCGGAAGAATTCGATGTGGAGATCGATCCGAAAGATGTACGTATCGATTATTTCTGTTCCAGCGGACCCGGAGGCCAATCGGTTAATACCACTTATTCGGCAGTGCGATTAACGCATGAGCCCACGGGACTTGTAGCACAATGCCAGGATCAGAAATCGCAGCATAAGAATAAGGAGAAGGCCTTTAAAGTTCTTCGATCCCGTCTGTTCGATCTGGAGCTCGCCAAAAAGCAGGCTGAAGATGCCGAAAAACGAGGTTCTATGGTTACCAGTGGAGACCGAAGTGCCAAGATCCGAACCTATAATTATCCTCAGGGCCGGGTTACAGAACATCGTATAAACCTAACACTGTACGATCTTAGCAATATTATTGACGGAGACATTCAGAAGATCATAGACGAATTACAATTAGTGAGTAATACTGAAAAATTAAAAGAAGCCGGCGAAACTTTCTAATAATGAAATTAGAATCACTTATTTCTGAAATTCATAAAAAGGAATCCTTTCTATGTATTGGGCTGGATGTAGACCTGAACAAGATTCCGGCGCATCTTCTGGAAACAGACGATCCTATCTTCCAGTTCAATAAAGCGATCATTGCTGCCACGCATCATCTGGCGGTGGCCTACAAACCCAATATTGCGTTTTACGAGGCTTATGGATTAACGGGATGGAAATCGCTCGAAAAGACTATTGGATATCTCAATGAAAATCATCCCGAAATATTTACCATCGCCGATGCTAAGCGTGGGGATATAGGTAATACATCGGCTATGTACGCCAATGCTTTTCTGAAGCAGATGAATTTCGACAGTATCACTGTGGCTCCGTATATGGGAAAAGATTCGGTGGAACCCTTTTTAGAGGTGGAAGGTAAACATACCATTTTGCTTGGTTTAACCTCGAATGAAGGGGCTTTCGATTTTCAGACAAAAAAGATCGGGGATACCGAATTGTACAAAGAAGTGTTGATCACTTCACGCGGCTGGAAGAATTCCGACAGGTTGATGTACGTTGTAGGTGCCACTAAAGCCGAATACCTTGCAGACATTAGAAAGATAATTCCCGATAGTTTTCTTTTAATTCCGGGAGTGGGTGCCCAGGGTGGAAGCCTGTCTGAAGTATGTAAATACGGGATGACAGAGAATATCGGACTTTTAGTTAATTCTTCACGCGGAATCCTATATGCGTCTACAGGCAACGATTTTGCCGAGGCTGCTGCACATGCCGCCTCTGAACTTCAGCTTCAGATGAAAAAAATAATGCAGGAAAAATAGTAAATGGGAGTTATCTAGCTGGCTTCTTTCTGGGTGTCGTATTTTTTAATCCGATCGTATAATACCTTCGCTTCCTTCCTAAGTTTATCACTTCTCTTACGGTCCCTAAGTGCAATCTTAAAAGACTTTTTCATCAATCTGCAGTAGCGTTCTTTTAGTTTGTCAAGTTCCGATTTATTCTTAAACCATTTCAGCATCTTTGTGAATCCTTTTCGCAAAGGTACTTTCGACAGATGATAATTTTACTGAAAGGGAGGTTAAAGCAATAATAAAATTTGATCCGGTTTTAGCACAGTCGTTAATAAGCTTAACGTTTAATCCTGTAGGGCAAATACTTGCTTCAGCAGGGTGGTTGTTCTGGAATTTATTTTAGTCCGGATATTCTTCTCTTCAACAGCGATCATGGTGTAAACACCTTTAAGGGCTTCGTTGGTTACATAATCGGTTAGATCGGGATTAACTTGATTTACCAATGGAATGCTGTTGTACTTATTGATGATATTCGCCCAGATCTGATCTGCTCCAACCTTTGAGAATGAATTCTGTATTACCGGATTGAATTTATTATAGAGTGCCTGGTTGGTTCTGCCTTTAAGATAAGAAGTCGCGGCATTGTCTGGCCCGAGAAGGATATTCTTTGCATCGTTAAAGGTGATTCCCTTTACCGCATCTACAAAAATTGGGGTAGCCTCTTTTACCGCATCTTCTGCTGCACGATTTAAAACTTTTAAACCTTCATCGGCCAGTTTGGACAACCCAATGTTTCTTAGCGCTTGATCTACTTTTTGAAGTTCTTCGGGAAGTAAGATCTTAACCAGGGGGTTTTTATAAAAACCGTCTTTCTGGGTAAGCTTGCTAACCTGTTTGTCGATACCAAAATCAAGAGCCTGCCGTAATCCGTTCCCTATCATTGTTGGGTCTATCCCACCCTGTCCGGGGATACTTCCGGCAATTCCCTGTAGCTCGGCACAGGAAGTAGAAATAAATACAAAGGTAAAGACGAAGGCAATTTTAATTAAGCGCATAGGTAAAATTTTATGAGGATCTAAATATAAAAAAAGCCCTTCATTTTGAAGGGCTTTCTTATAAAGTATATTGTACTTTAGATAATGCTTACTTGATAACTTTTACAGTTTTAGTAGCATTTCCAACAGTTACTTGTACCATGTAAGCTCCAGAAGAAAGAGCGCTCATGTCGATACTTGGAGAAATGCTGTTAGGCTGAACCTGAAGAACAACTTTTCCTAATACGTCATAAACAACTACAGACTCTACAGTAGATACAGAGTTGATGTTAAGAATATCCTGAACTGGGTTTGGATATACGCTGAAAGCATTTTCAGTGAAATCTCCATTTCCTAAGATAAGGTTTCCAGTGTCATAGTACACATCATCAACGTAGTAAGTAGTAGAGCCACTTGCAGCGAAGAAATCTACAGCACCTAAGAAGTTATCTGTTTGGAAAGGTACAGGGTTGTCATAAGCAGCAACACCGTTTACAAATAGTTCGTAAGTAGCAGGACCTGCATCAAGATCTACATAGATAGCAAGATCGAACCACTCATCGTGTGGGAATTGGAAATCATCACCAGGAACCGCTGTGTCAGTACCTACACCAGGAGCACCATTCGCTTCGTTGAAGTAGATATCTCCAGTATTCCATACACCGGAAAGTGCACCAGAACCAGGAATCTCACCTTGAAGGTTGAAGTAACCTTCGTTTCCAGAAGGAACATACATATTCCATCTTAGGGTGTAGTCTCCAGTAGTTTCATTACCTAAGTAAAGAAGAGCATCCTGTGGACCAGGACCAGTTCCGATCATACCAGACTGAGTTCCTGAAGCAGCAAAGTCATCACTAACAATGATGTTCTCAGCAGCAGAACCTACAGGGTCTTGAGACCAGTTACCCCAGATACCAGGAGCTTGGTTACCCATATCACCCAAAGTGTAAAAATCAAAATTGTCATCGATTATTTGAGCATTTACAAAGGTAAACGCAAATAACGCCAATGCTAATAAGTAAATTTTTTTCATAATAAATAAGTTATTTGTTGTTTAATATTGAATACGCAATATACAAAATAATTCAATATTCAAGCAAATATTTATATTTTTTTCGAAAGGTTAAATCTCAGCTGAAGGCAGTAATTTATTACCTTTTTAGTAAATTTGCTCCACATTTTATAACCGTACTTACAAATGCAACCAACTCCACCGTATCAACCTAAAAATAAAGTAAGAATTGTTACCGCTGCTTCCCTTTTCGATGGCCATGATGCAGCTATCAATATCATGCGTCGGATCATTCAGGCAACAGGGGTGGAAGTAATTCACCTTGGGCACGATAGAAGCGTGGAAGAGGTTGTAAATACTGCTATTCAGGAGGATGCCAATGCCATCGCCATGACTTCCTACCAAGGGGGGCATAATGAATACTTCAAGTATATGTACGATCTGCTTCAGGAAAAGGGTGCCGGACATATTAAGATCTTTGGTGGAGGAGGGGGAGTGATCCTTCCCAGTGAAATAAAGGAACTTATGGATTATGGGATTACCCGGATCTATTCCCCGGACGACGGGCGTGAGATGGGATTGCAGGGAATGATCAACGATCTGGTACAGAAAGCCGATTTTCCCATAGGTGATTCCCTGAACGGCGAAATAAGCGAACTTTCTGAGAAAGATCCGGGAGCTATCGCTCGAGTAATCTCCTCGGCAGAGAATTTTCCTGAGATCGCCAAAGAAACCCTCGAAAAGATCCACGAGAAAAATAAATCGATCACAACGCCGGTACTGGGTATTACCGGAACCGGAGGAGCTGGAAAATCCTCCCTGGTGGACGAACTGGTAAGACGCTTTCTTATAGATTTTCCGGATAAGTCCATTGGGCTGGTATCTGTAGATCCCTCAAAACGCAAGACCGGAGGGGCCTTGCTAGGTGATCGGATACGTATGAACGCTATCAATTCTCCCAGGGTATATATGCGTAGCCTGGCCACCCGCCAAAGTAACCTGGCACTATCCAAATATGTTTCGGAGGCCATTGAGGTTTTAAAGGCTGCCGAATACGACCTGATCGTTCTGGAAACTTCTGGTATTGGACAAAGCGATACCGAGATCCTGGATCACAGTGATGTTTCACTATACGTGATGACCCCCGAATTTGGCGCCGCTACGCAACTCGAAAAGATCGATATGCTGGATTTTGCCGATCTGGTGGCAATTAACAAGTTTGATAAACGGGGTTCGCTGGATGCACTGCGGGATGTGAAAAAACAATACATGAGGAACCACAACCTTTGGGATACGCCTCAGGATGAACTCCCGGTCTATGGAACTATTGCTTCCCAATTCAACGATCCGGGGATGAACCAATTGTATAAGGCCATTATGGATCTGCTGGCCGAAAAGACCAATGCGAAACTGAAGAGCAATTACACCATTAGTAACGAAATGTCTGAAAAGATATTCGTGATCCCGCCGGCTCGTACAAGGTATCTTTCAGAAATAGCCGAGAATAATCGTGCCTACGACAATTCGGTAAGGGCTCAGGTGGCGGTTGCTCAAAAGCTCTTCGGAATATATAAGACCATAGAGTCTGTATCGGGTACTCAACCCGCTCTGGATAAAGCCGGACTAGATATAAAAGCGGAGGCTACTTCCGAAGAAAATAAAGAATTTTTAAAACTTTTGCTTGGAGAATTCGACCGTGTGAAAATGGACCTCGATCCTCATAATTGGGAAGTGATCACCAGTTGGACTGAGAAAGTAAACCGTTATAAAGCTCCTGTTTATTCCTTTAAAGTAAGGGGAAAGGAGATCAATATAGACACACATACCAAGTCGCTGTCTAATTCGGAGATCCCTAAAGTAGCTCTTCCAAAATACGAGGCCTGGGGTGATATCCTGCAATGGGTACTTCAGGAAAATGTACCGGGAGAGTTTCCCTACACCGCAGGACTATACCCCTTTAAGAGAATGGGAGAAGACCCAACCCGAATGTTCGCAGGAGAAGGTGGCCCGGAACGCACTAACAGGCGATTTCATTATGTGAGTCTTGGGATGCCTGCCAAACGATTGTCTACGGCTTTCGACAGTGTGACGCTCTATGGTAATGATCCGGATCATCGTCCGGATATCTACGGTAAGATCGGTAATGCAGGGGTGTCTATCTGCTGTCTCGATGACGCCAAGAAATTGTATTCCGGCTTTGATCTAAGTGATGCTATGACCTCGGTGAGCATGACCATCAATGGTCCGGCACCTATGTTATTGGGATTCTTTCTGAATGCCGCCATCGATCAAAATTGCGAGAAATACATAAAAGAACAGGGAATAGAAAAGGAGATTGAAAAGAAGATCGAAAAGATCTATAAAGAAAAAGGGAGTGTACGTCCTAAGTACCAGGGAGATCTGCCCGAAGGGAACGACGGACTCGGCCTTATGCTCCTGGGTGTAACCGGAGATCAGGTTCTTCCATCCGAAGTCTACGAAGAGATTAAAACCAGGACCTTAAGTCAGGTACGAGGAACTGTACAAGCCGATATCTTAAAAGAGGACCAGGCTCAGAACACCTGTATATTTTCTACCGAATTTGCCTTGCGCCTGATGGGTGATGTGCAGGAATACTTTATAGAGAAGAATGTGCGTAATTTTTATTCGGTCTCTATATCGGGGTATCATATCGCCGAGGCAGGTGCTAATCCTATCACCCAACTGGCCTTTACGCTGGCGAACGGATTCACCTACGTGGAATATTACTTGTCGAGAGGGATGGATATCAATAAATTCGGACCAAACCTTTCCTTCTTTTTCAGTAATGGGATCGACCCGGAATATTCGGTAATTGGTCGGGTGGCAAGAAAAATATGGTCTAAGGCCATGAAACATAAATACGGTGCCAACCCAAGGGCGCAGATGCTCAAGTATCACATCCAAACCTCGGGAAGGTCGCTGCACGCTCAGGAGATCGATTTCAATGATATCCGTACAACCTTGCAGGCTTTGTATGCCATTTACGACAATTGTAATTCGCTGCATACCAATGCCTACGATGAGGCTATCACCACTCCTACAGAGGAAAGTGTGCGCAGGGCAATGGCCATACAATTGATCATCAATAAGGAACTGGGACTTGCCAAGAACGAAAACCCTATCCAGGGATCGTTCATCATCGAGGAATTAACGGAGTTGGTAGAGGAGGCTGTACTAGAGGAATTCGATAGGATCACAGAACGAGGTGGGGTATTGGGTGCTATGGAAACCATGTACCAGCGAAGTAAGATCCAGGAAGAGAGCCTGTATTATGAGACTCTAAAACATACCGGTGAATTTCCTATCATTGGAGTAAACACCTTTTTAAGTAGTAAAGGCTCTCCAACCATCTTACCCGCAGAAGTTATTAGAGCGACCGAAGAGGAAAAACAGCAGCAGATCGATACGTTGAAAAACCTGCATAAAACTTACGAGGATAAATCGGAAGAGGTGATCAGGGAGGTACAGCATGCAGCCATTCAGAATGAAAATCTCTTCGAGAAATTAATGGAAGCCACAAAATATTGTTCGCTGGGACAGATTACCAATTCGCTATTTAAAGTTGGCGGACAGTACAGGCGAAATATGTAAGGAAGGACAAAAATAAGTGAACGCTATAGTATGTGAATTGCTACAGCTGTTTAAAAAGTAAGCATCCAGTTGCGCTGTAACTTTCTGAACTTCTTGATCTCACCACGAAGAATAGGTAGAAAATCCTTCCCATTTGTATTAGCGAGTTCCAGGCGTTCGCAGTTTTTATAAAGCCTGTTCACTAAACTCGTAACCGAAGCCGCATATTTATGCTTTTCTTCGGCGTAGGTCTGACTTTCAGCTTTTAGTATTTCCGGGGCAAGGGATATAGATTGCTGCACGATATCACCCCCGAAATAGATCGACGGATCTTCCTTGCCATCCTCCCGTAAAACAGCAAGATCGTCTGTGATATATGTCGAAATATGGCGGGATAAGGTAAAGATCTCCTGCGCCTTTTTGTAAATAGGCGATTGCGGAAGTTTATTTGGAAAACTCGGTATCATCTTTGGAGCAAGCAATTTTTTTTAGAACCACTCAAATTTACCACTAACTAAATCGATTTTAATATAGAATTTAAATTAAAAAAGTATATTTACTTTAAAAATTAAGAATTAATTAGAAAAAACTTTAAAATGCACACAGATGTACTAAACCGTAAAATTCTAAAATGCCTGCAGGAAAACGCACGTCTTTCCAATGCCGAAATAGGCCGGCGGGTTGGTATAAGTTCTCCGGCGGTTGCAGAGCGAATACGGAA
>QQUG01000172.1 GCA_008501705.1 Flavobacterium sp.
TGCTGAAGACATGGTGTTTCAAGAATAGTTGGTTTAGCAGAAAAGGGAAGATACCATTTTTTAGGTACTTAAAAGTAAAGACTTCTTATTTATGCCGTATGAGACAATCTAAAATAATTTATTTTCAGACTACCTTGTTTATTACTATTTTCACACAAAATAATCAACTATGCTCGAACTCGCTGGTATTATTGTTTTAGGAATCTTGGCCCAGTGGGTTGCATGGAAATTCAAAATTCCCGCCATACTTCCTCTTATTTTGATCGGTTTGTTTGTGGGACCGGTATCAACTCTCATTTCGGAGGATGGCTCACAATGGATACAGCCTATTTATGACGGGAAGTCGGGCTTTTTCCCAGACCAGAATTTATTTTATTTCGTCTCACTCGCTATCGGGATCATCCTTTTTGAAGGAGGACTTACCCTTCGTCGTGGTGAGGTTGCAAAAATCGGCCCGGTGATCGGGAAGCTGATAAGTCTCGGTTCGGCTGTGACCTTTATAGGCGGTGGTGTTGCGGCCCATTATATTTTTGGTCTGGACTGGCGTATCGCATTTTTGTTCTCTGCGCTTATCATTGTTACCGGCCCCACAGTGATCACCCCAATTTTAAGGAATATCCCTTTAAAGAAAGATGTTTCGGCCGTTCTTAAATGGGAAGGGATACTTATCGATCCTATTGGTGCTTTGGTGGCGGTATTGGTGTTCGAATTTATTAGTGTAGGAGGGGACGCCGGCTACACCAAACAAGCGCTTGTAGAATTTGGGAAGATTATTCTTATTGGGTTTTCCTTTGGAATTTCCGGAGGATATGCCCTGTATTATTCTATTAAAAAGAAATTTATTCCACATTATTTACTAAATGTGGTTTCCCTGTCTGTAGTCTTACTGATCTTTGTTGAAAGTGATGTGTTTGCTCACGAATCGGGATTACTGGCCGTTGTTGTTATGGGTATGTTCCTGGGAAATAGTGATCTTCCAAGTTTGAAAGAGTTACTGTATTTTAAAGAGTCCCTAAGCGTCTTACTTATATCCATACTGTTCATCCTTTTAGCGGCCAATATTAGTCTCGATGATCTATTACTGGTGTACAACTGGGAAACTGCCATACTTCTTGCAGTTATTATTTTTGTATTGAGGCCAATGGCGGTATTTCTAAGTACCACCGGAAGTTCTCTCAAAACCAACGAAAAAATATTTATCAGTTGGGTAGGTCCTCGGGGTATAGTTGCAGCAGGGATTGCATCACTTTTTGGGACCAAATTGGTGGAGCAAGGTATTCCTGGCGCCGAATATATTACCCCGCTTGTATTTGCTGTTGTACTGGTTACGGTTTTATTGAACGCAGCCACAGCCAGAGCTTTCGCTTCTATCGTTGGAGTTTTTCTAAAATCTTCGGAAGGAATAATTATTATTGGCGCATCAAAGGTCTCAAGGCTCATAGGAAATTATCTCGCGAAGAATAACCGCCATGTGGTACTGGTAGATACCAACGAGAGCAATATTGCCCGCGCCAGAGAATTGGGACTAGAGGCGATCAATGGTAGTATCTATACCGGGGACCTAACAGATAACATCGAATTGAATGATGTGGGATTTCTAATCGCTATGACCGGAAACGCAGAGATTAACAAACAAGCCATTATTAAATATAGAGATACGCTGGGTGAAAATGGTTCGTACAGGCTCATGAGCGCCGAAGAATTGAAGAATAACGGCGACAAGGAAAGGCACCGCAACGAGTGGTTATCCTTAACTCATGATTACGTTAAACTTAGCCAGGTGGCTTCCGAATATCCCTCTATCCAGGAATTCCCGGTGCAATCCAAGGCTCAATTTTTAAAACTAGTTGCACATGTTGAAGAGAAAGACAATGTTGTAGCCTTATTTCTGAAAAACGAAAAAAATCACATAGACCTTATTACAGACCCGGAAGCTATGGAGATAGGCGAAGGCTGTCAATTGGTTTATCTTGGCAAACCGCTGGATCCTGAAGGAGCAGCAAAGCTACCAACCAATGGTGCTTGAAAAGAAAATAACCTTTAGTAATAAAGATACGCCAGTCTCGTTGTAGATTGTAGAAATTGATCCAGAATGAAATTTTACCCTTCCGCCTGCATTTTCATCGTACTATTTGCAACTCTTTTTAGCTGTAAAAGCGACGATTCGGTTAGTTGTGTTAGTTGCAGTGCTCCGCAAACTCTGGATTTTACTTTATGCCGGGAGAGTGACGGAAATGCTTCTGTGAACGGAGAGAACACCGGAACGCCATACGATACATACTTGCAGGATCTGCAGGCAGACGGCGCTAACTGTAACTAATAAACTAAACCCCGGGACAGAGCCCCGAGGTTTCCATTAAATAACACATCAGCATTAGCCTTACTTTTTATCAAGACCAATTCGCACACCAACACTTATCGCTCCTCTGTCGGTGAGAAATGACGTGTCACTAGAGGTGTTGTTAATTTCTCCGTCGTCGGATTTTATGGTGATATTGCTGAATTCAACAAAATTTAAAAGCACGCCCAGCGCTAAATTATTGCCTATTTGAAATTGGGCACCTGTATAGGCGTTCACTGCAAACCCGGACAGATCTCTCTTAAACCCGAAGGCGTCCAGGCTTCCGAAGAGATAACCAGAGTTGATCCCGGTAACAATTCGCGTATTGCCAGCACCTACAGGTATTTGGTATTCGGCCGTGGGCCCGATCAGCACACGAGTTTCTTTTATTTCATCTCCGTTAATGGCCGTTGTGTTTACCGAAGCTTTTGGTCCAACAAATAACGGATTACCACCAACGTCACCAATATCGAACAGATATCCACCATAGATCACGCCTTCAGTATCCGTTTCCGAACCATACCCGATCCCCAGGCCGGTATCAATCAAGTTATTGTTATCGTTGATATCTTCATCAGGGGCGATAAAACTTCCTTTCTTTACAGGATCCTCGAGCTTTGTACAACAGTTTAGTAATACCAGAACGCGTTTAGGATCTTTGATCTTCCCGAAACGTAGACCGTAATAAACGCTGGTGTTGGGTCCATTTCTATCATAAGTATATCTAACAGTGTTGAATCTCATTGGGCCTGAACAGCTTGTGGTATATTCGAATTCTGCTTTTTTTACTTTATACTTATTCTTCGTTGTACAGGGGCAAGCAATAGCCACCACTGTTTTGATATCCCAATTGATATTGCTTATGGTGTATTTCTTAGTGTCCCATTTAAATTTGGTTGGTTTTAAATAGGTCTTTACGGAAACAGTGCATTCGCCATGCTTGAAGGATTTTTCAAAGATCTTGAATCCGGATTTTTGAGCGCGTCGAACGGTATAATAGAATCGATCAAATTCAGCTTTATCAAATGAAAATTTATCATACTCTGTGCCCAATTTCCTAAGGAACTCGGTTTTAGTCTTAGTTTCCGACAAATATTCCAGCGCAAGTTCGTTGGTGATCTGATAGAGGCTGGTACCTAGAGTTAGAGAATCGTCCACGATCTTCCCGATCTCCTTTTTCAATGCCTCTTTGGCAGGAAGTAATTTCTTCCGTGGAATCGAAGCCAACAGCTTGGCGGGTTCACAACGGGTATCTTTATCGGGAGCTGTTTTAGCCTGTCGAAGCATAGCAGCCAGAGTATTATACAGGTTTTTAGCGCTGGCTGCCCGCGGATCTTTCTTTTGAGCATAAACATCGGCGCCGCCCATAAGCGTCATGGCGATAAATAATAAAAGGATCCTGACTTTCATGATTTCTATTTTTATGGATTACCATCCAAAAGTGGGAAATTGAAAGTCGGTTATCCTGGCAAATATAGATTGTGGCCTATTTAATTAGAATTTGAGCTATATGGGCGAGAATTAGGAAATCTCACTTAAATTATGGAGCAGGGCGTTAACCTTGGCCCCGGAAACAGCGACGTGTTGCCCCGAAACTAGTTCGAGCGTACTGTCCTGTTTATGAAATGTTTTAGCATATTCGAGATTCACCAGGTAAGATTGATGGCTTCTAAAAAAAGAAAACCCCTGCAATTGGTCATCGTATACTTTTAGCGACTTGGACACCAGGATCTTCCGGCCGTCGGCTATGTGAAATTCAGAATAATTATTATCCGACTTTACAAAAAGTATATCCGAGATCTCTACTATGTGGATGGATTCCAGAGTTTTTAACACCAGTTTTTTCTTCTTTTCCCCCGGGTTGAAATTATGAAAGAAAGTCTTTAACTGTTGGTTGTATTGATCTATATTGATATGCTCTATCGCTTTATGTACTGCCCGCACCAGGGCTTCATCTTCGAAAGGCTTCTCCAGGAAATCGAGCGCACTGAATTTAAATGCCTGCACCGCATATTTACTGTGAGAAGTGATAAAGATGATCTTAAAGGGAATAGAATCGTATTGCTGAAAGAGCGTAAAGACCACCTCATCTTGCAAATTTATATCAGAAATAACCAAGTCTGGATTGTGAGAGGCTATATGCTCTTTAGCCTGCGAAAGGGTATTGGCAACCGGCACTAATTCGAGATCATGAAAATTCTCCCGGAGAGTGTCGGTGATCATTTCGGCCATGAAATGGTCGTCTTCTATTAACAGGCAACGTTGCGACATATTAGAGGTATTTCAACGGAAAAGTTAGCATTATTTTTGTTCCCTGCCCGTCTTTACCATCATGTTGGGAAGTAATTTCCAGTTCCACGGGATATTTTTCGGCCTTGAGCAGGTTTTCCATTCGCTGTTTGGTTATAGAAGTTCCCATAGATTTATGCAGGCTGTTTGCATTTTTCTTTTCTGAATAGATCCCTTTACCATTGTCGATTATTTCAACCCGAATTCGCTCGTTGTCTAGCCGGTAATGCACAGATATCTTTCCTTCCGAAACCCCCGACACCCCATGAATGATGGCATTTTCAACAAAAGGCTGCGTGAACATAGGCGGAATAGCTGTGTTGGCCCCATCGAGGTTTTCATCGATCTCCACCTGATATTCGAAGGAATTGTTATGAACCAATTGCTGAAGTGCCAGGAAGTCACTTATGGTGTCGTGGTCTTCTTTTATAGAAATGAACTTCTCTACCGAATTTTCCAGGATATTCCGCATCAAGCCACTAAAATTGGTGATATAACGGGTAGACTTTTTGGTGTCGTTCTTCTTAATAAAATATTGTATCCCATTAAGTGCATTAAAGAGAAAATGTGGGTTTAGCTGCATGAGCAGTAGTTTCTGAGTTAATTCGGAGAACTGTAAATTCTGCTTGATCTTGTGATTCTTATAGGCAAAGAACAGTAGCGTAAGCAACAAAACAACTCCTGTAATAGTTGCAAATAGTATATTCTTTTGGTTTTTTAACTGAGCGGCCTTTAGTTGGTTGTCTCCTTCCAGGATTTCGATCTCCTGAGCCTGTTTTTCGGTCTCAAATTGTGCTGTAATGGCGGCGATCCTGTCGTTTTCCTGAATAGTGTTGATCGAGTCTTTAATAGTACTTAGCTGAGTAGACGCAAGAAACGCAGCCGGATAGTCTCCACTTCCCACATGGGTTTCTATCAATTGTTGGTAGAACTGAGCCTTAAATTTGAGAATATTCGTGGATTCGATCGCCTGATTCAAATGATATTTTGCTTTTTCAAACTGACCCAGTCGCAGGCAAGCTGTGCCAATATAATAATGCGTAAGCTGATAATTGGTTCCGAAATTAACCTCCTCCATTATGCTAAGCGCCTTTTCGCCATCCGAAATTGCCTGGGCGTAATTTCCAAGATCTAGGTGGATATTACAACGATCACTGTATAAAACGGCCGCCAAAACCGAATTTTCCCGGTCTTCTATTTTAGCCAGAGCTTCATTGGTCACTTGCAGTTGCTTTCGGGCGCCGGTTAAGCCTTCGGTATCTGAAAGGTCATGGATATTTACATTCTTATTATGCGATGCGCTCTGGGAAGATTTTTCATAGAAATACTCGGCCAGTTCGTCTTTCTCTAATTTGCGATAAATCATCCCAAGGTTAAGATAAGTACGGGCCAGACCAGCCGAATTTCCCGCTTTTTCATGAATTTCCACCGCCTTGAAATACATACGCAGCGCGTCCTCCATCCCTTTATGCCGATAATAAATACCACCCATATGATTGTAGGCCTGACCAAGGTTCGATATGGGAACTCTATCCTTATTCTCAAAAATAAAACGAAGGACCTTTTCAACCTCTTCGGGTTCATCTCTGGTAAAATGGTAGAAACTTTTAGCGACTATGGTTTTGGCGATGGTGTTTGTGTCCCGGGAAGCAAGAGCTAGTTGATATGCTTTATTGGCATAGACAAGTGCCGTATCGAGATTAACCTGATAGGTTTCCTCTGCCCGGATTAGAAGAGAGTCTATTTCGGGGTAAGGATTTTGCGCCCAGGAAGCTCTTGTGAGCAACAAGGAAAAAGCGATAAGCAACCATAGTTTCATACCTAAAAAGGTACAAAAAAATCCGAAGCGGGAACCGTTTCGGACTTCAGTATAAATAGTTCATATTCAATTAGTCATTGAGCTTCAGAACAGCCATAAAGGCTTCCTGTGGGATCTCTACATTCCCTACGGCACGCATACGTTTTTTCCCCTTCTTCTGCTTTTCAAGCAGTTTACGCTTTCGTGAGATGTCACCCCCATAACATTTAGCCGTAACATCCTTACGCAGGGCTTTTACCGTCTCTCGGGCTATGATCTTCGCGCCTATAGCCGCCTGGATAGGAATATCGAATTGCTGGCGCGGGATCAATTGCCGTAATTTTTCGCACATCTTCTTTCCTATATCGTAGGCATTGTCCTGGTGTAATAGGGCCGATAACGCATCGACGGTATTACCGTTTAATAACACATCCACCTTCACAAGCTTGGATGCTCTAAGCCCAATAGGCGAATAATCGAAGGAGGCATAACCTCTGGACACAGTTTTTAAACGGTCGTAGAAATCGAATACGATCTCTGCCAGAGGCATATCGAAATTAAGCTCCACACGCTCCGGAGTTAAATAAGTTTGATTGGTGATCTGCCCTCTTTTCTCAATACACAATGACATCACGGGGCCAACAAAATCGGCCTTAGTAATGATGCTGGCCTTGATATAAGGCTCTTCTACCCGGTTTAAGGTAGATGGTTCCGGAAGGTCCGACGGGTTATTCACCAAAATAGCTTCATCCGGATTTTTATTTGTGTAGGCCTGGTAGGATACGTTTGGTACGGTGGTGATCACCGTCATATCGAATTCACGCTCTAGCCTTTCCTGAATGATCTCGAGGTGAAGCATTCCCAGGAATCCACATCGAAACCCAAAACCAAGCGCAGCCGAACTTTCCGGCTGAAACACCAACGAAGCATCGTTTAGCTGCAGTTTTTCCATGGAAGTTCGAAGTTCCTCATAATCTTCTGTATCCACGGGATAGATCCCGGCAAAGACCATTGGTTTTACGTCTTCGAAGCCTTCGATCATATTGGTGGTAGGGGTCTTTGCATCGGTGATGGTATCTCCTACTTTTACCTCACGGGCATCTTTAATACCGGTAATTAAATAACCAACATCTCCGGTTTTGATCACCTGCTTCGGAATTTGTTTTAATTTTAGTGTACCCACCTCATCGGCAAAATAGTTCTTGCCGGTTGCCATAAATTTTATCTGCTGCCCTTTTCTAAT
>QQUG01000015.1 GCA_008501705.1 Flavobacterium sp.
TCCGTTTAAAACGAAAGTACACAGCATTCTTCACCTGCTTAACAGCACCATGTTCCTAAATATCCTCATCGTGGCTGTGTTGAGCATTCCTATGTTGTATATAAAAAATGAATACGAGCATCTAAAAGGATACTTCTTTATCATGAGCTTTTTTGTGTTAAGTACCCTTATCTTTTTCTTTTGCTATTGGTTCACTTATAAGATCATCTACGGAGGTGGCATAAAACAGTTCCTGAAATACACAGGGATGTTCTTTACTTTTTTCTCGATCGCTATGGGCTTTTCACTGCACAACAGCATTGCCGTACTTGAAGGCCACCTTGGGAAGAAAAGTGAATTTATCCGTACGCCCAAGTTCAATATCAATTCACTAAAGGACAGTTGGAAAGGTAATAAATACCTTAAAAGTAAACTTAGTCCCAACGTGATCTTAGAAGGTCTGCTCATGTTATATTTTGCCTTCGGAATGTATAGCGCTTTCGTTGTTGGGGATCAGGGGGGAGATTTCGGGCTATTTCCTTTTCATTTAATGCTTTTTGTTGGTTTTGGTTTTGTATTTTTCAAGAGTATAACCAGCAAAGTGTAAAGATCAACCAACCTTTTTACAATCTTAAACTCCTTTTTGGCGAAACCCGTGTGCTTACATGGATTTTTTTATTTGTTTTTTTTCTAAATCCCATTCAGGACGTAAACGCACAGGATACAGAACCGATAACAACCTGGCATCAGATAGGAATTAGACATGATAATGATTTCATCGTGTTAACAGATCGATATTATTCGTTTGGGCTTTATATAAACTACATACATAAATTAGCCGATGGGATCTTTCCAAATACTAGCGAGCAGATACATTTTAATCTGGGGGTACAGGCCTTCACCCCCGATGATACAAAAACCAGGGACATTAGCCAGATGGACCGACCCTACGCGGGCTACCTTGGTCTGAACAACGGATGGTCTGTGGCTACCCCTAATAGTTTTTACGATCTGCAACTTGAATTAGGGATCGCAGGAAAATCGGCCGGAGCGGGAGCACTTCAACGCTGGTACCACAATGCGGTGGTGATATCAGACCCTCAAAGCTGGGTTGGGGAACTGTCTAATTCGTTTCACTTTAACTTTTACGCTCGATATGCACGGGAATGGCAACTCGCTCCCAATCCCTTCAGTGTTCATATAGCCCTGCAGCCCTGGGTAGCCTATGGCACCAAAGATCAATTTATACAAGCTGAGGTAGCGGCCTATTTCGGGCGTAGAAATTCACTCAATTCTAGTATTGCCTACGATCAACTGGGCAGTACCGAACGGGAGATCTTTTTTGCCTTAAGGTTTGGATATCGATTTGTAGGCTATAACGGACTTCTAGAAGGAAATTTATGGGGAGATGATTCGGTGTATCTGGTCGAACCAAATGCGGTGGTTTTGCATCTGGGCTTCGATTTTAAACATCGCTATAAAAAGAATGACTATTCGGTGGGTTATCGTTTTAATTCGGATGAAACAGAACATACACAAACCCATCAATACATTATTCTTTCCTATGCCCGCAGCTTTTAAAATATAACTATGAAGTACAATTAATTTCTTTTCCTATTTTTGATATATGATCCGCCAACCAAAGGGACCTTTATTTATTTTCCTATTATTCTTTTTTTTCTTTTCTGAACTTCGGGCCCAGGACGTTTCAGAAACAAAAGTTGAAAATACTTTCTACAAACGGCAGATCGAGCTACATCACGATAACGACTTTTTACTCTTTACAGATTGGTTCTATACCACCGGATCGTTTATTAACTATCGCACGCTTTTAAACGAACAGGAAGAGAACCGCGACCGAAGGCAATTAAGCATCGGGATCTTGCAAATTTTTTACACGCCTTCAAATATTACCGAAACCAATGTAAGATTGTTCGACAGGCCGTATGCCGGATTTAGTGCTATTACAACTTCCATTGCCCTAACTAACGAGAGGCGATTATTGGATTTTACGTTTCACATGGGTGCTTCCGGTTCCATATCAGGGGCGGAGGGATTTCAGAGTTGGTTTCACTCCAGTAACGAATCTGAAGTGGCGAGCTGGATAGGACAAATAGAAGACGCTGTTCATATTAATCTCTACGCCCGATATATACGAGACTGGGAGTTACTTAAGAGCAAATTTGGTGTTCACATGGCCTGGACACCCACAGTTGCCCTGGGTACCCGCGACATGTATATTGAGAATCAGGCTGCTTTCTATTTTGGAAAGCGTGCCGATCTACGCCACACCATGGCTTATCACCAGATTGGTAACATTAAACCGGAGTTTTTCTTTTCACTAAAGTTTGCCTACCGCTACGTAATTTACGATGCTTTGCTTGAAGGCTTTATCACAGGAGACAGCTCCATTTTTACCGTAGATCCGGTCGATCATTTCTTTACGTATGGTTTCGAAGGATTTTTTCGGAAAAAAAGAATGGAATACCGCGTAGGGTACAACTATGCCTCACCCAGGGTAGGTACTACCTTGTTGCATACCTGGATCACTTTATCCATTGCCAGAAATTTCTAGAAGGTCACGTTAATTTCCATGAGCTTCCCATCGCGCTCTACAGTAACCACTGCAGTTTGTCCGGGCTCGAATTTGGATAGGGATTTCATGTAGCTCATCATGTCGGTTACGTCGTACTCGCCCATTTTCTTGACGATATCCCCCTTCTGAATACCCGCCTTAATAGCCGGCCGATCCTCACTTACCCCGTCTATTCGCATACCTTCCCCGGTATACAGATAATCCGGAACAACGCCAAGGGTTACTTTAAAACTAGGAACATCTTCGCTTTCATTTTTTGTCTTTCTAAAAACCAGTCTTTCGTTATCATCCAGATCGGTGATAATATTAAAGATATAATTAGCAATGGTTTCCATCCCGGCATAATTTAACTTATCGGCATCATCTGTAGGCTTGTGATAGTCGGCGTGTTGCCCGGTAAAGAAATGTAATACCGGAATATCCATAATATAGAAGGAAGTATGGTCACTGGGGCCAATTCCACTCTCGTGTTCGGCAATATTAAGCCCTGCCTCGTTATTGGCAAATAGCGTTTGTTTCCATACCGGTGAGGTACCAACTCCATGGACCGCGAGCGTGTTTTCTTTATTAAGCCTACCCACCATATCCATATTGATCATATAGGTTACCTGTGCCAGATCTACCGTTGGGTTTTTTACAAAATAATTGGACCCGAGCAAGCCCATTTCCTCGCCAGAAAATGCGATGAACAGATAGTTGTTATTGGTATTTTTATTAAGAAGATCTTTTGCCAGTTTCAGCATAACTGCCACCCCGCTCGCATTATCGTCTGCTCCATTATGAATGGCCTCTCCTTCACGATACAGGCTACCCTGTCCACCCATACCAAGGTGGTCGTAATGCGCACCTATAACAACGGTAGTTTCTGCCTTATTATCTATATACCCCACTACATTCCTGCCCGTTAGTGTTCCGGAATCGGCACCCTCAACAACTTCGGCCTGCTCATGTGGGTTTAAGGTGGGTTTGAAGGTAAACTCCTGTATATATCCATCGGTTCCTTTAGGTTCTACGCCAAGGTGTTTAAATCGGTCTGCAAGGTATGAGGCAGCCAGCATTTCGTAAGAGGTTCCCGTTTCTCTGCCCATTAGACTATCGGCAGCCAGGTAGGCTACATCTTCCTGCATGCTAACCATTTGTTTTGCATCTTGCTTACAGGAAATTGCAATAAGCATAAGAAATAGAATGAGAATTGAGCGCATATCGTTATTTTTGTGCAAAAATAATCGAAAAATGAAATACCTATTGCCACTTTTGTTACTTTCTGCACTTATTTCTTGTAAAAACAGTTCAGAAAAAGAAAAAATAGATGAAACTATTTCAGAAGAAATAAAGACTACAGCCAGCGATAGCCTTATTTATCCCGAAGAAACGCATTTTAAATCTTTACGCCAGATCACCTTTGGAGGGGATAATGCCGAAGCTTATTGGAGCTTCGACGATAAGCAAATGGTATTTCAATCTAATAATCCCAATTGGGGGCTGGAATGCGACCAGATGTTCCTTATGGATGTTTCAGAATCCTTTAAGGACAACAAACCACCCATGATCAGTACAGGGATGGGACGAACCACCTGCGCCTATTTCCTGCCGGATAACAAGCATATAGTCTATGCGTCCACCCATCTGGTGGATGAGAATTGCCCGGAAGTGCCACTACGCAAGAATGGCAGATATGTGTGGCCTGTTTACGATTCGTTCGATATTTTTGTAGCAGACCTGGAAGGTAATATCACCGCACAACTTACCAACGAGCCTGGGTACGACGCAGAAGCTACGGTTTCACCAAAAGGCGATAAGATCGTGTTTACCTCCATGCGTTCCGGCGACCTGGAATTATACACCATGAATATCGATGGAACCGATGTCAAGCAAATTACAGACGAACTGGGATACGATGGAGGCGCTTTCTTCTCCCCGGACGGAACCAAATTGATCTTCAGATCTTCCAGACCTAAAACCGAAGAAGAGATAAAAGAATATAAAGACCTGCTTGCGGAGGGACTGGTACAGCCCACCGAAATGGAGCTCTTTATTTGCAATGCTGATGGTAGCGACCTAAGACAGCTTACTAATCTGGGGAATGCAAACTGGAGTCCGTTCTTTCATCCCAGTGGAGAAAAGATCTTATTTTCAAGTAATTTTGAAGCCGAAAAGGGTTTTCCGTTCAACCTATATCTCATAGACCTGGATGGAAAGAACCTCCAACGGGTAACTCACGGCGAGACCTTCGATGCCTTTCCTGTATTTTCCAATGATGGTAAATATCTGGCTTTTTCCTCCAACAGGAATAACGGAGGCACCCGTGACACCAACCTGTTCATTGCCGAATGGCAGGACTAAAACATGTTCTCGTTTATAAAGAATTATCGAATTCCCCTGATCATTGCGCTGCTTTGCGCAATTCTCTATGGTAGTTTCGCTTACGATCTGCTGCGAAGTGATTTTATAAAACTTATTTCGCTTTATATAGCTCTTTTTATCCTCACGTATAACCTGATACGGATGTACGGGTGGAATTTCTGGTTGCTGGCGGGAATTGGTATTGTTTTCCGACTCCTGTTTCTCCCGGCAATCCCTAATCTTTCGCAGGATTTCTATCGTTTTCTTTGGGACGGACAATTAATCGGTCAGGCCGTGAATCCCTACTTATTCACTCCGGAGATGTATATGACCGATCCGGCTAACTTCCCCGGTGTTGAGATAGCCAGGGCGAACGAGCTCTACGCAGGCATGGGCCAACTCAATGGGAGTCATTTTAGTAACTACCCACCAGTAAATCAGCTGTTTTTTGCGATTGCAGGATATTTTACTGAAAAGAGTATCGTGGCTTCGGTAATTGTATTGCGGACAATCCTTATCCTGGCAGATATCGGGATCTTGTATTTCGGAAAGAAATTGCTGGAACACTTCAATTTGCCCGCACATAGAATATTTTGGTTTTTTCTGAATCCGTTTATCATCATTGAACTTAGTGGTAACCTTCACTTTGAAGGAGTTATGCTATTTTTACTCATTTGGTCTTTGTATCTCTTAGTTAGGAAAAAATGGCTGTTTTCTGCTGTTTTACTCGGGTTATCAATTTCGGTGAAACTAATACCTCTGATTTTTCTTCCCCTTTTCTATCACTATTTTGTTGACAAGGGTTTGTTCAGCAAAGGGTTTTGGAAATTAAAAAAGTTCTTCTGGACGGTTTTAGCCACTGTGATTGTTAGTTTCCTTCCTTTTTTTTCTTCCGAATTTGCCAAAAACTTCCTGAAGACGATATCCCTGTGGTTTCAGGATTTCGAATTCAACGCTAGCGTGTTCTATGTGATTAGATGGATCGGCTTTCAGGTGAACGGTTGGGACCCTATACAGACGGTAGGCAAGATCCTACCCCTTGTAGTGATCGCTTTTGTGCTTAGTATAAGTTTCTTCAGAAAAAATAAAACCGGCCAACAACTCATAACCGGGATGTTATTTGCGATCTCCTTTTATTTCCTGCTTTCAACTACCATACATCCCTGGTATGTGGCAACGCCTTTATTGCTATGTCTGTTCACCAAATACAAATTTCCCATCCTGTGGAGTGGCCTGGTATTTTTAAGTTATTCGGCCTACGGAGCAGATGGATATTCGGAGAATTTGTGGCTGGTAGCGGCAGAATACATCCTGTTGACTGGATTTGCGATTTGGGAGATCACCAAATCGCGTCAAACCCGTCTCTCGGCTAATTAAGATTTAAATACCTCTGTCTGTTCTTTAAAACACTTGAATTCTATTATGTATCCATTGGGATCCTGCACAAAGAACGATTTATGCTCTCCAGTCTTTCCTTCCAGGAACATAGTTTCGGGGATGTGAAAATTGCCTTCCTTTTTAATCCTGGCGTGCATTTTCTTCCAGAGATCGGCAGTTAGGATCACACCATAATGAAATGAAGGCAGTACGGTATGCCCAAAGCTGTATTTCGGATAATCGAATTTATACTTTCCAACTTTTGCAAACGTAATCTGATTTCCGAAGAGATCTACATCTATCCAGTTTTGAGCACTTCTTCCAATCTCGGCGCCGAGTATGGCTTTATAGAACTTTCTAGTCGCATCTATGTGCAAACAAGGAAGTGAAAGGTGAAAATGTTGTTGCATAATAAAACGATATTAAGTCTGAACTTGTTGAAATTAAAATATTTTACCCACGAACAGGTCAATGATCTCAACAAAAATGAGAATAATAATGATCCATTCCAGGGTGCTGCTTTCTTTATGATCCCATATATCTTTAAATAACTGCAAATTCTCTTTAATTATATCTATACGGTCCTGCAAATAGCGATAGCGATTTTTCAGGTCGAAGGTGTGTTTAAGTTTATTATCCAGAATTGCAAGCTTTTCATCCTCCCAGGTACTTTCGGGGGCGTCGAAGATGTAAAGGTTCTCATATATGCCGTTCTTCAACCTAAGGTTTTTACCAATTAATCGCTTTAGTTTGGTTTTAGAGATATTCAAGGTCCCTTTTCTTTCCAAATAGGAAGTGTGAATACTGGCTTCTTCCAATAAAGCCCCGGTTACCTCAGCATAACGGTCTAATGCCACACTTTGTGAGGTGTGCAGCATGACGAGCCGGATCATCTCCTGGTCCAGATACGGGAGGGTTACACTATTAAATGAGACATCGAATCCTTCCTTCTTTACGAACACCAGAAAATCTTCAGACAGGGAACTGCGCACTTCTCCATGGGAAAAAGGCTTAATACGCTCTATGTATTTGAGAGTGGATCCGTTATTCACATTGAAAAAACAGACGATCCCAAACTGAAAGATATAGAGATATTGTTTTTCGTCCAGTTTATAGAATAATTCGTCACTATCATTAAAAATGAGTTCGTACTTTAAACTATCCTTTGCAGCCCGGATATTGATATGGCGGGCGATCTGAATTGATCTAACAGTATACATCAGTCGTCAAATTCATCTGCGGTCTCCTCGAAAACCTCCCCTTCCTCATCGTCCTCGTAATCGTCGTTCTGATCCTCTTCGTAATCTTCCATGGCGACCACCAGACGTTTACTCACCTTTACCAGGTAAATGGTATCTTCTGTCCTAACCTCAACGCATTCCACAACTTCGTTCTGTGCATTTCGGAAAACAATAATGTCTTTTGGGTCGTAACCTGAAGGGTATTTCTCCACCAGTAGATCCAGGATGGCGTCTGTAAGTTTCGAATAATCAACTATAATTCTTTTCATTTCATTACATATTTAATAGGTATGCAAATATTAGCGGGGCAACGATAGTTGCATCACTTTCGATAATAAATTTAGGTGTATCAATGCCCAGTTTCCCCCAGGTGATCTTTTCATTGGGTACCGCTCCCGAATAACTTCCGTAGCTGGTTGTCGAATCGGATATCTGGCAGAAATAACTCCAGAATGGGGTATCTGTTCGTTCCAGATCCTGATACAACATGGGTACCACGCAGATAGGAAAATCGCCGGCAATACCTCCGCCGATCTGGAAAAATCCTATACCATTTTCAGAATTATCTGTATACCAATTGGCCAGGAAGGTCATATACTCTATCCCCGATCTCATAGTGCTTGCCTTCAATTCTCCCTTGATCACATAACTCGCAAAGATGTTTCCCATGGTGCTGTCTTCCCAGCCGGGTACAACCATTGGTAGATTTTTCTCTGCAGCAGCGTACATCCATGAATCTTTTAGATCGATCTCGTAATATTCTTCAAGTACACCACTTAAAAGCATTTTGTACATGAATTCGTGAGGGAAATATCGTTCCCCTTTGGCTTCGGCCTCCTTCCATATTTTTACTATATGTTGCTGAAGCCTTCTAAAGGCCTCCTCTTCCGGGATACAGGTGTCTGTAACCCGGTTGAGTCCTTTCTCCAGGAGATCCCACTCCTGTTGTGGGGTGAGATCTCTATATTCCGGGATGCGCTTATAGTGAGAATGGGCTACCAGATTCATAATGTCTTCTTCAAGGTTCGCTCCTGTACAGGAAATGATCTGTACTTTATCCTGACGGATTATCTCGGCAAAGATCTTACCCAGTTCTGCTGTACTCATGGCTCCTGCCAGGGAAACCAACATTTTCGATCCTTTCGAAAGTTGTGTCTCATACCCTTTGGCCGCATCAACTACAGCCGCAGCGTTAAAATGGAGATAATAATGCTCCATAAATTGAGAAATACTCCCTTTTGAATTAGTCATGGTCTATCTGGAATTTTTGAAGTGAACTTTTCTCAGCTTTGAAATTACTTTCAAATTCATCCTCAGATCCATCCATCTCGAATTTATAGCTCAACATTTTGTAGTATAGTTTGGCAGCCAGAAAATCTGACGACTTTTCTTCTTTTTTCGGACATAGTTCTACGATATCAAAGCCTACCACATTCCTTTCACTAAATACCTTTCTCAGGAATTCCAAAGTTTCATACCACAGCATTCCACCCGGTTCCGGTGTTCCGGTAGCCGGCATAATAGACGGATCCAGAGCGTCCAGGTCGAAGGTGATAAAAACATTATCTCCCAGGGCGTCCAGGGCATTGTCCATCCAGTATTCGTCGTTGGCCATTTCGTGTGCGAAAAAGGTCTTCTCATCGTCCATATAGTCTGTTTCTGAAACATCCATAGAGCGAATCCCTACCTGTACAAGATTGGTGGTCTGACTCGCCTCATGCACTGCACAGGCGTGATTGTAGGGAGAACCTTCGTATGATTTCCTTAGATCTGCGTGTGCATCTATGTGCAGTACCGAAAGATCCTCAAAACAATCGTTGAAAGCGCGGATAGCCCCTATAGAGATGCTGTGTTCACCGCCAAAGATGGTGACAAATTTATTGCGTAATATGTATTCCTTAGTTCTCTTGTATACCGCCGAAACCATGGCTTCAGCGGAGCTGTTCTCATGGATGGGTTCAGCAAGAAAGATACCGTGTTTATACACCTCTGTTTCGGTTTCTATGTCGTAAAGCTCCATATTTTCTGAAGCGTTTAAAAAGGCTTCCGGGCCTTTATCGGCACCTTTTTGCCAGGTACTGGTCCCATCAAAAGGAACCGGGATCAATACGATCTTCGAATTTTCGGAAGTCGCATACTGTGCGGGAATGCCCGCATAGGTTTTAGTAGACATGTAGTTAAATTTTAGATAATTGATGTATAGGTACTTCTGCTTCCGTCGGGTTATCAACCTCAAGTGGTTTATACCCTAAAATAGTAAGCAAATGTTCACTGGTTTGTTGTTCGGCAAATACCTGAGAAACTAGCTCTCCGTCGGCATTCCTATCAATAAGTATATGTTTAGGGGTAGGGATCAAACAGTGTTGTAATCCTCCAAATCCACCTATGGTTTCCTGGTATGCCCCGGTGTGGAAGAACCCAATATACAGGGGTTTCTCCTTCTTAAATTTTGGTAGGTAAATGGCATTCAGGTTTTGTTCGCTGTTGTAATAATCGTCGCTATCGCAGGTTAGGCCGCCTAAAAGCACCCTTTCGTATTCATCGTGCCAGCGATTTATAGCCAGCATAATATATCGTTTGTTGATAGCCCAGGTATCCGGCAGAGTGGTGATAAATGATGAATTGATCATATTCCACTTTTCCCTGTCGTTCTGTTGTTTCTGATGCAGTACCTCGTAAATAGCACCGCCACTCTCTCCTACGGTAAAGCTTCCAAATTCGGTAAAAATGTGCGGTACAGGAACTTCTGCTTCCGAACATGCCAGACCGATCTGGTTAATGATCTCGTCGACCATGTATTCGTAGTCATAGTCGAAGGTAAGCGAATTCTTTATAGGAAATCCGCCACCAATATTGAGGCTGTCCAGGCTGGGGCATATTTTCTTCAACTTCACGTATACCTTCAGGCACTTCAGTAGTTCATTCCAGTAGTAGGCATTATCCTTTATACCGGTATTAATGAAAAAGTGAAGCATTTTCAAGTTCACCCGTTCGTTCGTTTTAATTTGCTCTTCGTAAAACGGAACTATGTTCTTATAGCCTATTCCAAGTCGGGACGTATAAAATTCGAACTTGGGTTCTTCTTCTGAAGCAATTCGGATCCCTATATTGAAGTCACCTCGAATTTCTTCCGACAGCAACTCCACCTCATCGTAGTTATCGATGATAGGAAGGCAGTTTTGATGCCCGTTATTAATGAGCCTGGCGATATTGGTTACGTACTGCGCACGTTTAAAACCATTGCAAAGCACGAAGGTGTTGTTGGTTATTTTCCCGTCTTTTTTGAGGCGTTCCACAATGTCCATATCGAAAGCCGAAGAGGTCTCTATATGTATATCGTTCTCCAGGGCCTTTTCCAGTACATGTTTAAAGTGCGAACTTTTTGTACAATAGCTATAGTTATAGGTACCCTTATAGTTGTGTTTTTCCATAGCGGTTTTAAACCATGTTTTCGACCGTTGGATATTTTCCGAAATTTTCGGTAAATAAGTAAATTTAAGAGGAGCCCCGTATTTTTCGACAAGGTTCATTAGGTCCACATCGTGGAAATTAAGTTGTGAGCCGTCCAGCGAGAACTCGTTCTGTGGGAAATCGTAGGTTTGATCTATCAGATCTATGTATTTAGTATTCATTGTAATATTAAAATTGAAAGTTTATAAGAGATGCCGGTCTGGGCACTTTACGCGCAATCAATTAATACTAAACACGAATAGGTAAGGGCGAAGATTCTGACGCGGAAACGGTCAGATGCCAGTTGTATGATAAATCTTCGGAAGCTAGCTTTAAATTTCGGCAGATTACCTGGAATCCTGTTTTTGAATATAACTTCCTATTTTTCAAAAACCCGAACTTAAAAACACATTTCAATTTGTTCAGCTAAATCGGGTGCAAATGAAATAAAAAAAATTGAATTACAAGTTAATTCCTTATTAATTTTATAACATACTGAAAAGTTCTGTTTCTGCCTGAGTTAACAGCTTCCATCTGCCTCTTGGAAGATCCTTTTTGGTAAGATGGGCAATGGTAACACAATCCACCTTGATCACATCGTAGCCTAAGTGTGAGAATATGTCACGTATTACGCTGTTTCCCATGTGCTTTATGCGCAGACCAACCTCTTTTTTCGGGGAATTGTCCACATAGCTTACTTCTTCCACCATGATCTCTTTTCCGTCGATCTTAAGTCCTTCTTTTATCTTCTGAAGATCGGCTGCCTTAACGTTTTTATCCAGCTCTATATGAAATAATCTATCCATTCCTTTGGAGTGAAGCTTTTTCACCAGGGCATCGTCATTGGTAAAAAGTAACAATCCTGTAGCATTTCTCCCTAACCTGCCTACCGGTTTTACCCTGGCGGTGGTAGCATTAGAGATTAGATCCATTACCGTAAGGCCTTTAGATTCACTGGTGGTAGTTGCAACACCTTTCGGCTTGTTGAGTAGCACATAGGTATTCGGCTCGGGGTTGATACGGCGGCCATCAAAGCGCACGTCATCCTCCAGCTTAACTTTATAACCCATTTCGTTAATGATCTTGCCATTAACTGTTACTAGTCCGGTAGCGATAAAGGTATCTGCCTCTCTTCGCGAACATATCCCACTATTGGCAATATATTTATTGAGACGAATGCCATCGGCAGGATTTGCCGATTGCTTTTTCCCTCCTTTATTTGCTGTAGTTCGACGGTTATCTTTTTTAAAAGGAGGTTTTTTTCCTTTAGCTCCCTGACCGCTGCGTTTGTTCTCTCTTCCTGCCGGAGATTTTCCGGCTCCTCTGTTCCCTTGTTTACTCATACTAATTTTGCTGTTGTTCCAGCTTTTAAATTTTCGGCAAAGATATACAAAGCCATTGGTTTTCAGTGATAAAAGTTAATATCAAAATTTATTCATTTATTAAAGAATAAACTATTTAGATCTACAGGGTCAAAACTTGTTAAGAAGGCTCGCCTGCTTCGTTTCAGAACAAAGAAAATTTAGAGAGTATTTTCTAGTAGATTCTTACTATATAGTTAGAATATTCTATTGAGAAGCACATCCACATCTATCAATACAATACTAAATACACCGATCACGATAACCAGTTTTAATATGGTATGCAGTAATATATAGTGTAATTTTTTTGCTGAAATCCATAAAAAGATGAGGAATAGTAGTAAACCGGGTATACTGGCATAAAAGTAAAGCACCATATACCCTATATCGAATTTCGTGAGTAAAAAATACACTGGGATCAATGTTAGGGCGGCAAGTAGGGTTAGCATTCGTTTTGAGGTTCGCTCTCCATAAACCACCGGGATGGTGCGATAATTTTGAGCGAAATCCCCTTTGATGTTTTCCAGGTCCTTCACCAATTCGCGCATAGAGATCACGAGGAAAAGAAAGGTTGCGTGTACAAAGATCACCAGGTCGAAGTTTTTGTAATAGATAAACACGGCAAAGAAAGGTATAACCGCCAGTATGGCGGCTGTGATATTTCCTATGAAGGGATATCTTTTTAGTCGGTGCGAATAATACCAAATAGCAAAAATGTAGAGGCTAAAGAACATGACGGCTTTAAAGGAGACATAGCTGGCAAAGATCACCGAAAGGAAATTGAGGACGAAATAGGTAGTGAGTTTGGTTCGCTGGCTCACCAGCCTGTCCAGCATGGTTTTGTGGGGCCTGTTGATCAGGTCCTTTTCCCTGTCGTAAAAACTGTTTATAATGTAGCCTCCGGCTATGGCAAAAGCAGATGCCAGAACGAGCATAAGAAGGTTGGGATCGAACAATACTTTTCGCAAGGGCAGGTCTGGTGCGAGTATGTAAATGGAGGTAAGGTATTGTGCCAGGATGATAATGAGAATATTATAACCCCTTATCACAGAAATCAAGCTGAAAGATTTTAAAAGAAAATGTTTCTGCTTTCTGCTTAACATACCATATGTGGATGAAAATTATTTCAGAAATTATAAACCACTTCTAGTTTATAATCTTTTAGAGCCTCCCTTGCCCGAGCAAGATCCTCGGTGAACCCCAGCATATATCCTCCACCACCAGAACCACATAATTTGAGGTAGTAGGCGTTAGATTCTATTCCCTTCTTCCAAAGCTTGTGGAATTCTTTAGGGATCATGGGTTTGAAATTCTCTAATACTACTTTAGAAAGTTGTTTGATATTCCCGAAGAGTGATTTCACATCGCCATTCAGGAAATCTTCCACGCAAGCGTCTGTGTGTTTTACAAACTGATTTTTCAACATCTTTCGGAAACCTTCCTGCTTCATATTTTCCATGAAGATCTGTACCATAGGCGCCGTCTCCCCGGTGCTTCCACTATCCAGTAAGAAAACAGCTCCTTTACCAGATTCTGTTTGAGATGGGATCCCGGCCGGTTCGATATTATCTTTCGAGTTTATGAGAATTGGTAAACTTAGATAACTGTTTAAAGGATCTAGGCCGGAAGATTTACCATGGAAGAAAGATTCCATCTCGGCGAAAATTCCCTTTAGTTGTAAAAGTTTATCCCGGGTAAGGTTCTCTAAGACCGTAATTTTATCGTTGGCGTACTTATCGTAAATAGCAGCAACCAGTGCACCACTACTTCCAACTCCATAACCTTGCGGGATACTGGAGTCGAAATACAATCCCTGCTCTATATCTTGTTTTAAACGTTCCAGATTAAAAGAAACCAGGCCAGGTTCTCTTTGCTCCAGATCTTCAAGATACTGTAGAAAGCGTTTTAAATTCTCGTTGCTTTTATGAGTTGATGGGGTTTTGTGTGCATCTATCTTCAGAGCGCCGTTATAAAAGTTATAAGGGATAGAAAGCCCTTTGGAATCTTTTATAATACCATATTCCCCGAATAGAAGAATTTTTGAGTAAAACAGGGGACCACGCATAAATTGTGTACGTTTTCAGTAGTAAAGGTACATTTTTTACCTTTAAATCTATTTATTAATGGCAAAGATATACTTTCCCGTAAGGAAATTTCAGAAAAAATCCATAAAAATCAACACTTTCAACTAGCTGGCATTAAACCCCTTGCAGGTGAATAGTAGTAGCCCGCAAAGCATCAAAATCACATTTGAGAGGCCCCGATGCCAACCTGATCTTCAATAAAAGATCCATTTTTACAGTACCTGGCAAGTTCGTTCTTAATAAAGGGAACAACTATCGAGCTTTCGTTCTCCGGGTATAAAACATGCACATTGGCCCCGGCGTCCAGAGTAAAACAAAGGTGAGAGCCGTTTTCTTTTCTAAATTGCCAAATACAGTTGATGATCTCCAGCGTATTGGGTTTCATAAGAATGTAGTAGGGTACGGAGGTCATCATCATGGCATGTAGCTGAAGGGCTTCAGATTCGACCAATTGGATAAAACTCTTGAGATCCCCTGTTCTAAATACGCGTACTAATTTCTTCAGGTTGAGATTGGCATTCCCAAAACGATCTTCGGCATACGGATGATCCTGCATTAGACCATGACCCGCGGTGCTACTCACTTGCTTCTCGCCTTTATCTACCAATAAGATCGTATCCCGGTAGTTGGAGAAATTTGGATGTATCTCGTAAGGATATTTCGTTCCGTACAGGTCGCTGCTCCCCTCGATCTGCGGGTGCTCTCCCCATACAATGAGCGGGCCTTCCACACTTCGGCAGGCACTCCCCGATCCCAGACGGGCCAGGAAAGAGGCTTTTTGATTAAACTCCTTTTCAGAGATCTCTTCCACCAAAAGCTCCTTCTCTACACTCATTAAGCACAAAGCCAGCGCACTCATCCCGCTGGCAGAGGAGGCAATACCGCTACTATGCGGAAAAGAATTTGAGGTTTCTATACGAAAGGTGTAATTCTTTAAAAAAGGTATATAGGCTTCAATTCTTTCAAAGAACTGAAGAATCTTAGGTTCGAAGCCCGACTCTCGTTCTCCGTCGAGGTACACTTCAAACTCATAACCTTCCGTGGATTTCTCACTATAAGACAGTTTGGTGGTGGTATGGCAATTAGAAAGTGTAAAACTAACCGAAGCGTTACAGGGTAACTGATGTTCAAATTTTCCCCAGTATTTTACCAGAGCAATGTTACTGGGAGATTTCCAGGTCACACTACCTTCAGGGAACTGATTTGAATATGGTTTCGAAAGGAACTGAGCTTCTGGCATGTAAAGAATATTTCAGCACAAAGATAGCGAAAACCCCTTCGGTTGAAAAGCAAGTTATTTCCGAAGCAATAAAATTTCTATTTCGTTTAAGTGAAAGATATTGAATTAAAAAAGCCCTTTTTCAAGGGCTTAAATCGCTATTTAATAACAAATCGTTTGGTGCTTCGCCTGTTGCCAATTGTAATGTCTATAAGATATAATCCGGAATCCAGTCGTGAAACATCAATTGTATTCTCTCCACTCTCCACATTTCCTGCAAGAAGGCTTCTTCCCTGCAGATCGAATACGGTAAAATTAAGTTCATCTGGTAATTCGTTGTAGACGTGAAGTATTTCTGAAGTCACTGTGGGATAAATTTTCACTGCAAATTGCAATTCATTCTCATCGAAACCAAGAAGTGCTTCTCTTTCTGCAGGATTTCCCAGTAAGTATAAGGCGTTATTACCATTATTGGTATTCTTTGTATACTCGTACACCCTAATCGCATAGCGTTTGGTATTGTCCAGCCCTGTAACAGTAACCGCTGTCCCGGTTCCATTGTACATCACATAGGTGCCGTCACCCAGGTCATCACCACTGCCAAATGCAGCATTGGCGTTATAATCTGTTCCATCAAGCGGGTAGGCACTAAAATTATAGGGGTCGGTGTTGTTTGTAATATCCTTCATAACCACAACACGGGAAGTACCATTTCCATTGGTCCAGCTTAGGTCCATTGTGGAAATACCATCGCCTTGCGCCAGCAAGTTACTGGCATTCACCGTTGGGGCGTCGAGAAGATCGAAGGTAGGAAAACCTGAAGCTCCCGAAATACAATTCCATCCCAATCCATCCAATGCTGCCCAAAATGCAGGCGCTGTTCCGTCCACTATCCGCTTATTCAATAAGATCGCCCAGGTATATCCACTATTGGATCTAACCCAATAGGTTGCTGTACCATCCACAGCACCGGAATGCCACCAGTTATTACTGGCATTTACAGCCCATCCTTTAGCGTAATTTGCATTATTTGCCGACGGAGTCACCATATTGGTAATGGTCGCAGGCAAAAGTATATCGGGTTTGGTGTTGAATCCGTCTACAGCTACGAGTAGTCTCACCAAATCGCGAGCACTTGCTATCCAGCCTCCATGGCCGTCCATGGCATTAATCGAGAATCCTCCATATTCCCAGGGAACCAGGTTACCACTTCCATAAAGATCCAGGGTTGTGAATCCGTTCCCCACATATTCGCCTTCGCGTTCTCGCTTGTCCTCAAGTAAATTCTCACCAATATACATATCGTATATCCCCAGAGGATGCAAGATCTCATCCTGCATATACGCTTCATAGGATTTACCCGAAACTTCTTCTATGATCTCACTTAGTATAAGGTATCCCATATTCGAATAGGCATAGGCGGTTCCGGGGGTGAAATTCAGGTTTTTTTCGAGCAGGTAATTAATAAGGAATTCTTCTTTCACCGGGTTGGGTTGTCCCTGGGTTTGGGTAACATGTAGCGGAACCGCGATGGGGTCACATCCTGAAAAGAACCATGGATAGGGTGTGGTGGGGTTTGGGAAACAATCAACACTACTATCCCAGCCCGCACTGTGTTCCAGAAGCTGTTGCACGGTTATATCGTAAATGCGATTATCTATTATTGTACTTCCCGAAAAATACCAGTGATTCTCCAGCAGACCGCCCGGGCCAAACACCTTATCGGCAAGTGCAATATCACCATCTTCGATCATCTTCATAATTCCTATACTGGTAATGGGTTTCGAAACACTTGCAATTCTGAACATATGATACGGCTGAGTAGGTTCAGTCGCACTGATATCGGCATTTCCGAAGGATCTCATATATTTTAGCTCTCCGTCTTTTGCAAGCGCAAAAGTTAAGCCGGGTATATTATAGCTGGACATGAAATTTTGTACCTGTGTATCACAACTACTCATTTGTGGAACGGGTATTCCGTTTTGAGCAATGCTGCAGATTCCTAATAGTAACACTGTTGCATATGATAATAGTCGTTTCATAATGTAATAGAATTAAGGTTAGTACCATTACATCGCAGTAGAACGAAATTGTCATCATTTAAAAATTTTACAGGGCAATGATGACAAATTTTTCTTTATACGATGTGAGGGTGAATGGCGCTGTTATATTGATTTCAGTAAAAATCTGAATGAAAAAAAATTGTATCTTTTCCCTATCTACATACCATGGGGAATGACAATCTAATAGCGGCGCAATTGCATCTGGCAGAGGCTGTGAAGAACAATGATGAATTAGTTCTGAAACAGTTGTATCAGGAATGTTATGGTAAAATCGAAGTACATATTTTGAAGAATAACGGCACCAGGCCCCAGGCAAAGGACACTTACCAGGAAGCATTTATAGCGACCTGGCAAAATGTGAAAAGCGGAAAATTCGTGCCTGCTAACGAAACTGCTTTACAAGGTTATTTGTACAGGATCGCAAAAAATAAATGGACGGATTATTTGAGATCTTCGCAATTTAAGAAGACTTCTGCGATGCGGGAAGGTTATGAAATTCCGGACGAGTTCGACGAATCGAATACCGATAATATACAACAACTCAATACCGCAATGGAAGCCTTTCAGAAGCTAGGTAATGAATGTAAGCAACTGTTAACCTATTTTTATTTTGAGAAAAAATCGATGCGGGAAATTGCTATGGCATTCGAAATTGGCGAAGCCTCCGCACGCAATAAAAAATATCGTTGTATCAGCAAATTAAGAGAATTAGCCAAAACCCCAATTATAAAAAATGAATAATTCAGAAAACATATCACAGGAACGTATTGAACGTATAGAGCTGTACCTCGAAGGTAAAATGAGCGAGGATGAAAGATCTCGTTTCGAGTCTGAACTGAACACAGATCCCCAATTGGCCGCGCAGCTGGATGAGCTGCGAATTTTAATTCTTGGCGTAGAAACAGCCGCTCTAAAAGATAAAATGGAGGACTTTCACGCAGATCTATCTCCAGTGAAAACTATCACTTCTAGTGGCGGAAAGGGAAGCACAGCACTCTGGCGATGGTCTGTAGCTGCCATTCTCATTGTGGCCCTGGGAGTTTTCTGGATGCTAAAAAGCGATAATCATTACGAACAGCTATACGCCAAACATTTTAGTCCGGATCCCGGCTTGCCAACTACCATGAGCGCTACTGCTAATTACGAGTTTTATGAGGGCATGGTAAATTATAAACAAGGGGATTACAAAACCGCGCTTGTCAAGTGGGAGTCTATAGAGGAGAATACCATGGGCATGGATACGCTACAATATTTCCGTGGCGTTGCTTATCTGGCAGATGGCGATACGGAAAACAGTATTAAATATCTTCAACCTCTATGGAATACAGAGGATAATAGTTTTTCTAATGAAACGGCTCATTACCTGGGCCTGGCCTATTTAAAAAACGGCGACATTGAAGAAGCCATAAATTATCTTACCTTTAGTAATGAAGAAAGTGCGAAGGAAATACTTTCTGAAATCAAAGACTAACTAACTTTAAATGAAACTAATACCCGGCAAGTATTTTGGGGTTTTGCTACTGCTGTGTATTTTCGGAATTTTTGAATTGCATTCGCAATCCGAAAAGACTACCTGGCAGCAGACTGTTGATGCCTATATTGAATCTAATCAGCCAAAAAAGGCAGATTCGGTTCTGCAGAAACAGCAGGAGATTTTCCTTCAGGCCGGACAACTGGATTCTCTTTATCAGTTTCCCGGAAAAATCGGGCGTATTGCCAAATTACAATACGATGCCAAAACCGCAGCCGCCAAAGCGGAAGCATTTATACGTTTTCTAAAAACCAAAACCGACAACCCCCGTACATTCAGCAAGGCCTACCTGGACATTGATAACCTATATGTATTCCTGGTAGACGACCAAAACGCCCTGAAATCGTCTCTCATAGCCCTGCAGTATGCTAGAACTATCCCGGATGTAACTTTTGAAGAACTGGGAAAGATCAATTATGCCATTGGCAGTAATTATTACGCTCTTTACGATCTTTCCAATGCCTTAAAATATTTTAAGTCTTCTGCTTCGGCCTACGAGAGGTCGGAAGCCGTAAAAAAAGAGATCCTGGCCGACGCGTACAACGGCGTAGCCGTTTCCATGTGGACCCTCAACAAATTAGATAGTGCTCGTATTTATTTCAACAAGGCAATTCGGGCAACAGAGGAAAGTGATCTCACTGGTTTTAACCGAACCTATTATATAGTGGCCTTCCAGTTTAATCTGGCTTTGGTGATAGACGCCCAGGGGCAACTTGGTGAAGCCATTGCCATGAAGGAGGAAATTATAAATCAACTTCAGAAGATCATAGACGAATGCGATGACGACTTCCTGGTAAAGAAATCGAAACGGTTACTGGCCTCGGCAATCGCTAACCTGGCTGCTTTTTACAACGATACGGGTTATCTTACCAAGGCTTATGAGATGCTGCTCTACTCCTACGAAAAAAAGAAAGAGGTTTACGAAATTCACAGTCCGCGCCTGGCCACAGTTCTTACACAAATCGCACTGGCTGAATTCGAATTAAAGGAATTTGATAAGAGCATAGCAACGGCTTCCAAGGCGTTGGAGAACTTAAAAAAGTCGCCAAGCGACTATCTGTCCGTAGAAGCAGACGTATATGCCATGCTTGGGAAGAGTCATGCTGCCAAAGGCGAAATTGATAAAGCCGACTCTTATTTTAAAACATGTCTAGATCTTTACCGAAAGGCCTATCCTGAAGCGTATAGCCAGGAGTTTCTCATTTTTCGAAGGGATTATTCCCAATTCCTGGCCGATAATGGAAAGGCCAAACTGGCCATCGAAATAGCCCTTGATTCTTACGATTATATTTTGGAGAACGAAGGGGCGGAGAGCTTTTCCACCTTGAAGGAAGTAACCAATCTATCTGAAGTCTACTATAAAGCGGCAGATCATGAGAACGCCCTGAAATGGGCCCAAAAAGGCAACGCAATCCTGGATCTGAAACTCAAGGATGCAAAATCCCATATTGACTCGGTGCAGGTGGAATTCAGACGACCGTTCATTACACTTATGGAAGTACGCTCCCTATACCGCACGAACACATCCAGAGACTCCCTTTTTTTAAAACAGCAGATAGAAAAATTGAACAAAGCGGTTGCTTCGCTTGAAAAGCGCAAAACCACAACCTATAGTCCGGAGGATATCAATATCATCCTGGAAGAATACAAAGCACTCAGTACCGAGTCTAAAAAAATGTATTTCGAGTTATTCGAGCTGAGCGGAAATAAAAAGTACCTGGATAAAACTGTGGCGATCCACGAATCGGGTATCTATAACAGGATTAGGACCCAGTTTAATATTAAAAATGATATCGGATTTGGAAGCCTGCCCGATTCGATACTAAAAAAGGAAAATGAACTAAAAATGTCCATTTCCAACTCTTTATCCGGGGAAGGCTCTAACAGGCTGGACAACTATTTCAGTGCTTCCGAAAACTGGCGTTCCTTTCTGGATACCTTAAAGCAGAAATACCCTAAATACTATGCGTTGCGGTATGCAACTATTGAAGAGGACCTTGGGAATATTCAGCAAAGAATACCGGAAAACACCACGGTTGTACGCTATTTTTTCATAGAAAACGACCTCTTTGTTTTTATTCTGAATAAGAATCTCCGGGAAATACTTGCTTTGGATTATGACCACCTTAGTGAACACATTCTAAACCTTGCCGAAGACCAGTCGGATCTGGAACGAACCTCAACTTCAATTGCCGTACTTTACGACAAACTCTGGCGACCTATTGAAGATCTGGTATCTACCCGAAAGGTAATTATCATTCCCGATAGGGATTTGTTCAATTTGAGTTTTGAAACGCTTTCACCTGTTAAGATCACCGACTTTAAACAACTTGCCACCCAAAGTTTACTGTCTAAAAAAGTGATTTCATATAGTTATAGCTTGTTCATACTTAAACAACCGGCACCTACCTATGTATATCCAAAGAATTTCGTGGCTTTTGCACCCGAGTTCAATGAAGACATGAAGCTGGAATACAGATTTTCCATTACAGATTCGCTCGATATCGATAAAACCTATATCAAGTTACTTCCACAGCCTTTCAGCAAAGAGCTGGTGAAGAAATATGCAAACATATTCGATGGAGAGTCCTACCTGAATAAAAATTCTACCAAAGAGGTTTTTAAATTGAACGCCAGGGAACACAAGATCATTCATATTGGGACACACGCAGAGTCGAACAATATTACCCCGGAATTCTCCAGGTTAATCTTTGCCAAGGACGTAGCCCAAATAGAGAACCGTGAAGATAACTCCCTGTTCACTTACGAGATCTACGACTATAATGTAGCCTCCAACCTAACTATCCTTACCGCTTGTGAAACAGGGAAACCCACCTTCGAACCCGGCGAAGGTATGATCTCACTGGCCCATGCCTTTAATTATGCAGGGAGTGAAAGTATACTTACCAGTTTGTGGAAGATAGACGAAAAATCCAGTAATGAGATCCTTGGATATTTCTACGACAATCTAAAGGACGGTATGGCCAAAGACGAAGCACTGCGGCAGGCCAAACTTAGTTATCTGGCAGTTGCCAAAGGCCGGACTATCGCTCCGCAGTATTGGTCCGGACTGGTGCTGATGGGAGATACGGCACCATTGGAGCTTCATTCCGAATTTCCGTTCTGGCCATGGTTCCTGGGAGGTTTGGTGATACTGGCAGTATTGCTTTTCGTTTTCAGGGAAAAAGATCCTGCAAAGTAAGACCTTCCAGTTTTCGATGACATTTCGATAGTTAGCCGATGTGATTATATAGCTAATCCAAAAACTAACAGTCATGAAAAAACTACTAATTCCTTTAAGCCTATTTTTTGTAGGTACCGTACTATTTGCACTTAGTTTTCTGAGTTTCGGTAGTGCTTCCGGAGATCTCGACATTTCCATAGTGAAGTCTAATTCGATCATGCCCGCCGCGCATAATGTATATGCGAACGAGTTGGCACTGGACGGAAAATACTATCTCTTTAAGGCTAAAATGACCAATAATGGAGACAATACCCTTGAAGATGTGACCGTGCGTTATAGGATTCCAGGCTATGTTGAATGGACAGAATTGGACGTAATAGGTGAAATGTTTCCCGGACAGACCGCATCGGTGCGCTGCTATCCGAAATTCAAGGATGATATTTCAGAAAAAATGACCGAATCCACAGAGAAAGTAGAAATCGAAATTTCCTGGGATGGAGCCCAGGAAGACGATATCATCGATGAGGAATTTAGTTTCAGGATCTCAGACAGGAATGAATATCTCTTTACCAATATTCCGGCCGAAGAGATCGCCGGTTGGGGAGATGTATATAACAACGACGCCTTGTTGGCCTGCTTTGTTACTCCAAACGATCCCATAGTAAAATACTATACCCAGAATATACAAGAGAAAATACTAATGGGGGAAACAGCTTCGGTCACTAAAGACCCTAATGAAGCCGTACGCTTCCTTGCCGGGATCTACAACGCCACGGTACTTTCTCATATGGTGTATAGCGGAACCAAAGGTATCCCGGAAACATTACAGGACGTATCAAAATTTTCGCAGCATAACAGACTTCCAAGGGAAGTGATCACCGGGAACACGGGGCTCTGTCTCGAATTGAGTTTGCTTTATGCCAGTATACTATCCAACGCAGGCTTGGACCCGATGATATTTCTTGTGCCGGGACATGCTTACCCGGGCTTCCGTCTCAACGGACAATATTACGCCATAGAATCTACCGGGATAGGTGGTGAAGGGATTGGGAGTATTATGAGTACCGAAGAAGCCTTCAAGAAAGGAATGGAGCAGCTAAACCAATTTATGCAAAAGGCGCAAACAGGTGATCCCAGATACACAGTGGTAGATATTCATGCAGTAAACCAGCAGGGAGTTACGCCCATGGTTCTTAAAGACGACGATTTCCTAAGAAAAAAAGTAGACGACATTGTAAGTTCCTGGGGTGGTTCCGGAGCCTTAGCAAAGGCAAGTAATGATACCCGTGTTGTTAACACCGGAAATACTGGATCGAACAATTCGGGAGGTGGAAGCTCGGGTGGCTCTGCCCTATCCTTCTCGATCCCCGGCGGCTGGCAAACATTTATGCGTCCTGTGCCGGAAATACCGATAATTACAGCACAGGTTGTTGCCCCGGACCAATCCACCACAGTTACCGTATTCGATGTACCCGCATCCAGCGGTCAGGAGGCCCTGGGAATAATTAACCAGTATTTTCAAAATTATGGAATGTCCATGCAATACCAGCTGAATGGCAATCAGGTTTCCGGACAAACATTTTCTAATAGCGGAGTATTTAATTGGGTAGGTAAAACCTTAGGTCGAAACGGAGGGATCCGTGTGGTGGCTGTAGGTGCACCCGATTATCTGTACAACCAGAGTTCGGGCTACATAACCCAGGTTTTTAATAGTATTCGTTAACGCAAAACAATTTCAAAATGAAAAATTCAAAAAATATAATGTTCCTATTCCTGATACTTACAACAGTATGGGTATACGGCCAGCAAACACAACAAAAAATAGACATGGATATTGATGCGGTAGGGAATGCCAAGATCAATGTATCAATGACAATGAACGCCCAACAATGGCAGGTATGGGTGAGCACCCTGGGGAACAACCCCGCAGCTTTAAAACGCGAGGTAGAGCGATCTATGCCCGCTTATTTTCTCGATGACTTTAAACTTGAAAAAGACGAAATGAACAGGTCTTTCACCCTTAGCCTAAATGCCTATGGGGTATGTGAGATCAACAAACGCGGTGTGTGGACCATAGACACAGACCAAAAGAACGCCAATTTAACCAAACTCACCGAACATAAATACATGCTGGTAAGTAGTCCGGAAGAATTTGGCGGCACCATACAGCAAACTTTTACGATCAGTTTTCCACCGGAGGCCGAAAATATAGAAGTAGACAAAGATGCTTTGGGTAATTCTGTCTTTAAATTCGATATGGAGAATTCGGCCGGAGGCTTAAATCTGATGATGCTTGGTGGTATTTTGTTTATGGTTGCAGGAGTGGGTTGGTCTGGAGTAAGTGTTCTCACCAATAAGGGCAAATAGCAACCGCTTTTTACCCAAAACCCAAAGACATGGAAAATTTATCGATGACATTTTCCATGTCTTTCGATGTTAATGTACCGGGGGTCTCTATTTCGATCACCCTTTCCCTGAATCTATTTGAACTTTCCCGTGCTCATAAATTATATAGATATGAAAAAAATCATTCTTTTGTTTATGGTTTCAACCGGTTTAGTCGCCCAGGTTGGAATCGGCACTGTAACCCCCGATGCTTCGTCTGCATTGGAGATCGAAAGTACTTCGGCGGGAATATTAATTCCCAGGATGACCGAAGCTCAGAGAACCGCCATTGGTTCTCCTGCAACAGGATTACTGGTTTACCAAACAAATAATACAGCCGGATTCTGGTATTACTCCGGTTCCGGTTGGGCCGCACTGGGAAGTTCGTCCTCATGGGAGCTTACCGGTAACGCAGGCACCAACCCTTCAACAAATTTTATTGGAACAACGGATGACGTGGATTTAAAATTTAGAAGAAATAATCTCGAAGTGGGCGATATCACAAATTACAATATTGCTTTTGGCGAATCCTCCTTTGTCAATCCGGTAAACGCTTTTTATAACGTCGCCATAGGAAATAACGCCATGGAGAATATTACAGGGGCAGATGGAAATGTGGCCATCGGATGGAATGCACTTCAGGCAAATACAAGCTCCGCTGCTTTGGTCGCCATTGGAAATGGAGCACTCGCCAATAATACCGAAGAAAACAATGTAGCTATCGGATCGGGATCAATGAGTGCCAATACAGTTGGAACTAATAATACTGCTGTCGGAACCGGAAGTTTACAATCTAATATTAATGGAAATGCTAACATTTCGATCGGGTATTACTCGCTTTACAATAATGTTGACGGTGGTGCGAATTGCGCTCTGGGTTTTTATGCTTTGAGAGACAATTCATCCGGAATTTACAACTCTGCTTTTGGAAATCAATCTTTGCAGTTTAATACCACCGGAAATTACAATACCGCGCTCGGCTCATTTTCACAACAACAAAATGTCACAGGCATTGAGAATACCTCTGTAGGAACCTATTCCCTTCGAAATATAACATCCGGGAATAGAAATACCTCTGTGGGTTATAGTTCCAGCGGAGGAAATGGAAGTGATAGTTTTAATACCGCTTTAGGAGCTTATGCTGTCACTAATGCGGGATATTCCAACGCCACAGCCATTGGGTACGCAACAACGGTTTCTTCAGATAATACGGTGAGAATTGGCAACAACTCAGTCACTTCAATTGGAGGCTACACCAACTGGAGCAATATAAGTGATGGTCGCTTTAAAACCAATGTCAGAGAAGATGTAGTAGGTCTCGAATTCATCCTTAAACTTCGTCCCGTCACATATCGCTTAGATATGGATGCTATCGCCAGATTTAATAGATTACCCGATAGCCTTCGATTGAATCAGGCTGAACAACTAAAATCGAAAGAAATTCAGAGTGGGTTTATTGCTCAGGAAGTAGAACAAGCCGCCATCTCTTCTAATTACAATTTTCACGGCGTTGAAAAACCCAATGATGATAATTCACATTACGGCTTGCGCTATGCAGAATTTGTAGTACCGATTGTGAAGGCCTTACAGGAGCAACAACAAATAATTAATGATCAGAACAAGAAGATCGAGACACTAGAATTACAATTATTAGATCTGAAGGCCATGATACAGGCTAAGTTGAATTAGCGATGTCTAAGAGTTTTACCATCGTTCTATAATTACGCGCTGTAACAATGACCTGAAGTTTTCTTTCGAAGAAATTACCACTCATTTTAGCACGACCATAACCGGTAGAGCAATAATAATAGACACACCTAGGAGTGATCTCGAATTCCTCATTAGAGAAGTTATAAGAAAGGGTTATTTCAATATTTTCTGTGGAAGGGGGCTTAAACAGAATCATGAAATAACTCTTTTCTTTCTTTTCCTTCGGAAAGGGACAGCCGTCCAATATAGCTTGTATTTCGCCGGCAGTTGTAAGCAGAACAGGAACGTGCCAGGCATATTTTTTCTCTATTGCTTCTGAAATTATTTCCGAAGAAACTTCTTTTTCAGAATCAAATATCACATTCCCGCTCTGAATATAGGTTCGTACGTTCAGAAAACCCAACGATTCACACAGGGCGCGTAAATCGGCCATCAATATCTTCTTCTGGCCGCTTACATTAATTCCTCGTAATAATGCAATATAACGATACATACTCATACTTGTTCAGCAATAGCTCTGGCTGCTAGAAATCCCCCCGTCCAGGCATTCTGAAAGTTAAATCCACCGGTAATGGCATCTATATTTAATATTTCGCCGGCAAAATACATTCCTGGGAACAATTTACTTTCGAAGGTCTTAAAATTCACCTCCTTTAACTCCACACCCCCCGCAGTTACAAACTCTTCCTTGAAGGTGCTCTTCCCTTTCACTCTAAAGGTTGAAGCCGTTAACTGTCCAATCAACCGGGCCTGCTGATCTTTGGTGAGATCGGCCCAGGTCTGCTCCTCATCAATTCCTGAAACTTCCACTAATTTTCGCCAAAGCCTTTTTGCAAGTCCGAACTGTGCCGCCTTAGCAATTCTCTTTTTCGCGAGATCAAATTTGATCGATCTCAATAGTTCGTTAGCCATACTGGCGTCGGTATCATTCAACCAATTCACTTTGATAGTGAAATAATATTTTAGTGGCTCCAGGAGGCGTGCACCCCAGGCTGATAATTTTAATATGGCAGGTCCACTCATCCCCCAATGTGTGATCAATAAGGGGCCTTCACTGGCAAGGATCGCTTTTTCATTCTCATCAAGGACTTCTACTGAGACTTCGGCAGATATTCCGGCCAGGCCGGAAATTCTTTGATCTTTTATATTGAAAGTAAACAAAGATGGCACAGGAGGAACTATCTTATGACCAAGGTCCTTGAGCAGTTGCCATATTTTTGGATTACTACCCGTCGACATCACCACAGCAGGTGCGTAGAACGTTTCAGAAATGGTACTAATATTCCATTTATCGTCCGTAAAATGTATATTCCGCACCGGTTGGCTATATAACACGTCCACACCCAATCTGTTTGTTTCATTCAGCAGCACATCGATGATGGATTGAGACGAATCTGAAACCGGGAACATTCTCCCATCTTCCTCGGTTTTTAAGGCAACCCCTCTTTGTTCAAACCACTCAATCGTATCTCCCGTCATAAACCGATGAAAAGGCCCCAAAAGTTCCTTTTCTCCCCTGGGATACATAGCCACCAATTGGTCCGGGATGAATTCGGCGTGGGTAACATTACACCGGCCGCCGCCGGATACCTTAACTTTCGTAAGCACCTCCTTGCCTCGCTCCAGAATACCGATCTTCAAACCGGGGTTCATCTCGGCAGTATTAATTGCCGTAAAGAACCCTGCTGCACCTCCGCCAATCACCAAAACGTCGTAATGAGTTTTCACCCTCTAAAAGTATGGATTATTCTAATGGATTCTTTTAACTTTAAGGAATGATGATAGTGCTTTATATAATCGCGGCGATATTTATAATTTCTCCGTTTCTTCCAGCTACGAGAAATCCGCACTGGTTTTTTCGTACTCCGGATTTTATCAGGGCGCAAACCGTAGTGATCCAGGGGCTATTGTTTTTTTTACTGATATTTTTAACAAAAACATTCACTACAGAATTACTTATTCTCCTGGCTGCTCTGGGAATATCAGCCATTTACCAACTGATTAAGATCATTCCGTACACGGCTATTTTCCCAAGAAAGAAAACGCCTTTTAGCAGTGATGGTCATGTTTCCATCCTGGCAGCAAATGTGCTGCAGGACAATAAAAACTATGAGGAGTTCATACAATTGATCCACGAATGCGATCCTGATATGGTTCTTACCATGGAAAGCGACGACGAATGGGAAAAGGCTCTGGAGAAAATAGAATCGGATTATCCATATGGCGAAAAGATCCCGCTGGAGAATTACTACGGTATGCATTTGTACTCCAGGGTTGAACTGGATGGTGTAGAAACTAATTTTCTTGTAGAGAACGATGTCCCTTCTATATTCTTTACGTATCCAGTTTCTGGTAATCCCATCTTTTTTGCCTGCCTGCATCCTGCTCCTCCAAGTCCTACCGAGAACGAAACGGCCAAGGAACGGGATGCCGAATTAATGATCGTTGGGAAGAAGATCAGGGATCTAGATTGTTCGGCAGTAGTTTGTGGCGATATGAATGATGTTGTCTGGAGCAGGACAACCCGACTGTTCAGAAAATTAACCGGGATGCTGGACCCACGTATCGGCCGAGGTTTCTTTAGTACCTTCCATGCACGATATTCATTTTTAAGATTTCCACTGGACCATTTGTTTCACACCCCTGATCTCTATGTGGGAAAAATGACCCGATCCCAAAATTTTGGCAGTGATCATTTTGCGATGTATTATGAGATCCATTATAAAACTTCCGAGGAGGTCCCACAGAATCCGGAGCTTACACAGGAAGAAGTGGAAGAAGTAGAAGATCTTATTGAACGTACCGAGGATTAATCTGAATATTTCTCCAAGGCAAACTTCCGGCAAAGATCGAGGGTCGATTTTACGTCATCCATCGTTGTTCTTGGGTTTATAAGACACATGCGCAATACGATCTGACCATTCAACACGGTGGTCATAAGTACGGCTTCCTTAGACAACATAATTTTCTTAGAGATATACTGGTTTAGATCATCCAATTGTGTTTCGTTTAATTTCTGAACGATAAGATTGTACCTAAAATTGATCACGGCAAGTGTTGCCGGGGATATGATCTCCCAATGCTCACTCTCACGTAACAGTGATTCTACTCGCTCGGCCAGTTCGATGTTGTATGTGATCGCTTTTCTGAAAGCTGCCAGCCCGAAAGACTTTATCGACATATAAAATTTCAAGGCCCGAAACCTTCGCGTGAGTTGTACCCCGTGATCGTAGAAGTTAATTTCGGAAGTATTGCCCTCTACATCCCTGAGGTATTCTGGTTTTTCTGTAAAAGTGTTTTTCAGCCATTTAGAATTTCTAACCAGCAAACAACCACTCTCATACGGCTGGTAAAACCATTTATGTGGATCTACCGTTAACGAATCTGCCTTTTCAATTCCCTTTAGTGATCTTTTTCCCTGTTCCGAAAGTATAGCAGCCGCACCATAAGCCCCGTCAATGTGAAACCATATCTTTTCTTTTTTACAGATCGCAGCCAGTTGAGTAAGTGGATCTACTGTTCCGGTATTCGTGGTCCCCGCCGTAGCAATTAAGCAAAATGGCTGGTATCCTTCTATACGGTCTCTGGCAATCGCATTTTTTAATTTATTTATTGCGAATTTAAATTCCATATCTGTAGGGATGATCCTAATCTGTTCTTTTCTGAAACCTAAGATCCTTATCGCCTTGATATTTGATGAATGCGCCTGATCTGATAGATATATGATCGCTTTCGAAAAATCTTCCTGGCACATGACCCGCCTCGCAGTGGCAATAGCGGTAAGATTGGCCATAGAGCCTCCGCTTGTAAATATTCCCCCACCTTTCTTCACGGGGAAGCCAAATATTTTCTGAAGCCAGCCCACGGTTACAATTTCCAATTCTGCCGCAGCAGGCGAAGTGGTCCAACCCCCCGAAAAAATATTGTATCCAGTAGCCAGGGTATCCGCCATAACGCTTATATAATTACTCGGTCCCGGGACAAATGAGTAAAATTTAGGGTGGGATACGATAGAACTTTTCTCCAGCACATTTTCCGTCACAAAATCGAGAACCTGGTTAACATCCGAGGGGTATTCGGGAGCTTCTTCCAGGAACATATGATCCATTTCCTCACGCGAAGCCAAGGACACGGGTAGTTTCGATCCCTGGTTGGCCGTATGGTCCACAACCGTATCTACCACTTTATAACCCAGATCTTTCATTTCATCCAGGGTAAGTTCAAGTCTTGCATCCAAAGTTTTTGATCGCATTTCTCTGTATTTTTTTAAGATGCTGCAAAATTATCGATTTAATAAGTCATCAGGCTCATAATACAACAAAAGTTGTACGTATATTTTAGAAAAATCGATCGGTTAACGAGTAAAAAAGAATGACCAACCATCTAAATTTTTGGTATCTTGAATCCTTCTAACAAACCAATTCAATGAAAGACATAACCAAATGGAGCATTACTGTCGCTCTGGCTGGATTCTTATTCGGTTTTGACACAGTAGTAATAAGTGGTGCCAACCAACCCATCCAGGAGCTTTGGAACACCTCTCCCCTATTCCACGGAACTTTTATAATGAGTATGGCGCTTTGGGGCACGGTCCTGGGTTCGCTTTTAGGTGGGATCCCCACAAAACGCCTGGGAAGAAAAAAGACCTTATTCTGGATAGGGATACTCTTCTTCGTTTCTGCTATGGGAAGCGCATTTGCTCCAGACCCGTATAGCTTTTCTTTTTTCAGATTTATAGGAGGTATTGGCGTAGGCGTGTCCTCGGTGGCAGCCCCTATTTATATTTCCGAGATCACAACGGCCGAGAACAGGGGTCGTCTTGGTGCCTTGTACCAGTTTAATATTGTATTCGGAATATTGATCGCCTTTGTCTCTAACTGGCTTCTGAAAGGCGTAGGCGGAGACATGGACTGGCGCTGGATGCTGGGGGTGGAAGGCATTCCGGCTCTCGCTTATACGCTCATGGTAATGAACGTACCTAATAGTCCGCGTTGGTTATTACTTCAGAAAAAAAATGCAGAAGCAGCACTTTCGGTACTAAAACGAATGTATAAAGATGCCGAGGCATTGATCCACCTGAAAGAGATCCAGGCAGACGCTGCACTTCCTAAAAGCAACGATAAATTATTTCAGAAAAAATATAAGAAAGTACTCTGGCTCGGATTTCTAATAGCCTTCTTCAACCAGTTATCGGGTATTAATTTCGTGCTATACTACGCTCCACAGATCCTGGAGCAAGCCGGGCTTGGAGGTGAAGAATCCTTATTCAATTCTATAGCGATAGGAGCGGTTAACCTAATTTTCACGCTCATAGGGATTCGGTTGATCGATCGCCTGGGTCGCCGACAATTACTTATCATAGGATCCATAGGATATATCACCAGTTTATTTATGGTGGGTTACTGTTTCCAGGCCGGCCTAAGCCCTACTTTATTACTTGTGTTTATCTGTATGTTCATAGCTTCACATGCCATCGGACAGGGAGCGATCATCTGGGTATTTATTTCTGAAATATTCCCCAACAGGGTACGAGCCTACGGGCAATCATGGGGAACGAGCACACACTGGGTGTTCGCGGCCCTCATCACTTTGGTCACGCCTTTCTTTATCGATCCCAGCGAAGGGCTTTTCAGGGACAAACTAGAAGTGATATATTATTTCTTCGCCGGAATGATGGTACTACAATTGCTATGGGGAGTGTTCAAAATGCCGGAGACCAAAGGTGTTAGTCTAGAAGATCTGGAGAAGAAGTTGATCCCCGATGACGAATAAGAACGTACATATAGTTAGTTTTGGAGAAGTGTTGTGGGATGTATTTCCGGAGGCGAGTTTATTGGGTGGTGCTCCTTTAAACGTTGCGATGCGATTACATACGCAAGGTGCCGAAGTAACCATGCTCAGCACTGTTGGGGACGATGATTTGGGTCATCGTGCCTTAGCAGAAATACAAACTCAGGGATTATCAACTACGGGCATTTCAGTGTCCGCTTATAAGCCTACCGGACAGGTCCTGGTTTCACTATCCGATGGTGTGGCTCAATATTCCATCCTAGAAGATGTAGCCTGGGATCACATTACTATCCCTTCCGTAATGATTCCGAAGATAAAACAGGCAGACGCTCTCATCTTCGGTTCGCTTGCCCTTCGTAAAAAGCATAATCTGCAAACCTTAAATGAGCTACTCGAATACAGCAACTTTTCTATCTTCGACCTGAATCTTAGGCCGCCCTTCTACTCTGATACACTTATCCTGGACCTAATGCGAAAAGCAGACCTTGTAAAGATGAATGATGAAGAGCTTGTACACGTGTGCCGTTTACTGGATATCCATACGGACGATCTGCAAGAGCAGGTTCTCACTATTGCTGAAAAAACCGCCACGAGGAACATTTGTGTAACTCTCGGTGATCAGGGAGCGGTTTTATTGTACGGAAAGGAATTTGTAACTCATCCGGGTTATAAAGTGAAAGTTGCCGATACGGTAGGTGCAGGCGATTCTTTCTTTGCAGGTTTGATCTATCACTTATTATGTGGGTCGAATACAGAAACTGCCCTGGACACTGCCTGTGCGATCGGGGCCTTGGTTGCATCGAAAAAAGGAGCCAATTGTGAAGTCACCTCCCGCGAGATCACCCACCTTCAACGTGGTGCGTAAATTCTTACTTTTCAGGTTGTATTATTTTGTAACTTGCTGATATATAACCAATAAATTTCTATTATGTTCTCAAAATCAAACATCGTTAGCACCCTGGTAGCTACTATCTGGGGGTATGGTGGAGGTTACCTGTTGTGGGGGCTTCTGGCCGATCCGTACTTTCGTGAAAACGCACTTACAGATGGTATAATGAAGGATATGCCGGACATGCCCTATCTTATCCTTGGGTGTATCATTGCAGCCTTTGCTTTCTGCACTATTTACCGGACGTTCGGTTCGGGCAATTACGGAGCCAATAGTGGGCTCGCCTTTGGATTCTGGCTCGCCGTTATGCACGGCTTGGGAGACGGCCTAATTAACTTTGCAACCTCCAACATGCTGGATCTTACCGGTACGCTGGTAAACTTTGGGATCTACCTGGTGTTTTATCTAATAATGGGGCTGCTTGTCGGGCTGGTTTACGCTAAAACTACCCCAAGCGAATAAAAATTCTTCGGCCCGTATGTACTATACGGGCCTTTTTTTCGCTTCATAGATATAATCAAGATTTTCTTTAGAACAAACTAAAAAGCCTCCGAATAGACGGAGGCTTTATGGCTTCGTTCGTTATAGATTAAAATACCTTATTATTTTCGAAGCTCGGCGATCATAGTATAAATATAGTCGCCGTGATCTCCTGTAAAGTACTTATTGTAATCTTTGAAAAATTCATCTCTTACGGCCTCATCAGGCCATTTGGCATTAATAGCGTCACTAAGTCCGTCGTTCATATCATCCAGGTCGTCCATAGATTCTAAGTAGAATGCTTCGATGAATTCGGTTCTGTCTGCACCCCAACCATGAACATTCGGGTAATAGGCCTTTATCTTGTCATTGTTATGTACCGAAACCTCAAGAAATTCTTTGTGAAGTTTCATGAACTCTTCATTGGTTCCATCTTCCGGAAACGCCATTTTACTGATGCGAATATAGGCCACCATGTCATCTTCCGGAGCCTGGGTAAACGGTTTGGCTCCTGCCAAAGGAACGTAGATCTCATCCGAATGAAAGTCCTGGTAAAACGATTGTCGGTTATTCATATACCTTTTCCTAACAGCCTCATCGGGCCATGCTAGTTTTTCCAATTCTACATTTCTGTCCTGCGCTTTTTCTATATCGGCCCAGGAAGCATAGGTTTGTACGTACTTTGACTCGAGGCTGGAGGCCGAGTATAAATGCATGTAAAAACCAACGCTCTGGATGTATTCGTTCTTTTTGGTTACCTCCTCCAGGTATTTCTTCTCGATCTCCATCCATTTGTTCTCGTCTTCAATATCGGACGATTCCCGGTCCGTACTCCAATACAAGGTTGTTACCGTAATGTAAGCTGGCATCGCATTTTCGTCCTGTGCGGTTAGCGGAGCACAGATCAGCATGGCTAAAAATATGGCACCAAGGAAAGTTAGATTTTTTGTTTTCATAATTATTTATGTTTGGTTAGTAAAAAATTCCTCCTTATTGAACATAAGAAGACCGATAGAATGAAAACAAATTCGAATCTGAAAATAGCCTAGGGAGAAGTGGGAAGTATCTAAAGGTACGTTAAAAATTATAATTATCTGTATTTTAATTATTTACATTCCTAATTCGGTTCTGAAAATTGATGGTGCGGCTGCGGTTCCACTACCTGAAGCATATTAAGATCACCTAAGCATTAATAGGTGAAATTTTCCAGTATTTATATGTCCTGCTTAGACTAAGTTCGTAATAATAACACAAGTACTCAATAGAATAGTTGCGATTAGCAGATCGAATGTTATTTTCGATTTTAATTGAGCAAGTACTGCACCATTAAACGCCATACAGAATACCGTAACAAGAAAAAGTTGCACCATTTTTATCACGGTTGGCATATCATTCATAAGTAATAAAATAACAGCAATGGAGCCTAAACAACTTTGCCCTAAGATAGCAATCGCAGCATAGCCAATTTCTCCCCTTTTGAATTCGGCTAACATATTGTTATAAATCGTTCTTATCTTATTCGATCTATGTCTACGTCCAGAATGGGTCATGAGAATTGTTCTTGAATTTTTCATCGGTATGTAGATTTATAATTATATTCAATTGTACTTCGGAAGCGATTTTCGGTATTAACCTTCAAAAAATTTTGATCAGACCATCAGTTCTTTTTCTAATGCTACGGCTCCAGGAAACAGAATGTTGTTCTCCAGGTGAATGTGGAAATGCAGGTCGTCTTGAAACTCCCTTAGTAAGGCAAAAGTTACCTTATAGGTGTTACAGGCATCAGCCGGTGGCGAATAGCCATTACTCAAATCTTCTATCTGCTGGAAGCGTTCTCCTTCATTATCATGTTCTTGCATCATTGCCCGGATGGGATTTTTAACCAGTCCAAAATGAGGATCATCCAATGCTAAATTCTGTTGCTTCGCCTTTACCATTTTTCGGATATATGGAAAAAGAACCAGTTCTTCTTTTTTCATATGCATGGCGAGTTCACCACTACTTGCCGTAAAGAGGTAATTTATCTTATGTAACTCCGGATGTCTGGCCGCATGCACCTTCTCCAGCTTATTTAAATACTGTTTAAGTACCGGAATCTTTTCTTCCACATAGCGGTGATGTTTCTTCTCAATGTAATCGGCAAGCAGATCCAAAGGCAACGCTTTAAAATCTATATTTTCTACAGCAGCTCGTCTCTGAATCTCATCAATTTCCCTGTAGATCATTTCGAGGTTCAGGTTTTTCTTTTCAGCCACCTCCTGTATAGTTCGGTTTCCTTTACAGCAAAAGTCTATCTTGTGATTTCTGAAAACCTGTGCAGTTCGATAATCATCGGCTACCAATTGGCCTATTGTTTTTTCATCTGTTGTATTCATAACTCTTTTAATTTTAATTCCTGTATTAAGTAGTATGGTTTTATAGGACATTTTTGTCCGATTTAAAAGCAAATTTTTTTATCGTTTCAAATAGGTTAGTCCAACTTCTAGTCCGGCGGTCATCTCATCAAGACTTGTATTTTCTAGCATATTCTTTAGATCCTCTCGTATCTCGACAAACTTATCGTGTACGGGGCAAGGTTTACTGGCATTACACTTTTTCAATCCCAGACCACAACCCACATACACATTGTTTCCGTCGATGGCGTACACTATTTGACTGAGCTTTATATGATCGATCTTTCCCCTATCTATTTCAAATCCACCCGAGGCACCTTTTACCGAATCGATTATCTTATTTCTTGACAATTGTTGCAAAATCTTAGCAGTAAATGCGACCGGAGAATCGATTTCATTTGCAATCTCCTTAAGACTAACCCGTCGGGAAAGTTTAGATTGTGAGGCTATATATGTGGCAGCCCTTATTCCATATTCGCATGCTTTCGAAAACATCTTAGTGCATTTATTTTGAAAAGCAAAGATACTTATTATTTTATTTCGGACAAACATATCCGATTTAAATTTAGATCGATTACAGAAAACTTAAAGCAGTTAAATCTACCCCCTGCACCCAAGAGAATTTAATCAACAATCTTATGTTTATAAAAAAAGACTTAAAAGTATTTTTTTATAAATCAATTGTGTAATTTTCCATTCCTCAACCGAGCGGATCGGTACAATATTTTTATCATTTCTAATTTTTAATTCTGTTAACTATGCAGCTCCTCTTTCAATTATCGGATAATTTCGTAAATCAGTATCGCAATAGAGAACCTGACTTTGGCTTTAATGGCCTTGGGCTTTTAACCTACTTCCGCACTTATTCTCGTCTTAAAGAAAATGGTGAAAACGAACAATGGTTCGAAACGATCCGTCGGGTAGTTGAAGGTTGTTATTCTCTTCAAAAAGAATACATCTTAAATAATCATTTGGGCTGGAACGACCATAAAGCCCAGGATTCGGCCCAGGAGATGTACGACCGGATGTTTACAATGAAATTCCTCCCTCCGGGACGAATGCTTTGGGCCCTGGGCACCCCTTTAATTCATGAGAAGAAAGTAGGGCAGGCTCTTTTTAATTGTGCTTTTGTATCGACCGAAAAACTAGGACAATCCCTAGATGAGGCATTGATGCCATTCGCCTTTATGATGGATATGAGTATGGTGGGCGTAGGAGTGGGTTTTGATGTGGCAGGAGCGCAGCAACTCATTGTATATAAGCCTCAAAAAACTGAAGATCTATACATAATCTCCGATACCCGTGAGGGTTGGGTAGAAAGCCTGAAAAGGTTACTTTCCTCCTATTTTACATATCATTTTAGCGGTCAATCTGCACTTACAGTACGCTTTGACTATAGTAAAATCCGACCCGCCGGAGAGTTAATTAAAGGCTTCGGTGGGATTTCAAGCGGACCTGCTCCCCTTGAAAATCTGCACGATCAAATTCGGAAAGTGCTGGATAAGGAAGATAATAAATACATTAGTATTACGGCTATCGCAGACATTATGAATATGATAGGCCAATGTGTGGTGGCCGGCAATGTCCGGCGTACTGCCCAAATTGCCCTAGGCAATGTATATAATGAAGAATATAGAAAATTAAAGGACTACCAATGGGATGATTCTGTTAACGAATACACCGGATCTCGGGCAAACCGTGCTGCTTATGGTTGGGCATCTAACAATAGTGTTCTGGTAGACGATAAAACAGATTTTAAAGAAGTAGCGCAACAAACAGCAAAAAATGGCGAACCCGGGTATATATTTATGGATAATATACGGTCGTATTCCCGAATGTGCGATCCTGTTGACCATAAGGACATTAAGGCAAAAGGCACCAATCCGTGCGGAGAACAGTCTCTTGAAAGCTATGAACTGTGTTGTCTGGTTGAGACTTTTCCATCTAAAGCAGAATCGAAGGCCGATTACCTCCGAACCCTGAAATTTGCTTACCTGGTTGGGAAAACAGCAACCCTGGCCAGTACTACCTGGCACCAGACCAATCGCGTACAAAAACGCAATCGTAGAATTGGCACCTCCGTTACCGGGGTCACCAATTTTATTGAAAAATACTCCCTTGATAAATTAAAAAGCTGGCTGGAAGACGGGTATAACGAAATCCAAAGGTGGGACGAAATATACTCTGCATGGTTATGTGTACCTCGTAGTATAAAAACAACAAGTGTAAAACCTTCCGGAACCGTGAGTTTGCTCGCAGGGGTTAATCCCGGCTGTCATTATCCGGAATTCGAATATTATATCCGCCGGGTTCGAATTGCGAAAACAACCCGGTTTTTACCAGAGTTGGCCGCAGCCGGTCTGGATATGGAAGAAGATATCATGGATCCTTCATCCATGGTTATTTCTTTTCCGGTAAAATGTGAAGGCCGAAGTCTTAAAGAAGTAAGTATTTGGGAGCAGGTGAGTTTGGCTAGTTTTCTCCAGACGTATTGGTCGGACAACCAGGTGAGCTGTACCGTTACCTTCACTCCCGAAGAAGCCGATCAAATATCGCCTATCCTCGATTTTTTCAAGTATAAATTGAAATCCATCAGCTTTTTACCAAAATTAGAAGCAGGAGCCTACGCTCAGATGCCATACGAGGCCATTTCGAAAGAACAATACGAAGAAATGATAGAAAATTTGTCGCCTTTAACGTTTCTGAATGCGGGAGAAGATGTCCTCCAGGAAAAATTCTGTACAAACGACAGCTGCGTTATTTAATATAAAATATTTCCATTTAAGGTGAGTAAAAGGCAACTGTTCCGACTAACACATCCTCAAAATGTTAGTGTGATTGGTTCGTATCACTTAAAATGATTGAATCCTACACAAAGTGATTTCTTCCTGATTATGAAAACGGATGGTAAGATAATAGCTATAGTTGGTGCCCAGGCGTCTGGCAAATCGACCCTGGTACGGAAATTAACAAAAGTGCGACCGGAATTCAGAGGCTTCTACGAGGGTGAAAACTTTCCGAAGTTTGTAACAGATGCCTTTGTCACTAATAAATTTCGTTTGCGTTCCTTTATTTACTTTCACAACCATTGGATAAAACAATACGTAGAAGCTGAAATGCTTTACAAAAAAGGGCTTGTGTGCCTTTTAGATACTTTCTGGCTAACCAATCTATTCTATTTGGATACCCTTAGAGATAAGAACGATCAGCTTCTTATCTTCGATCTTATTAGATCTACTGCTCAATTATTCCCGCCGCCTCATGGAATTATTTTTCTTAATGATGACATATCGGTGATGGAAAAAAGAATCTATAATCGGTCCCAACAAGGCAACAGGGATTGGGAGAATCGTTCTCAATGGCTTTCGGAACCCATGATGGTTAAACAAAGACATGAAGATCTGTTTCAGAAAAAAATTAATTTCGATGTATTTGTTAAAGATTCTAAAGTAATTGAACTAAAAAGTTCAAGCCCTCACCTTATCGATAAATGTTTAGAGTTTATTGATGAATGTTAGTTATACCTGGTTTTAAGGCTTCGACATAGCTGCGGTTCGACTGCCTGAAGCAAACAAAAAAACCTCCTGTAAAAACAGGAGGTTTTTGAAGTGCGGCTGAAGGGAGTCGAACCCCCACGCCTTGCGGCACTAGATCCTAAGTCTAGCGTATATTGCACCAAAGAAGTGCAAAAACACTCATTTTCAATGATTTATATGATTTGTCATTTTCTTTAAAGTCATTTAATATCAGTTGATTTCAACATTTGTTGTACCTATGTTGTACCTAAAAAGCCCAATAAATTCGTATCTTTATCGAAAGTGTACAACAAAAATTGAGCAAAAAACGCAATGTTGTACCTATGTTGTACCTGATTTGACTTTCGTACTCAAAACAGGTTAATTATGTCATCAAATGCAAAAATAATTCTTCGTAAAAAACCGAACACTAAGGGACAATATCCGTTAGCTATTCGAATTACAAAAAACCGTCGTTCCACTTATCAATATGTTGGCCATTATATTGATATAGAGGAATGGGACGAAAAAAACCTTCGAGTAAAAAAATCAAATCCAAATGCCGATAGCTTAAACAAGTTGCTATCACAACAACTTTCTGATGCCAATAAGGCTCTTATTGATTTACAGTACGAATATAAAGATGCCTCTGCAAACCAGATTAAAAAAGAAATTTATGCATCAGGGAACTCCTCAACTTTCTTTGAACTGGCACAAGAGCATCTGGATGAACTGGAAGTTGCTGAAAAGTTAAACCGTCTATCCACGGACAGCGCATTGATTAGTTATATCGTAAAATATCACAAATCTAAACAGCTTTCATTTCAAGAAATTGATGAGCGCTTTCTTAAAAAATTGATGATATACCTCAAAGTTAGGCACGACCTTGCAGAGACTTCAATAATGAATATCCTTGTTTTAATCCGCTTATTGTTCAACAGAGCTATAAAGCTAAAAATAGTCAGCAGGGAATTGTATCCTTTTGGTGGTGACCAAATTAAAATCAAGTTTCCTGAGACTACAAAAATAGGGTTGAACATTGTTGAAGTAAGAGAAATTGAAGCCTTAGATAATCTAACTCGTAATGAAATTCACACAAGAAATGTTTGGCTATTCAGCTTCAATTTTGCAGGAATGCGGGTTACTGATGTGCTCTGGACAAAGTGGTCAGATATATACGACAATAGGCTTCATTACAGAATGAATAAAAACTCAAAACTACTGTCCTTAAAAATTCCAGATAAAGTTCTAAGAATTTTAGATTTCTACAGAGATGATAAAAGATACGCTACTGATTTTGTTTTCCCTGAATTGAAAAAGGCGAATCTTGATGATGCAAAAGACATCTATAATAAAAGGAAAACGGCAACTAAGAAATTCAATGACAACTTAAAATCCATTGCTAAAAAAGCTAAAATAGACAAGAAGATAACAATGCATATCGCCAGACATACTTTTGGTAATATTGCCGGTGATTCCATTCATCCTTTAATGTTACAAAAGCTATATAGACATAGTGATTTAAAAACCACATTGAATTATCAGGCAAATTTTATCCATAAAGAAGCGGATGATGCTTTAGATAGTGTTGTTAACTTTTAAGTTATTCTACAGTAAGTTAAATATGAGTCGGGCGAACTAATTTTTGATTAAAACATTTAACCAACATCTTGTATAATTTGGGATGTTTCTTTTTAAGTAAGTCCGGACGTTCAAAAAAATACTCTGAAGCAACCGCAAAGAATTCAGCTTGATTAGTGCCACCATATTTTCTGATATCAGAATGGTTATCATTTATCGCTTCCATTTCTTTATGGATTAAGTTTAACCAAGGTATGGCATATTGATGTTCCAATAGCCGTTCTGGCACACCGTCTGTTCTATCGTCCAACTTATCTATAAGATGTACGAATTCGTGTATGCCAGTATTACTTTTATCGGTTGTATTTTTAAAGCCGTGGTATAATGCTTTTTTGGAAAGTATCATTTGCTTCTCGAACCTTCCATTACCAACTATTCCACCAATATTCCGTGAGTTATCCTTACTGCTAAATTGCATATCCTCATTAAAATTATCTGGATATAACAGGATTCCGCTTAAATTGGTGTAGTGCCATTCTTTGAAGCCAAAAACAGGGATTACTGCACTTGCTGCAATTAAAATCTTGTCCAATTCTTCTAGTTCAAACTGCACAGCATCAATATAGACCTCACTTAAAAATAGCATCATTTTTTGCTGAAAAATTAGCTGTCCGTCTTTTGAAAGATTTCTATAAAACAGCACATTATCCATTAATAATTTATGCCAATGCTCTGGAAATGGCTTTACGCCTTGGCGTTTCGCTTTTCTATAAAAATGAACAGCAAAGAGAATAATCACAACCGAAATTAAGATATAAGCCATATTAAAAAAACGTATTAATCTACAGGTTCCGCTTTAAATCCTACTTTTTGCAAAGTAGATGTTACGTCTTCTTTAGTTGCACCATCGCTTTCAATGGTTAAGATTTTATTAGGATTGGCAGTATCTACTTCCCAACTTTCTACACCTTCTTGTTTGTTTAAAAAAGGGGTTACTTTCGATACACACCCACCACAATTGATATTTGTTTTAAATTTTAAAGTTTTCATTGTATTGAATTTATTTGTTATTAAAGTTTTACTCGTTTAAGTCTTAAGCTATTTGCAACTACAGACACACTACTGAATGCCATTGCAGCACCTGCTATCATCGGATCCAATAAAAAACCGTTTACGGGATACAAAACTCCTGCTGCAATTGGAATACCGATGATATTGTAAATGAATGCCCAGAACAAATTCTGACGAATGCCCAACACGGTTCTTTTTGATAGTTCCAGTGCTTTGGGGATGGATTGTAAATCTGACGTTATCAAGGTCATTTTTGCTACATCCATTGCTATATCGGAACCTTTACCCATTGCAATGCTTACATTCGCCTGTGCCAAAGCGTGGGAATCATTAATCCCATCGCCAACCATAGCTACTATCTTTCCATCCGCCTGTAATTTCTCGACAAAAGCCGCTTTGTCCGAAGGCATTACTTCGCCTTGGTAATTTGTTATTCCTACCTGATTTGCAACAGCTAATGCGGTTTTACTGTTATCTCCCGTGAGCATATAGACCTCAATGCCTCTTTCTTGAAGCATAGCTATAGCTTTTTTTGAAGTTTCTTTAATCTTGTCTGCAATGGCCAGTATCGCGAGCACTTGATTTTCGTTACCAAAGAATATGACTGTTTTTGCTTTTTCTTCGAGACTTTCTGCTGTTTGCATTAAAGTAGTGTCGATTTGAATATTCTTTTCGACCATTAGTTTATGGTTGCCCACATAATATTTTGAACCATTCTGCTGTTGCGCCTTTACACCTTTTCCGGTAATACTTTCGAAGGAAGTAATTTCTGCTTGTTCAATATTTTCCTCTTTCAAATGATTAACGACTGCTTCTGCCAAAGGATGTTCTGATTGCCCTTCGATAGCCAAGAGAATTTCCTTGTATTCATTTTGATTTTCAAGCTTATCGTTCCAGAGTATATCGGTTACCAATGGTTTTCCTTCTGTAATGGTACCTGTTTTATCCAGGATTACTGCATTCACTTTATGGCCGAGTTCTAAACTTTCGGCATCCTTTATCAAAATATTGTTTTCAGCGCCCTTGCCGATACCCACCATTATGGCAGTAGGCGTTGCCAAGCCCAAGGCACAGGGACAAGCGATAACCAGTACGGCCACAGAAGTTAATAAGGCTTGTGAAAAGGCATTATCGCCTCCTACTGACATCCAGACGATGAAGGTGACAATGGAAATACCGAGTACCACAGGAACAAAAATACCAGCAATCTTATCGACCAGTTTTTGAACGGGTGCCTTACTCCCTTGTGCTTGCTGAACCATTTTAATAATTTGGGAAAGCAGGGTTTCCCCGCCTACTTTTTCAGCGGTAAATT